>NZ_CAFI01000284.1 GCF_000239775.1 Bradyrhizobium sp. ORS 375
CCGAGCTTGGCTTGCGGTCGTTTTCACCAACCTCGGGATTCCGGGTTCAATCGCGCCCACGCAAGCGCGTGTGCACGATTGCCCCGGAATGACGGCGGGTGGCTTGGGGCTGTGCAGTTGTTAGCAGCGGCTCAGGTCACCCACTCCGCGCCGATGCCGCTCGCCGCTGCGCCGCGCTGTGGCTCGCGCCAGGAGAACGTGAACAGACTCGATGGCTCGACCTGCTCGAGCTCCGCGCGCACGATGTCGCGCGCGATCACGACGATGAAGGGCGCGGGCGGCTTCTCGGCCGTCAGTTGCCGCGGCGGCGAGAACATCGTGCCGACGCTTTCCACCAGCAGCGGCCGCGGCGCCTCGGGCACCTTCACCAGACCCTTGATCCGCAGCAGGCGTTCGCCGAGCCGGCCCGCGACATTATCGAGCCAGCTGGCGAGATCGGCGTAGGCGATCTCGGCGTTCGGGCGCACGAGACAGAGCGCGAGCCGCGGATGCGCGGCGGCGAGCGCTGGTGCGATCTCGCGCAGCGGCGGCGCTGACGACAAGGGTGCGAATGCAGCCGACACGACGGCCGCGCGATTCCTATCGACGATGGCTTCGGCCACCGGATTGAGCTGCGCGATCGCAACCGGCGCTCCTGTCAGAGCGTCCGGCGCGAGATCGGCCTTCGTCGCGACGATGCGATGCGCCGCGGCCCATTGCGCGGCGGCCTCTTCAAACGTCGCGACGGCAAGCCCGCGCGTGAGATCGTAGGTGGCGACGACGGCCACACGCATGCGATGCTCGGCCAAGGTCGCGAGCTGGCGCAGCACCGGGCCGGGCATCGACAGGCCGGAGGTTTCCAGGATGATCCGGCTCAGCGGCGGCAAGCCATCGAGGCGCGGCGCCATGATCAGGCGATCGATGGTGAAGGCGAGATCGCTGCCGACCTGGCAGCAGACGCAGCCGTTCGACAGCATCGCCATCGGCACATCATCGCCGCTCTCGCGCAGCAGCACGCCGTCGAGCCCGACCTCGCCGGCCTCGTTGACGATCACGGCCGTATCCGACGCCGTCTCCGCGGTCAGCACGTCGCGCAGCAGCGTGGTCTTGCCGGAGCCGAGGAAACCGGTCAGGACGAAAAAGTCGATGACGCCGGCGCTCATGGCGCCGCCGCGTCCTTGTCTTTATTCTTGGTGACGTACTTCTCCGGCACGTCGCTCTCCCAGCTCGCTTTCACCAGCTCGCGCACGTCGGCCAGCAGCTCCTCGGTGTCGTAGATGATGCCGTCCTTGATGGTGTATTTCAGACCGCGATGCCATTCGACCGCATTGGTCGCGTCGTTGAAGCGCATGGCGCCGGTGCCGTAGAGCAGCTTGAAGTCGGTCAGCGGATTGTGGTCATGCACCAGCAGGTCGGCGCGCATCCCGACATCGACCGTGCCGATCTCATTCTCCAGGCCGCACAGCGCCGCGCCTTGCGAGGTCGCCGAGCGGATCACTTCCAGCGGATGGAAGCCCGCCTCCTGCAACAGCTCAAGCTCGCGGACGTAGCCGAAGCCGAAGATCTGGTAGATGAAGCCGGAATCCGAGCCGGTGCAGACGCGGCCGCCGCGGTTCTTGTACTCGTTGATGAACGCCATCCACAGCCGGTAGTTCTCCTTCCACTCGATCTCGTTCTGGGTCGACCAGCGATACCAGTAGGAGCCATGGCCGCCGCGCTGCGGCGTGAAGTAGTCCCACATCGACTTCCAGGTGTACTCCTTATGCCAATAGGCCTGGCGCGCCCGCATCAGATCACGGTTGGCATCGTAGATCGTGAACGTCGGCACGAAGGTGAAGCCGATCTCCAGGAACTGCTCCAGCACCTCGTTCCACTTCGCCGAGCCCGGTTCGGCGCCCTGCCTGAACATCTGGCCCGAGACCGAGAAGCGGAAATATTCATCCGTATAGTTATAGTCGAGCGGGAAATTCTGGATGACCCGATCCTCGAACAGCGCCTCCGGCAGGCCGTAATAATGCTCGGCGCTGGTCAGGCCCCATTTCGCCGTGGTCAGCGCGTTCATGCGCGACACCGCCATCTGGGCGTGGTGGCAGCCGGTGCGCAGGCCGATCTGTTTGCACTCGTCGAGCGCGGCTTCCATGATCGCGGGCGGCGCACCGAAGAACTTGATGCCGTCTGCCCCGCGCTCCTTGACTGCGCGCAGCCACTCCCGTCCCTGCTCCGGCGTGTAGATCGTCTTGACCATGTCGTTGACGGCCGGGAAATAGGCATAGGCGAGCAGCCGCGGTGCAGCGATCGTATTGTTCTCGGCGCGCTCTTTCTGGTCCAGCATCCAGGACAGGCCGTTCATCGAGCCCATCTCGCGCACCGTGGTGACGCCGTGCGCCAGCCAGAGCTTGTAGACGTAGTCGACCGGTGGCACCCAGCCATTGGCGGAGTGATAGGCGACGCCCGCATGGGCATGGCAGTCGACGAAGCCGGGCGTCACCCATTTGCCGCGGCAGTCGATCTCGTGATCGGCCGGCTCGCCGGCGTTGCCGGCATAGCCGTAGCCGACGACCTTCTTGATGCTGACGATGCGCCCCTGCTCGACGATGATGTCCACCGGCCCGATCGGCGGCGCACCGGTGCCGTCGATCACGGTGGCGCTGCGCAGCGCCAGCCGCTTGAACGGCCCGATCCCGCGATCCCGCGTCGTCGCCTTCGGCACGATCGGCGCCGCGCCCTTGTTCCGGATGAAGGCGAGCTCATCGCCCGGCAGTGTGTCGGTCATGCCGTTTCTATCCTTGTTATCCCGAACTACCAGCGAAGGAGACGGTACGCTCCCTCTCCCCGTTCTTCACGGGGCCGCGACGAGCTTCGCTCGCGCTGAGAGGGTTGGGGTGAGGGGCCGCCGCGCGGGAAGTGTATGTGGTGAGACCTGTACCCCCTCACCCGGATGGCATCTATCGATGCCATCCGACCTCTCCCCGCAGGCGGGGAGAGGTTACACCGGCCGCGCGGCAAAGTTCTCGCGCCACACATTCTTAGCCCTATCCCGTCCGATACTTCCGCGCGAACGCCACGCTGCCGAACACGGTGAACGCCATGGTCACCGCGAGCAGCATGAAGGCCAGCGCGGCGCCCATCGGCCAATTATTGCCGCGCACGAACTGGTCGTACACCGCAGGCGCCATCATCTTGAATCGCGGGCCGCCGAGAAGCACCGCCGTTGCATAGGTGTTCATGCACAAAACGAACACCAGGATCGAGCCGGCGGCGACGCCGGGACCGGACAGCGGCAGGATCACCCGCCAGAACACCCGCGCGCCGGAGGCGCCCAGATTGGCGGCGGCATATTCCAGATCGCGCGGGATGCTCTCGATCACCGCCGAGAGCGTCAGGATCATGTACGGCAGCACCACCGCGATGATGCCGATGATCACCGCCTTGGTCGTGTACATGATCTCGAGCGGCGCCGAGATCACGCCGAGCTTCAGCAGGCTCGTGTTGACGAGGCCGTCGCGGGCGAACAGCGCCATCCAGCCGGCGGAGCGCACGACGTTGCCGACCAGGAGTGGAAACAGCGTCGCGATCACGACCAGGCTCTTCCAGCGGCTCTCCATGCGGCCGAGCCAATAGGCCGCCGGAAACGCCAGGATCAAGGTCAGCAAGGTGCACAGCAGCGCGATTCCGAGCGTCGCCAGGATGATCTGCTGGTAGTACGGATCCGTCGCGGCCTTGATGTAATTGTCCGGCGACAGCGCCTGCACCATCAGTTGGGTCGGGCTGAACTGGTTCAGCGAGATCCGGAACATCAGGATCATCGGCCCGATCAGGAGCGCCAGGACCAGAAGACAGGCAGGAACGACCAGCAGCGCCATCGCGCGAGCTCCGATTACGAATAAGTCGGCTGACAAGCCGAATGCCCCCGCGGCCAAGCCGCGGGAGCCAGATCGTTCAGGCTTACGCCTTGAACTCCTTGTTCCAGAAGTCGAGCGTGCGCTGCGAGCGTCCCGCGGCATAGGCGTAGTCCGGCTTCAGCAGCCGCGCGCGCTCCGCCTCGGTCAGGCTGACCTGCTTGGCGAGGTCCTCCGGCAGCGGGGCGTCGGTGACGGTCGGGACATAGCCCATCTTGTCAGCGAAGCCGCCCTGCGCCTTCGCGTCGAGCATCGCGTCGAGATAGGCGAAGCCGCCGGCCTTGTTCTTGGCGTTCTTCGGCACCGAGGCCTGGAACACGATCGCCGGCGTGCCCTCCTTCGGAACGACATGGGCGAGCGGAATGCCGGACTTCTTCCACATGAAGCCGCGGGCGAGCCACATCGTCGTCAGCCACACCTCCTCCGACTTCAGCGCCGCCGCCAGCGCCTCGTTCGACGGATAGATCTTCACGTCGAGCGAGCGCCATTCCATCAGCTTCTTCTCGGCCGGATCGAGATTGCTGACGCCGCCACCGCCGGCGAGCGCCGCAGCCAGCGTGTTGTTGGGATAGAGAATGTCGGCAAGGCCGATCTTGCCGCGCCATTTCGGATCCCAGAGATCAGCGAAGGATTGCGGCGGCGTCTTCACCTGGTTGGTGTTGTAGAGGATCACCTGCGCCGAATAGATGTGCGGGATCGCGATGTCGCTCTTGAGCTCCGGAAACACCTTGTCCAGCCGCTTCACCTGGGCCGCGTCGATTTTCTCGAATACGTCGGACTGCGACACGATGTAGGCGTCGTTGTCGGACAGGCACGATACGTCCATCGAGCCGCGCCGGCTCTGCCGCTCGGCGAGCAGCTTGGTCTTGCGCGGATCGGCATTGGCGACGTCCTGCACGATCTCGAACCCCTTGGGCGCCATGATCGGCTTGTCGATGATGTCCGAGAGCAGCTGGCCATAGTCGCCGCCCCAGGTGCCGACCACGACCTGTCCGCCCTCGGCGCGGGCTGTCGGCATGCCGGAGGCCAGCGCGGCGACGCCGGCGCTGGCGGAGAGAAAATGACGTCGCGAAATCATGGGAGAACCTCTCGCTTGGGATGAACGATCTTACTTCGATGTTTGCGGCACGAGACGCGGGACCTTGCGGTCCCATTGCAGCGACACGGCATCATGAGGCTTGAGAGCGGCGAGCGGCTCACCGGCGTCCGGCGTCGGCCTGACCGCGACCAACGTCTCGTCACCGAGCGCCACCACGTATTCGGTCTGCGCCCCCATATAGGTAATGGCCTGCACGCGGCCGCGAACCTCACCAGTCTCACCCGCCACAACAGTGATCCGCTCGGGACGCAGCGCGAACGCGTCCGCATCGTCACGCTCGCTGCTCGCGACATCGGTCGGCAGCAACAGCCCGCCGGTGGTGCGGAACTCGCGCTCATTCGCGCGCCGACCCGAAAGAATGTTGCAGCGGCCGACGAAGTCGGCGACGAACGCATCGACCGGCGAATCATACAGCTGCTGCGGAGTGCCGATCTGGCGGACGCGGCCGCCGTCCATCACCACGAGGCGGTCGGCCATCGTCAGCGCCTCCTCGCGATCATGCGTCACCATCAGCGTGGTCAGCCCGAGCCGCTGCTGCAGCGCGCGGATCTCGAGCCGCACCTCGGCGCGCAGCTTGGCGTCGAGATTGGACAGGGGCTCGTCGAGCAGGAAGATGCGCGGATTGATCACCAGCGCGCGCGCGAGCGCCACGCGCTGCTGCTGGCCGCCGGACAATTGCCGCGGCAGCCGGTCGGCCAGATGCGACAGCCGCACCAGCTTCAGCGCCTCGTCGATCTTCGTCTTGCGTTGGGCCGCGTTGAGGCCGCGCATCTCCAGGCCGAAGCCGACATTGTCGGCCGCGCTCATATGCGGAAACAGCGCGTAGGACTGGAACACCATGCCGGTGGCGCGCTTGTAGGCCGGCAGTTGCGTGACGTCCTCGCGATCGAACAGCACGCGGCCGCTGGTCGGCGGCAGGAAGCCCGCGACCATGCGCAACGTCGTCGTCTTGCCGCAGCCGGACGGGCCGAGCAGCGCGACCAGTTCGCCCTCATTGACGGAGAGATCGAGGCTCTCAACGCCGATCGAGGTGCCGAAGCGCTTGGTGAGCTTCTCGAGAGTGAGCTGCGCCATCACACCACCCGCGACAGTTTGACGAAGCGGTCGGTGATCACCATCAACAGTCCGACCAGCGCGATCTGCACGGTGGCGACGGCGGCGAGCGTCGGATCGATGCGGAATTCGAGATAGTTGAGCATGGCCACAGGAAGCGTGATCCGTCCGGGGCCGACCAGCAGCATCGACAGATCGAGATTCTCAAAGCTCTGGATGAAAGAGAACATCGCGGCGGCGACGATCCCCGAGCGCATCATCGGCAGGGTGATGCGCCGAAAGACCGTGAAGGGGCTGGCACCGAGATTGGCAGCCGCCTCCTCGGCGGCGCGGTCGAGGCCCTGCAGGCTGGCGACGACGAGGCGCACGGTCCACGGGATGGCCAGCAGCGTATGCGCGGCGACGAGGCCCTCGGTGGTCGCCTTGATGTCGCGGTCGAGCAGATCCTCGGCCAGCACGTAGAACATGTACAGGCCGGAGCCGGCGACCACGCCGGGGACCGCGAGCGGCGCCAGCAGGAACGACGACAGCGCCTGCCGCCCTCGGAATTCGCCGCGCACGATCGCGAGCGCAGCGGCGGTGCCGAGCGGCACGCCGATCGCGGTCGCGAGCAGCGCCACCTGGAAACTGGTGACGAGGCCACGCAAGAATTCCGGCTTGCTCAGCGCGTTCGCGTACCATTTCAGCGACAGCCCCGACGGCGGGAAGCTGACGATCTCCTGCGCAAAGAAGCTCGTCATCACGATCATGACGACCGGCGCGAAGATGATGGCATAGGCGACAGCGATCAGTGTCCGCACTGCGAATTGGCCAAACGACAATTGTCCCGTAAAACGGAACAGCATTGCAGACACCTCAACAAACAAAGAGCACGTTGCGCGATGGCATCGTAGTCGGCAGCTCCGCTGCCGCCAAGCCCGCGAGGCGGCTTATCGCAATGCACATGTGCATGGGCGAACCGCCATCCAGTGCCACGAGCCTGACGCGTGGGCCACTGGCCGTTCCATCTCGGCTCTCGACGAATTTCTGATTCACGGAAATTCGTGTAATGACTCGGAAGATCACACCCCGATCGGCAGCTCCTCCTGGAGCGGCGTCGTTTTGGGCAATGCGTGCTCAATTCTTGCACCGGCGCGATCCAATTTTTTGTGCGCCCACGGACAAGTCATCCGTCCGCGCCCGCACCTAAGCTTGCTCCTGAGCTTGGACCGGGGCGACGGCACCCATGCACCGCCGGACCAGCGCGACATCACCGTTCGAAGGAGCTGGCACATGCAGACGAGGCTATTCACTGGAGCGCGACGCGCGTGGCTTGCCGCGCTCGGCGCCATCATCGCGGTGGGGCTTCTCGCCCCCATCGACGCGCAGGCGGCGACACCGGCGGGCTGCGCGGCGCTGAAGGAGAAATATCCGGACTGGAAGGGCAAGACGCTGGTCAACGCCATCAACCCGCACACGCCGGGCTATGAGTCGATCGACCCGAAGGATCCGAGCAAATATGTCGGCTTCGACATCGATCTCGGCGAAGCGATCGGCGACTGCCTCGGCTTCAAGCTGACCTACAAGCCGGTCACATTCGCCGCATTGCTGACGACGCTCGCGAGCGGCCAGGCCGACATCGTCATCTCGGACATCTACGCCACCAAGGAACGCGCCAAGGCCGCCGACTTCATCACCTATTCCAAGGTGTTCGACGGCGTGCTGGTCGCCAAGGGCAATCCGAAGGGCATCAACGGCATCAATCTGTCGCTGTGCGGCGCGGCCGCGGCCGAGAACACCGGCTATGTCGAGGTGCCGCTGATCCAGGATCTCGCCCCGAAATGCAAGGAAGCCGGCAAGCCTGAGCCGACGATCCAGCTCTACGACAACAACGCCAACTGCATCCAGGCCATCCTCGCCGGCCGCGCCGACACCTACATCAACGACGTCAACACGGTCGACCAGGCGGTGAAGGCCTATCCGGACAAGCTGGAGAAGGCGATCGCCGTGACCATTCCCTATTCGGTCGGCATCGCCGTGCCGAAGGACAAGCCCAAGTTCCGCGACGCCGTGCTGGCCGCCCTGATCGAGGTGCAGAAGGAGGGCATCCACCAGGAGCTGTTGAAGAAGTGGCAGCTCGATCCGGCGAACTTCAAGGCGCCGGACATCCTGACGGCGGACTAATCCCAGCCTGCTCTGCCAACGCTTCATCA
>NZ_CAFI01000283.1 GCF_000239775.1 Bradyrhizobium sp. ORS 375
TCTTCGGGGCAACCCTGTGCTCAACTCAACAACAACGCCATTCCCGGATCGCCCTTGGCCATGGCGCGCTGATAGGCTGGGCGGGCGCCGATGCGTGACAGATAGGCGCGGATGTTGGGGTATGGCGCGAGATCATAGGGCAGGAAATAGCGCATCGTGGTCAGCGAGAACACGGTCATGATGTCGGCTGCAGTGAGCGCATTGCCTGCGAGATAGTCCGCCTCGCCGCAGCGCGCCTCGACGGCGGCGAAGGCGCGGTTGAGCCGCGCGCGCATCGCCCCGAGCATGGCATTGTCCTCGGGAAGATCGAGCCGGTTCAGGATCATCAGCCGCCCCATCGCCGCCTGCAAGGTGCCGTTGGCGAAGTGAAACCAATAGAGATACGAAGCAAAGTCCGGATCATTCGGCCCCGGCCGCAAGCGACCCTGGCCGTATTTGGCGATGATGTATTCGACGACAGCGCCGGATTCGGCGAGGACCAGCTCGCCGTCGGTGATGACCGGCGCGGCCCCGATCGGATGCAGCGCCTTGTACTCCGCCGGCGCCAGGATGGTCCTGGCGTCGCGCGTGTAGCATTTCAGCTCGTAGGGAATCTCCAGCTCCTCGCAGAGCCAGACGATGCGTTCGGATTGGGATTTGCCGAGGTGATGAACGGTCAGCATCGCGCTACTTCACCATCGCGCCGTAGACGATATCCTGCACCTGCTCGCGATAATATTTGCGCAGGTCGCCGGGCGCCGCGGTGCCGACCACCACGACGAGCCGCTCCTTCGGGTCGCAGAAGAACTGCGTGCCGTAGGCGCCGTTCCAGCTGAACTCGCCGGGATTGCCGGGCACCGCCGACAGGCCCTCGCTGGTCCGCACCGCCACGCTCAGTCCAAAGCCGAAGCCGGCGCGATGCGGCTCGACATTGGCGACGGTGTTCTTGATCTCGGGCCCGAGATGGTTGGAGGTCATGTGATGCACCGTCTTCGGGCTCAGGATGCGTTGTCCGTCAAGCTCGCCGCCATTGAGCAGCATCTGGCCGAAGCGGATGTAGTCGCCGATGGTCGCGAACGAGCAGGCGCCAGCGCAGTCTGACTTGGTCGGAGTGTCCAGCAGCCTGATCGCCTGCGGCTTGCCGGTGAGCGGATCGTTCGGGAACGGCCGCGCCAGCCGCGGCCGCTGCGCCTCAGACGGCGCGAACGTTGCGTCGACCATGCCGAGCGGCTTCCACACGTTGTTGGAGAGATATTCGCCGAGCCGCTGCTCGCTGACCTTCTCGACAACGGCGCCGAGCACGTCGATGGAGAAGCCATATTCGAACTGCGTGCCGGGCTGATGCGCCAGCGGCAGCTTGGTGATGCGCTCGATGAAGGCCTGCGTGTCGCCCTCGATCGCCGGCGCGATGCCGTCTGGATAGAGCCGCGCCACCGGGCTCGCGCTGTCGGGGCGGCCGCCATACATCAGACCCGAGGTGTGGCGGTAGAGATCGTGGATCAGGATTGGCCTCGCCTGGGGCACCGAGAGCAGCGCGCCGTTCTCCTGCACCATTCCGACCTTCATGTCGGCAAAGGCCGGATAGTAGTCGGCGAGCTTCGCCTGCAGCGGCAGCCGGCCCTGCTCCATCAAGGTGAGCCCGGCCACCGCGGCCATCGGCTTGGTCATCGAGGCCAGCGCGAAGATCGCGTCGAGCGGCATCGGCGTGCCCTTGACCGGATCGAGCTGGCCATACGCCTTGTAGTGCACCAGCTTGCCATCGCGCGCGATCGCAACCACCGCGCCGGGCACCCGCTTGGCTGCGATCTCGCGGGCGAAGAAATCGTCCATGCGCGCCAGGCCCGCCTGCGAGAAGCCGACCTCGTCGGGCTTGGCTTCGGGCAGAGGTGCAGCGGCGAGCGGGGACGCGAGCGAAATGAAGGCAGCGGTTGCGGCCGCGCGGATCAGTCTGTTCAAGAGCACCTCCCTGACGCGAACACGATCCCGCTTGTGGTCACGGGATTCGAGGATGTCCGCCTGCCCAAGCAGTAGGGCAGCACGCGGCGAACGACAAGCGCTCGCAACAAGATCGCATCGCAATGAGCGTGTTCGCGGCTGCACAAGCTGACCTCACCACGATTGTGGTTCGCTCACGTGCAAGCTGCACAGCAACAGGCAGCAACGTCCCTCGACAGATCACGCGGTATGGGTCCCGGCGTTCGCCGGGACGACACGGGTGGTTGGGGCCTGCGGCGCGCCACATCGTCCGCTGTCGTCCCGGCCTTGAGCCGGGACCCATAAACACCGACGCGGGAGTTGGATGCGGCTGGAGCCACAGCGCTGCATCGACGGCGGGAACAGCGCGCGCCGGGAAGGATTGATTCCGACCGACCTTCGAATCGAGACATTCGCCATGACGGCAACCGAGCTCGCCAATCACTATCGCGCCTATCTCGTCTGCCTGAATGCGCAGGCGTGGCCCGCGCTCGGCGATTTCGTGCACGAACGTGTCGTCCACAACGGCCGGCCGCTCGGCCTCGCCGGCTATCGCGACATGCTGATCGGCAACTTCGCCGACATTCCCGATCTTCGTTTCAACATCGGTCTGCTGCTGTCGGACCCGCCGCGCGTCGCGTGCCGGCTGGACTTCGACTGCACGCCGTCAGGCGAATTTCTCTGCCTGGCCATCAACGGCCGACGTGTCGTCTTCAGCGAGAACGTGTTCTACGAATTCCGCGACGGCCGAATCGCGGAGGTGTGGTCGGTCATCGACAAGGCGGCAATCGAGGCACAGCTTTGAGCAAGAGCACTGCAGGCGACGCACAACTATGACGTAGATCGAGCCGTTGCCAAGCTCACCGCTGTCGTCTCTGCGAAAGCAGGGACCCATAACCACGGCTGCGTGTTGTTGCGCTCGGTGTCGACCACCCTGCCCGATGGAGAGATCACGCGGTATGGGTCCCGGCTCAAGGCCGGGACGACACCGGTGACGGAGGGGCGAGCTTGCAAGCACTCGTGCAACTGCACGACCGCACCACGATCACTGAGATCGCGCGCGTGCCTGCGAGCTTGGATCACTCTACCCGATCGCGACGCCGCCGCCGATGGTGCGGTTCAGCACCTGCGTGGTGCGCTCGATGCGCTCGGCCGCGGCGTTGAGGGCCTTGGCGACGGCGACCTGCGTGGCGCGGGCGCGGTCGGCGGATTGGCTGCGGACGTTGCGCAGACTGTCGAGCTCCTGCTCCAGCATCTGCACGCGCTGATTGGCGTCGATCAACTCATCGCAGACGGTAAGCGCGGCCATCACCGTCAATCGCGCATCGCCGATCTCGCCGAACTTGCCGCGCAGATTGGTGATGCGCGTTTCGAGGCTCTCGGCGAGCTTGAGCAGGCGGAGCTCCTGGCCCTCCTCGCAGGCCATACGATATTGGCGGCCGTTGATGGTGACGTTGATGTGGCTCATTCGTCATCCTCATCGTCTTCAGCGCCGTCTTGCCCGGCGCCATTGAGCACCGCGCGGATGGTGCCAATCGCAGTGTCGAGACGCTCGGCGATCTCGCGGTTGGTGCGCTCCAGCCGGCGTGTCTTCATCAGCGAGCCGTCGAGCTCGTCGGCGAGGCGGGAGCGGTCGGCGCCGAGCGCCTGGATGCGCGTCGCCAGCTCGTCCTCGTCGCGATCGGCCTCGCGCCGCCGCTCGACCGCGCTCTCCAGCGCGTCGAGCGCCGTCATCAGGCGCCGCGTCGCCGCCTCCAGATCGGCAGCGCCGGGTTCCACCTGGCCGGCAAGATTGGCAGGGTGATCGTTCATGACGCGGATGCGAGGCCCTTATACCGCCTTCCGGATAGCGACAAAAGCCGCTGTCCGGCAAGCGCTTACGGGGAAAATCTTACGTGCTGGGCGAGCCGAGTGCAACGCTCGGCGGAAACTATGCACTACTAAGCAACTTTTGGGACGCAAACGACGTTGCATTGCCTTTGATTCCCGGAACTGAGGTGCTAATCAGCCCGCAAAATCCCGGCCCGCCAGCGATACCGGCGGCTCTCCTGTCATCAGCATTTCACGTTTGGACGGATTCCAGCATGACGCAGGTCGATCATTCCCGCATGGCCAATGCCATCCGCGCGCTCGCGATGGATGCCGTCGAAAAGGCGAAATCGGGCCATCCCGGCCTGCCGATGGGCGCCGCCGACGTCGCCACGGTGCTGTTCACCCGCGTGTTGAAATATGATGCCGCAGCGCCCGCCTGGCCGGACCGCGACCGTTTCGTGCTGTCGGCCGGCCACGGCTCGATGCTGCTCTACGCGCTGCTGTATCTCACCGGCAACGAGGAGATGACGCTCGACCAGATCAAGCGCTTCCGCCAGGTCGATTCGCTGACCCCCGGCCATCCGGAGAACTTCCGCACCAAGGGCATCGAGACCACCACCGGCCCGCTGGGACAGGGCATCTCGACCGCGGTCGGGATGGCGCTGGCCGAGAAGATGCTGCAGGCGGAGTACGGCAAGAAGATCGTCGATCATCACACCTACGTGCTGGCGTCCGACGGCGACCTGATGGAGGGCATCTCCCAGGAAGCGATCGCGATGGCCGGGCACTGGAAGCTCAACAAGCTGATCGTGCTGTGGGACGACAACGGCATCTCGATCGACGGCCCGCTGTCGATCGCCGATTCGGTCGACCAGGTGAAGCGCTTCAAGTCGGCCGGCTGGGCCGCCGAGCTGATCGACGGCCATGACCCCGAGGCGATCGCCGCGGCGATCGCGCGGGCGCAGAAGTCCTCGCGTCCGAGCCTGATCGCCTGCAAGACCACCATCGGCTACGGCGCGCCGACCAAGGCCGGCACCTCCAAGGTGCATGGCGAGGCGCTCGGCGCCGAGGAGCTGAAGGGCGCCAAGGAGAAGCTCGGCATCTCGCAGGAGGCTTTCTCTGTGCCCGACGACGTGCTCGCGGCCTGGCGCGAGGCTGGCCGCCGCGGCGCGGCTGCCCGGACGGAATGGGAGACGCGGCTCGGCGAGATGGGTCCGCGCAAGCGGGCGGAGTTCGAACGCCGGCTGCGCCACGAGCGCCCCGCCGCACTGGCGAAGGCGCTGAAGGATCACAAGAAGGCGCTGCTGGAGAACCCGCTCCACATCGCCACCCGCAAATCGTCGGAGGCCGCCATCGAGGTGATTGCAGCGGCGATGCCGTTCGAGTTCGTCGCAGGCTCCGCCGATCTCACCGGCTCCAACAACAACAAGGCGAAGTCGGCCACCTCGTTCTCGGCCAAGACGCCGAAGGGCCGCTTCATCCACTACGGCATCCGCGAGCACGGCATGGCGGCGTGCATGAACGGCATCTTCCTGCATGGCGGCTTCGCGCCGAACGGCGCCACCTTCCTGGTGTTCTCGGACTACGCCCGCGGCGCGATGCGGCTGTCGGCGCTGATGGGCGCGGGCGTCGTCTACGTGCTCACCCACGACTCGATCGGTCTCGGCGAGGACGGCCCGACGCACCAGCCGGTCGAGCATCTCGCGGCGCTGCGCGCGATCCCGAACATGCGCGTGTTCCGCCCGGCCGACGCGGTCGAGACCGCCGAATGCTGGGAGCTCGCGCTGAACCGCACCAACGGCCCGACCGTGCTGGCGCTGACGCGGCAGAACCTGCCGCAGCTGCGCACCAATGCTCCGGCGGACAATCCCTGCAGCCATGGCGGCTATGAGCTGGTCGCCGCGCAAGGCGAAGCCAAGGTGTCGCTGTTTGCGACCGGCTCGGAGGTCGAGATCGCGGTGGCCGCGCAGAAGCAGCTCGCCGAGCGCGGCATTCCCGCCCGCGTCGTCTCGGTGCCCTCGCTCGAGCTGCTGCTGGAGCAGCCGGCCGAGGCCAAGGCCAAGATCATCGGCAATGCGCCGGTCAAGATCGCGATCGAAGCCGCGGTGCGCTGGGGCTGGGACGCGGTGATCGGCCAGGACGGCATCTTCATCGGCATGCATTCGTTCGGCGAGAGCGGCCCGTACAAGGAGCTCTACAAGCACTTCGGCATCACCGCGGAAGCGGCGGTGGACGCGGCGGTGAAGCGGCTGGGGTGATCTCGCCAGCTCGTGGCCGCGTCATTCCGGGGCAGCCCGCCAGGGCTGAACCCGGAATCTCGAGATTCCGGGTTCGATGCTACGCATCGCCCCGGAATGACGAAGGAGAGAGCGGGGACGATGGTGCGGCAACGGACGTCCACCTCTCCCATCGGGAGCGGTAGACGGAGATCGCGGCGGACAGCTCGATCGCAAAAGGAAATATCGCGCTATCCAACGCGAGAAACCTCTCTAAAATCGTCTGATCAGATGATCCGGTTCGCATAGTCCGCCCATGCCCACAGTCCCCAACGCCACGACCGATACGGCCGATCGCGCGCTGGCGGTGCTGCATTCGGTGTTCGGGCTGCCGGGGTTTCGCGGCGCGCAGGAGAAGGTGGTCCGGCATGTCGCCGAGGGCGGCAATTGCCTGGTGCTGATGCCGACCGGCGGCGGCAAGTCGCTGTGCTATCAGCTGCCGGCCCTGTTGCGCAAAGGCTGCGGCATCGTGGTGTCGCCGCTGATCGCGCTGATGCGCGACCAGGTCGCCGGCCTGATCGAGGCCGGCGTCAACGCCGCCGTGCTGAACTCCACGCTGTCCCGCGAGGAAGCCGACGAGGTCGAGCGACGGCTCATCGTCGGCGATCTCGACCTGCTCTATGTCGCGCCGGAGCGGCTGGTGACGCCGCGCTGCCTGTCGCTGCTGGAGCGCGCCGAGATCGCGCTGTTCGCGATCGACGAGGCGCATTGCGTGTCGCAATGGGGGCATGACTTCCGCCCGGAATATATCGGCCTCTCCGTGATAGCCGAGCGCTTCCCCGACGTGCCGCGCATCGCGCTGACCGCGACCGCCGACGAGCTGACGCGCAAGGAGATCGCGGAGCGGCTCAGCCTCACCGATGCGCCGCAATTCGTCGCGAGCTTCGACCGTCCGAACATTCGCTACGAGATCGTCGACAAGCACAATGGGCCGGCGCAGCTCAAGGCGTTCATCAAGGAGCGTCACCCGGGCGACGCCGGCGTGGTCTACTGCCTGTCGCGCGCCAAGGTCGAGGACACCGCGGCGGCACTGAACGAGGCCGGCATCACCGCGATTCCCTACCACGCCGGGCTCGATCCGGCGGTGCGCTCGCGCAACCAGGATCGGTTCATCAACGAGGACGGCGTCGTCGTCGTCGCCACCGTCGCCTTCGGCATGGGCATCGACAAGCCGGACGTGCGCTTCGTCGCGCATCTCGATCTGCCGAAGAGCATCGAGGCCTACTACCAGGAGACGGGCCGCGCCGGGCGCGACGGCAAGCCCTCGACCGCGTGGATGGCCTATGGCCTCTCGGACATCGTGCAGCAGCGCCGCATGATCGACGAGTCCACCGGCGCCGAGGCGTTCAAGCGGATGTCGATCCGCAAGCTCGACGCGCTTGTCGCGCTGGCCGAGACCGCGAGCTGCCGGCGCAAGCTGCTGCTCAGCTATTTCGGCGAAACGCCGGTCGGCGAGAACTGCGGCAATTGCGACAACTGTGTGTCGCCGCCGAAGATGCGCGACGGCAAGGTGATCGCGCAGAAGCTGCTGTCCTGCGCCTATCGGACCGGCCAGCGTTTCGGCGCCATGCATCTGATCGACGTGCTGGTCGGGCGGGCGACCGAGCGCGTCAGGCAGTTCGGACACGATCAATTGTCGGTGTTCGGCATCGGCCGCGAAATGAATGAGAAGCAGTGGCGCGCGGCGCTGCGCCAGCTGGTGGCGATGGGGCACCTGGCGCCCGACAGCGAAGCCTATGGCGCGCTGAAGCTGACGGCGTCCTCGCGCGGCGTGCTGAAGGGCGAAACGCCGGTGATGCTGCGCGAGGAGACCGCGAGCACCCGCGCCATCCGCAGCAAATCGCGGCGTGGCGAGCTGGTGGCGCGCCCCGCCGCGGCCGCCGACGCCCCCCTGCTCGCGAGCCTCAGGGCGTGGCGCTCGGAGATCGCGCGCAAGCGTGGTGTACCAGCCTACGTCGTGCTCCACGACGCCACCATCGACGGCATCGCCAGTGCCCGCCCGACCACGCTCGGCCAGCTGCGCGATATACCAGGGATCGGCGACAAGAAGCTCGAGCATTACGGCGAGGAGCTGCTGGCGCTCATAGCTGCATCGCGCTCCTCAGGAGCAGAATCGCGAGCAGACGGTTGAGATCGGCGCAAAAAAGGTCTACCAAAAGGCCCTTATCGTCCGCTCCCGTCCGGCAGAACCGGTCGGCATTAGTTCCAAAACCCTCGTGGCGCCCCGGTTCGGAGGACGCAGACGGGGACGAGAAACGTCATTGAAGGAGACGAAAATGGCAGTCCGGGTCGGGATCAACGGGTTTGGCCGCATCGGCCGCAACGTTCTGCGCGCCATCGCGGAATCGGGCCGCAAGGACATCGTGGTGGTCGGCATCAACGATCTCGGCCCGGTCGAGACCAATGCCCATCTGCTGCGCTTCGACAGCGTGCACGGCCGCTTTCCCCACACCGTGACCGTCGACGGCGACACCATCGACATCGGCCAGGGCAAGATCAAGGTCACCGCCGAGCGTGATCCGTCGAAGCTGCCGTGGAAGGATCTCGGCGTCGACATCGCGCTGGAATGCACCGGCATCTTCACCTCGAAGGACAAGGCCTCCGCGCATCTCACCGCCGGCGCCAAGCGCGTGCTGGTCTCGGCCCCGGCCGACGGCGCCGACGCCACCATCGTCTACGGCGTCAACCACACCTCGCTGACCAAGGAGCACCTGATCGTCTCCAACGGCTCCTGCACCACCAACTGCCTGGCGCCGGTCGCCAAGGTGCTGAACGACACCGTCGGCATCGAGACCGGCTTCATGACCACGATCCATGCCTACACTGGCGACCAGCCGACGCTCGACACGATGCACAAGGATCTCTACCGCGCCCGCGCCGCGGCGATGTCGATGATCCCGACCTCGACCGGTGCGGCCAAGGCGATCGGCCTGGTGCTGCCGGAGCTGAAGGGCAAGCTCGACGGCGTCGCGATCCGCGTGCCGACGCCGAACGTCTCGGTGGTCGATCTCAAGATCGTCGCCAAGCGCAACACCGAGCCGAAGGAGATCAACGAGGCGATCAAGCGCGCCGCCGAGCAGGAGCTCAAGGGCGTGCTCGGCTACACGACAGCGCCGAACGTCTCGATCGACTTCAACCACGACCCGCACTCCTCGACGTTCCACATGGACCAGACCAAGGTCATGAACGGCAACCTCGTGCGCGTGATGTCCTGGTACGACAACGAGTGGGGCTTCTCCAACCGCATGGCCGACACGGCCGTCGCGATGGGCAAGCTGCTGTAAGCCTCTCCCGGTCATTCCGGGGCGATGCGAAGCATCAAACCCGGAATCTCGAGATTTCGGGTTCGATGGTGCGTCAACGGAGGACTTCACCTCTCCCATCGGGAGAGGTCGGATTGCATCGCCAGATGCAATCCGGGTGAGGGGTTCCGGACGATCTTCTGACAGAGCCAAGCCCCTCACCCGGCGCTGCGCGCCGACCTCTCCCCGATGGGGAGAGGTGAAG
>NZ_CAFI01000282.1 GCF_000239775.1 Bradyrhizobium sp. ORS 375
CGTCGCACAACAGACGGGCGATGGATACACAACATTTGGCCTTCCTGTCACAGCGCCGTTACATATACTGAACAAAACGGGTCACGAGAGTCTTGCAGGTTTTGGACTACCTTTGATTGTAGCTCCCGAGGGACGAACATGAAGCGTGGAATCACCGTCCTGTTGTCCGTCAGCGTGCTGGCGGCCGTCGGCTACTTCACCGCCAGCAAGTGGGCGATCCGGCACGAGACCATCCGGTTCTATGATGCCTCTCGCGGCAATCGCCTCGTCGAGGTCGCCGTCGCCATCCGTCGCGACAAGGAGATGCAGGCCGAGGCCGGCATGATCAAGCTGCCGGTCGCGATCCTCAACCACGGCAACACCGTCAAGTTCACCGAGTATTCGTTCGTGGCCAACGTGTTTGCCGCGCGCGGCTACATGGCGGTCAGCATCCAGCATGACCTGCCGACCGATCCGCCGATGGTGACCAAGATCGGCGAGCCCTATGTCGGCCGGCTGCCGCAGATTCAGCGGGGCGTCGCCAACATCCGCTTCGCGGTCGAGCAGATGCGCCAGATCCGGCCGAACGCGGATTATGAGCACCTGACGATGGTCGGCCATTCGATGGGCGGCGACATCTCGATGTATTTCGCCAAGCAGTATCCGGACGATGTGCGGAAGGTCGTGACGCTCGACAATCTGCGCGTTCCGTTCGTGACGGACGGCAAGTTCAAGATCCTGTCGTTCCGCTCCAACGATCCGCAGTTCAAGACCGATCCGGGCGTCATTCCGGACAACGAGATCTGCGAGAAGGAAGGCATCACGGTCGTCAAGACCGACTTCCAGCACAACGACATGCGTGACACCGGGCCCGACGAGGCCAAATCGTCGATCCAGGCCATGCTCGACAAATTCCTGGCCGACAGCGACGCCTCGAGTGACATCGGTCCGGTCAAGGCGAAGACTCCGCTGCTCGATCCCGGCCCGGTGCCGCCGTACGCGCCGGTCGGCAAGACCGCGAGCCCGGCGAAGCCGCTGACGCACTGATCCCTCTCGAGGGGCAGTTCGCGGGTCATGTGCCCGCCTGCGATGGGCGGGCGGCTGCCAGGGACGGGCGGCAGCGGTCGCCATTGCGCCCAGGGTTTCCTCCGCCCACATCATGCTCACCCCAGCAGGTGTGAGCATGGCTGACGACCCCTCCCGATCCCGTTCCGGCCCAGTCTCCACGTCCGGCGCCAGCTCGCGCAGCCAGCGGCTGCCGGAGACGGAGCGGTCCACTGCCGATGCCATCTCTGCCTTTGTCGCGCGGGCGAAGGCGATGGCGCCGCTGGCGCCGGGAACGAGAGGGCGGCTGGTGTTTGCCCTTGACGCGACCTTGAGCCGCCAGCCGACCTGGGACATGGCCTGCGCGCTGCAGGCCGACATGTTCCGCGAGGCTGCCGCGCTCGGCCGTCTCGATATCCGGCTGGTGTACTACCGCGGCTTCAATGAGTGTCGGGCGACGGGCTGGATCTCCGACAGCGCCGAGCTTGCGCGCCTGATGGGCAAGATCGATTGCCGCGGCGGCCAGACCCAGATCAGCAAGGTCTTGGCCGAGGCGCGCCGTCACGCGACGGCGGCCGGCATTCGTGCCGTCGTCTTTGTCGGCGATGCCATGGAGGAGAGCGCCGACGAGCTCTGCGCCAGGGCTGGCGAGCTCGGGCTGTTGAAGGTCCCGCTGTTCATGTTCCAGGAGGGCAACGATCCCGCGGCAGAGCAGGCATTCCGCGAGATGGCGCGGCTGTCCGGCGGGGCATGGTGCCGTTTCGATCCAGGCGCCGGCGCGCAGCTTCGCGAGCTCCTGCGCGCCGCCGCCGCCTACGCTGCCGGGGGACGCGAGGCCCTGCTGCGACTGGCCGCTTCCGAGGGCGGCGCCGCGCATCTGCTTGGCCAAATGAAATGAGGATCGGCCCGCAGGGGCGGAGCGCTTTGGGTCTTCAGATCCGCCGGCATCGCCTGGAGGCGATCATGCATTTTGTCCGGAGAGGTTCTATATTCGGCGCATGACATTGATCGCTGGCGCCGTTGCCGTCATCACCCTGTATCTTCTGCTGCAGATGTTCCGCGCCGCGAACCCGGCGATGCTGGCCCGCGCCATCAAGATGGCCGGCGGCATCGGCTGCCTCGCCATCGCCGCCTTCACCGGCATTCGCGGCGAGCTGGTCGTCGCGATACCGATCGGGCTGTTCGGCGCTGGTCTGCTCGGCTGGTCGCCGGGCGGCTTTGGCAACCTTGGCAACCTCGGCGGCATGTTCGGAATCGGAGGGCCGCGATCCCAGGGTCAGAGCTCGCGCGTGCGCTCGCAGTTCATCGAGATGATGCTCGACCATGACAGCGGCCAGGTGCAGGGCCGGTTCGTTGCCGGACCGAACGCCGGCCGGTCGCTCGATGAGTTCGATCTGCCGCAGCTCGCGGCGATGCTGCCGAGCCTCGATGCCGACAGCACAGCGCTACTTGAAACTTATCTGGACCGCCGGTTTCCCGCTTGGCGTCAGCACGCGCAGGGCGATGCGGCAGGGGGGCAGCGCCGCGCGGCGTCGAGCTCCAAAATGACGCATGAGGAGGCCTATCAGATCCTTGGCCTGCAGCCGGGCGCGGGGCGTGACGAGATCGGGCGTGCCCACCGTGCGCTCATGAAGAAACTGCATCCCGACCAGGGGGGGTCGACGTATCTCGCCGCCCGGGTAAACGAGGCCAAGGACACTCTGCTTCGTACGCATCACGGCTAACTCCGGCAACGCCACCAACGCCACAAGACCGAACTTGCTTTCATCATGGTCACGCCGATGATCGTGGCTCTCGGCTGTGTCGGCCGCGATCGTTCGACATGGTGAAAAAGTTCTAGCGGCAATTCCTTGACGAGTGGTTTGCGCGCGCTCGCTCACAGCAGTGTCGCGCGCACGCAAAGAAAAAGGCCCGCGCGTGTGTCGCGCGGGCCTCATCTGCGGTGATGTGGGTGCGTTAGTTGTGCACGGTCATGCAGGAGATGTCGGCGCGCTTGAGCTTCTTGCACACCGCCTCGGCCTGATCGCGATCGAGACCGGCGAAGCGGGCGCGGATCAGCGTCTTGTCGCCTTTCGACACCTGCTCGGTGAACGGATCGGCCTTGCTCAAGAGGCCCTGCGCCGAGCTGCGCGCGGCCTCGATGCGCTTCTGCGCCTCGGCCTCGCTGTCGAGCGCGCCGACCTGGATGATCCAGCCGCTGCGGGTCACGGCGGCGCGGACCGGCGTATCTGCGGCGGGGCTGGCGGAGGCCATCTGAACCGGCGCCGGCGGAGGAGCCGGCTGGACCGGAGGCGCGGCATAGGCCATCGCCTGTGACGAGGCCGGCGGCAGGCTGTTGGCCGGCAGCACGCCGAGAATGCCGTTGCCGGTGCCGTGGCCCGGCGGCTGCGGCGGCATGTCGGGGCGGGCGGCCTCGGCGCGGGCGATCGGCGGGGCCGGCTCGATCGCCTCGACGCGCTGCGCGAACGGCGCGGGAGCAGGGGCCACCGGCTGCGGCGCGGCGGTGGCGAGCTTGACGGCGCCGGCCTTGACCTGAACCGTCCGAACCTTGACCGGCTTCATCGGCTCGGTCGAGCCAGGAACGATCGACATCGGCTGGCTCTGGATCACGCCCGAGGTCATCGGCGCAGGCTCGACCCGGGCTTCCTTCGGAGCCGGCGGCGGCAGCGCCGCGGTGGCTTCCGACAGCGTCGACATCAGCTTGGCGGCGCGGCTCGGGGCCGGGGTCTCCGGCGCGGCCGAGGCGAGCTGGACATTGCCCTGGTCGTCGCCGGCGTCGGAGCCGCCACGCTCGCCGATGGCTGCAACGGTGCGCTTGGTCGCGCCCTTCTCGAGGTTCTCGGCCAGCAGGTTGCGCATGATCGCGTCGCGCGATCCGCCACTGCGGCCGCCGAGCACGACGCCGACCAGATGGCGGTTGCCGCGGCGGAGCGAGGTCACGATGTTGAAGCCGGAGGCGCGGGTATAGCCGGTCTTGATGCCGTCGATGCCCTCGACACTGCCGAGCAGGTGATTGTGGTTGCGGATCGACTGGCCGCGATAGTTGAACACCACCGTCGAGAAGTAGCGATAATAGCGCGGGAAGCGGTCCTGGATGGCGCGGCCGAGGATCGACTGGTCACGTGCGGTGGTGATCTGCTCGTCGGCGGGCAGGCCCGACGCGTTGACATAGGTCGTGCGGCTCATGCCGAGCGAGCGCGCCTTGCGCGTCATCATCTTGGCGAAATCGTCCTCGTCGCCGCCGATCGCCTCGGCGATGACCACAGCCGCGTCGTTGGCCGAGCGCGTCACCAGGCCCTTGATCGCGTCCTCGACGCGGATGGTTTGTCCCGGACGCAGGCCGAGCTTGGTGGGCGACTGCTCGGAGGCGTGCTCCGAGACAGGCATCTCGGTGTCGAGCTTCATCTTGCCGGAGTCGAGACGCTCGAACAGCAGATAGAGCGTCATGATCTTGGTCAGCGACGCCGGGTGCCGCAGCGCGTCCGGATTGGTCGCGGTCAGGGTCGCGCCCGAATTGCCGTCGACGACGATCGAGGCGAAGGCCGGGCTGTAGCTGCCCTCGTCATTGTGGGGAGAGTGACGCGCGTGATGATGTCGGTGGCGCCGGCGCGCTTCCGCGCTGTCGACCGTGACCACTGCCGCCACCGTGAGGGTCAGCAGCCCATAGACGCCAACCCGCAGCAGGCGCGAGGAAGCCAAGTTTTTGCGAAGCATGAAATCCCCGTCCAATTTCTGACGTGATCACCGGAAGTTGAGGCGAAATTGTGCCAAAACGTCCCCGTGATCTGTGCCTGTCGGACCTCCCGTTTGCGCCTCGACGCGGTCATGCATCGAAAAGCCCGAACTGAGGTTTTGTTAAGACGCTGTTTTAGAACAGCTTTACGGTTCGGCCGACGCTGGCCGGGACCACAGGAGAGGTTAGGACGGCCGAGTTGCCAAAGGATTAAAGAAACCTTGCGCGGCGGACGCGGATTTTCGCCGAACTGCCCCTGTTCGGGGCATTCCGTGATGCTCGGTGCATAGGGCGGGCCGCAATTCCCATAATGGTGCATTGCACAAGATTCTTGCGTCTTTTTGTGCGGTGCACTATATTGTGAACGCGTCAGGGAGCCGGGGCTTCCCTGAGGGCGCTCAAAGTCAGGGAAAGGAATGCCACATGTTTAAGGTTGAAGACTTCCAGAACTACGGCAAGGAGCAGTTCGAGACCGTCGTGAACTCCGCGACCACCGTGCAGAACGGCCTCCATGCGATCGCCACCGCCTATGGCGACTACACCAAGAAATCCTTCGAGGACACCAAGTCGTTCGTCGAGAAGCTGCAGGGCGTGAAGTCGCTCGACAAGGTGCTCGAGGTTCAGACCGAATACGCGAAGTCGGCCTACGAGACCTTCGTCGCCGATTCGCAGAAGATCGCCGGCCTGTACTCGGATCTCGCCAAGCAGGCGTTCAAGCCGCTCGAAGGCCTCGCTGCCAAGTTCACCCCGCCGGCCGCGCATTGATCGCAGCCACCGCGAGGTGAAAGTCGAAAGCCCGGCTCGCGCCGGGCTTTTTTGTTGGCTGCAGGAATGAGCAGGCGGCGCGGCCGCTATTTGGCGACGCGCAGCTTCGACAGCGCGGTGCCGATCGTGTTGAAGGTGGTCACGATCTGGCTCGAGCTCGTCAGCATGTAGAACTTGTCCGGACTGCTGGCGCAATTCTGCAGCACGGTCGAGGTCGGGTCGGCCGGCGATGAGGTGTTCACCTGGATCGTATAGATGGTGTACATCGCATTGCCCTTGGCATCCTTGGTGTTCTTCAGGTTGGAGCACAGCAGCGCCTGGCGCGCGTCGATCGGGTTGCCCGAGGCCTGCGACGAGCCGTTGCCATACTCGGGCCAGCGGTCCTCGGTGTTCAGGCCGTCCGAGAGCAGGATGATCACGCGATTGTAGGTGGTGTTGGCGTCCTCGGTCGGCGCGCCCAGCACGCCGTTCGGGATCAGCGATTGCACCGCCCAGGCCAGGCCGATCGCCTGGTTGGTGCCGCCGGTCGGCTGCATCGCGTTGACCGCGCTCTTCAGCGAGCTCCAGCTGTAGCTGAGCGGAACGATCTGGGCGAGCTTGGTCGAGGCGCTGCTGCTGCAGTACTGGGTGTTGTTCTCCATGTGCTGGTTGGCGGGGAACAGCGTCGTGACGTCGGACAGCACCGGCGACACCGCGGTGGCGTCGTTGGGCTGGGTGCGATCGGCGACGCAGCCGGTCCAACTGCTGGTGGCGTTGGCGACCCAGGTCTTGGTGTAGGTGTTAACAGTGCATTTGGTGCTGCTGTAGCTGCCGGTGCAGGCGCAGGTCGAGTTGGCGCCGGTGCAGCTGCAGCCGCTTCCGGTGCAGTAGTTCACGACCGTGCTGGTCTTGGTGCTGGTCCAGCAGCCATTATAGTAGCTGTGAGAGGCGGAGTCGTAGCCGGGACAGATATAGCCCGAATAGCTGCCGCTCGACGGGATCGACGACACGCCCGAGCTGCCGCTGACGGGGCCGCTGGTGCAGCCAAAATAGGAAAAGCCGTTGCCCGAGGTGAACGGGCATGACGAGCCGGGCCCGACCATGTCCCACTGCGCCTGGGTGAACTTGGCGTTCGGGATTGCGGCCTGATAGGAGCCGTTGTTGGGCTGAACCGTGGGTGGGTTCTGCCAGTCCGTCCAGTCGATCCAGTTCTGAGTGTAGTTGCTGGCGCCGACGTTGACGACCTTGGCGAATGGAACCAGGGAGATCTGGACGTCGCCGGGGGACTTGGCCAGCGCGCTGAGCTGATCGATCAGGCCGCCGCTGCCGGCCACGGCGTTCTGCAGCGCAGTCATCTTGCCGCTGGAGGCCATCGAGCCGGTGTTGTCGAGCGCCAGCGCCACCCGCATCTTCACGTCACCCCAGGTCGTGGTCGCCTTGGTGCTGAAATCCATGGTGGGAAAGCCCGCCAGTTGCATGAACTGGGTGACGATCTGGCCGGAGGCGTTGAGCTGGATGTTGGATGCGGTGGTGCTGGTCGAGGCCGTATAGTTGACCGTGACCGCGACGTTTTTGGCGTCCGCGCTGGTGTAGAGCGCCTTGAAATAGGCGGATGCCTTCGTCCCGATGTCCGCTGCGGTGATCGTGCCTTGGGAGAGGTCGCGCGACAGCATCAGCGCAGCCGAGTCGAGCGCGGCCTGCATCGACGATTTGGCGGCATTGGCCCGGCTATAGTCGACGGCCGCGCCGACGAAGGCGAGGATCGGCAGCAGGGCAATTGCGAATGTCACGGCGATATTGCCGCTGCTGTCGCGCGTGAAGCGTCGCGCGGCACGGCTCAGGAAGCGGACGAAGGTCTCGGCGGTCATGTCGCTCACCAATGATGGTTATACGGGGGCGATTTCGGGCCGAGTTCGTCAAGGACGGGTGAATCGCAATCTCGAAAACCCGAGTGAAAACCGGAGCATGGCACCGCATTCGCGTTCGCGCCGGTTCCCTGTCAACGCCTGGTGAATCGGCTTTGTAAAATGCGGCCGGTTTGATTAACCTTCGCAGCATCGCCGGGGCAGGGAATCGGTCCTGCCGGAGCGCGGATCCATTCAGAGGACGCGCTTGCGGCAAACCGGCCGCTGACCCATATTCCTGGTGTCGGTCCGACCGGACCGGTCGGCAGGGACAGGCGATCTGGAACGCAGGACCGGGTGGCGAAGCGGCCCGGTGGGACGATGCGGGAAACCCTTTATTGGGAGGCCCGCAGCAATATCTAACGCGTGCAAGATGTCGCAGCCAACTTCCAGATTGAACCGATCCGCGCCTAGGATGAGCAATAACGACAACAAGTCCGGTGGCACCGGTGGTCCGGTCACGTCCGTGATCACCAAGG
Organism: Bradyrhizobium sp. ORS 375; assembly: GCF_000239775.1. Lineage (GTDB taxonomy): Bacteria > Pseudomonadota > Alphaproteobacteria > Rhizobiales > Xanthobacteraceae > Bradyrhizobium. Next base: position 7,884 of record NZ_CAFI01000282.1, read on the forward strand.
TCAAGCCGAAGACCAAGCGCCCCAACCTCTATCGCGTCCTGATCCTCAACGACGATTACACGCCGATGGAGTTCGTGGTTCACGTCCTGGAGAAATTCTTCAACAAGGACGTCGAGGCCGCGACCAAGATCATGCTCCACGTGCATCATCACGGCATCGGGGAGTGCGGCGTTTTCACCTACGAGATCGCCGAGACCAAGGTCACGCAGGTGATGGATTTCGCCCGCAAGCACCAGCACCCGCTGCAGTGTGTGATGGAGAAGAAGTAGCGCGGTGCTCTCGCACGATGCGAAACCGGGCAGGGCGCACGCTCGCCGGAGTCTCCGCTACGGAACATGCCCTGTCGAGGCGCCGTTGCGCCCGGGGAATTACGGCCGCTGTGTCAGCTTCGCCAGCGGTTCGAAACGGATGCCGTTCGGTTGTTGCCGCCGGATTTGCCGCAATCGGAACGGGTTTTGCATTGACGATCCGGTGAACCCGTAATCGAGGCGCTCGGCCGGTCTTTTGTCGCACTCGGTTATAACTATATTTGACAAAGGTTGTTGTTGCCTGACCGGGCGGCGGCGATCATGATGGCAGGGGGCCACAGAGGACGCGCATGCCGACTTTTTCTCAAAGCCTTGAACAATCCCTGCATCGTGCGCTGGCGATTGCCAACGAGCGTCATCATCAATACGCGACATTGGAACATCTCCTCTTGTCCTTGATCGATGACAGCGATGCAGCGGCCGTGATGCGCGCGTGCAGCGTCGACCTCGACAAGCTGCGCGGCAGTCTCGTCAACTATCTCGAAACCGAGTTCGAAAACCTGGTCACGGACGGCAGCGACGACGCCAAGCCGACCGCCGGTTTCCAGCGCGTGATCCAGCGCGCGGTGATCCACGTTCAGTCTTCGGGCCGCGAGGAAGTGACCGGCGCAAACGTGCTGATCGCGATCTTCGCCGAGCGTGAGAGCCACGCCGCCTATTTCCTGCAAGAGCAGGACATGACGCGCTACGACGCCGTGAACTACATCAGCCACGGCATCGCCAAGCGCCCTGGTGTCTCCGAAGCGCGGCCCGTGCGCGGCGTCGACGAGGAGACCGAGACCAAGGGCAACGAGGACTCCAAGAAAAAGGGCGAGGCGCTGGAAACCTATTGCGTCAATCTCAACAAGAAGGCCCGCGACGGCAAGATCGATCCGGTCATCGGCCGTAACTCCGAGATCAACCGCGCGATCCAGGTGCTGTGTCGCCGGCAGAAGAACAACCCGCTGTTCGTCGGCGAAGCCGGCGTCGGCAAGACGGCGATTGCCGAAGGTCTCGCCAAGCGCATCGTCGACAGCGAGGTTCCTGAGGTGCTGTCGGCGGCCACCGTGTTCTCGCTGGACATGGGCACCTTGCTCGCGGGCACGCGCTATCGCGGCGACTTCGAGGAGCGGCTGAAGCAGGTGCTGAAGGAGCTCGAGGCGCATCCGAACGCGATCCTGTTCATCGACGAAATCCACACCGTGATCGGTGCGGGCGCGACGTCGGGTGGGGCGATGGATGCGTCGAACCTGCTCAAGCCGGCGCTGGCCTCGGGCTCGATCCGCTGCATGGGTTCGACGACCTACAAGGAATATCGTCAGCACTTCGAGAAGGACCGCGCGCTGGTGCGCCGCTTCCAGAAGATCGACGTCAACGAGCCGTCGGTCGAGGACGCGATCGCGATCCTGAAGGGCCTCAAGCCGTACTTCGAGGATTATCACCGGCTGAAATACACCAACGAGGCCATCGAGGCCGCGGTGCAGCTGTCGTCGCGCTACATCCACGACCGCAAGCTGCCGGACAAGGCGATCGACGTGATCGACGAATCCGGTGCGGCGCAGATGCTGCTCGCCGAGAACAAGCGCAAGAAGACGATCGGCATCAAGGAGATCGAGACCACGATCGCCACGATGGCGCGCATTCCCCCGAAGAGCGTGTCGAAGGACGACGCCGAGGTGCTCAAGCATCTCGAGCAGACCCTGAAGCGCGTCGTGTTCGGCCAGGACAAGGCGATCGACTCGCTGTCGGCCTCGATCAAGCTGGCGCGGGCCGGCCTGCGGGAGCCGGAGAAGCCGATCGGGTGCTACCTGTTCTCGGGTCCGACCGGCGTCGGCAAGACCGAGGTGGCCAAGCAACTGGCGGCGACGTTGGGCGTCGAGCTGCTGCGCTTCGACATGTCGGAGTACATGGAGCGGCACACCGTGTCGCGGCTGATCGGCGCACCTCCGGGCTATGTCGGCTTCGATCAGGGCGGTCTGCTCACCGATGGGGTCGACCAGCATCCGCATTGCGTGGTGCTGCTGGACGAGATCGAGAAGGCGCATCCGGATCTGTACAATGTGCTGCTGCAGATCATGGATCATGGCCGGCTGACGGACCACAATGGCAAGCAGGTCAACTTCCGCAACGTGATCCTGATCATGACCACGAACGCCGGCGCGGCGGACCTCGCCAAGCAGGCCTTCGGCTTCCACCGCTCGAAGCGGGAAGGCGACGACCACGAGGCGATCAACCGGCAGTTCGCGCCGGAATTCCGCAACCGCCTCGATGCGGTCGTGTCGTTCGGTCATCTCTCGGTCGACGTGATCGGCATGGTCGTCGAGAAGTTCGTACTGCAGCTCGAGGCCCAGTTGGCCGATCGCGACGTCACGATCGAGCTGTCGGAGCCGGCCAAGGCCTGGCTGATCCAGCACGGCTATGACGAGCAGATGGGCGCGCGCCCGATGGGCCGCGTGATCCAGGAGCACATCAAGAAGCCGCTGGCCGACGAGGTGCTGTTCGGCAAGCTGAAGGGCGGCGGCCACGTCCGCGTCGTGCTGGTCAAGGACGAGTCCGGCGTCGACGAGAAGATCGGCTTCGAGTTCGTCGAAGGCCCGGTCACGCCGAAGTCGGAAGTGCCGGCGGCGCGCAAGCGCAAGCCGAAGTCCGGCGGCAACGGCCCGAAGGGCCCGGCGCCGAAGGGGCCGCTGGTCAAGGCATAATGCCTCGGATCCGAAGGAATGCGAAGGGCCGGCGCGAGCCGGCCTTTTTCGTTTGCCGGAAGCCTCGACAAGCTGTCCCGGCGCTCAGGCCGGCTTGATGAAGAAATACACCGTCAGTCCGCAGCCGACCGCGATCACGAAGCGTCGCACATAGGCTGGCGGGATGGTCTGGCTGAGCCGCGCGCCGACGAAGCCGCCGACCATGGCCGCCGCCATCATCGTCAGCGTCTCCAGCCAGTGCACGCGCCCGGAGAAGGCGAAGATCGCGGACGCCATGATGTTCATCAGCGCGGCCAGCCAGATCTTCAGCCCGTTCATGGCGCGGATATCGCGCATTCCGTAGAACACCAGCGCGGCCAGCATCAGGATGCCGATGCCGCCGCCGAAATAGCCGCCATAGATCGCGATCACGAACTGCACGGCCTGGATGGCCCGCGGCCCGAGCCACCGCGCGCCATCCTTGGGCGTGAAGCGTATGCCGAAGGCGAACACGGTCGTTGCGAACAGCAGCAGCCATGGCACCAGGCGGCTGAAGGCCGCCGACGGCGTCACCAGCAGCAGCACGGCGCCGAGCGTGCCGCCGATCAGGCTGATGATCGATAGCCGGACGAGGTCGCCGCGCCATGGCGCCTTGGCGTCACCCAGGATCTCGCGCGAGGCGTAGGCGCTCACGAACTGTCCCGGGCACAGCGCCACGGTGCTGGAGGCATTGGCGTCGATCGCGGGGATGCCGGCGGCGAGCAGGGTGGGGAATGTCAGGAAAGCGCCGCCGCCGGCGAGCGCGTTGACGACTCCCGAGCCGAAGGCGGCGAGCGCGAGCAGGGCAAGCATCGTCCAATCCGTCATTTGGCTCGTCCGACTACTCGCCCTTCAGCCGCTGCCCGTCATGCACACGGACATGCTCGGCGCCGCGCGCGCCTGCCGGTGACAGGCGCAGCATGCTCAGAAATGCGCCGACCAGGGCGAAGCCGACTCCGGTCAAGAGCGACAGCCGGGTGCCGTCGCTTGGATCGATCGCCAGGAACATCGCGACCAGCGCCGCACCCGTGGTCTGGCCGAGCAGGCGGGCGGTGCCGAGCATGCCGCTGGCGCCGCCGGCGCGCTCGCGCGGCGCGGCCGCGATCATGGTGCGGTTATTGGGGGTCTGGAACAGGCCGAAGCCGCAGCCCGCCAGCGCCATCCGCCACACGACATCCCAGGCTTGCGGCTCGCGCGGCAGCAGGCCCAGCGCGCCGAGCCCAACTGCGAAGATCACAAGGCCGATGCCGCCGAGGAGACCGGCCGGCACGCGTTCCACCAGCCGTCCGGCAATCGGCGCCGTCAGCCCGACCGCGATCGGCCACGGCGTGATCAGGAGACCCATCTGCACCGGCGAATAGCCGAAATGGCTTTCGAGATAGAACGGGATCGCGACGAAGGCGAGCATCTGGCCGCAGAACGACGAGATCGAGGTCGCGATCGACAGTGCGAACACCGGGATGCGCAGCAGGTCGAGCGGCAGCAGCGGCGACGCCATATGGGTCTGGCGATACACCAGCCATATGCCTGCCGTGACGGCGACGACGAACTCGATCGCGCAGGTGAGCAGCGCTTCGCCATGGCCGAGGCTGTCGACGGCGGCGATGAGAAAGCCGAACGTCACCGCGCTCAGCGCCGCGCTCTGCCAGTCGAACATGTGCGGCGCGCGCGGTGTATGCGGCAGGAAGCGAAAGCCGAAGATGAACGTGACGATGCCGAGCGGCACGTTGATCGCGAACAGCCAGGGCCAGCTGCCGACGGCCAGGATGCCGGCGGCGATCGTCGGGCCGACGGCCGCGGAGACCGCGACCACCATCGCATTGATGCCGATGCCGCGGCCGAGCAGGGCGTGCGGATAGGTGAAGCGCACCAGCGCCGAGTTCACGCTGAGAATGCCGGCCGCGCCAAAACCCTGCAGGATGCGCGCGAGCGTCAGCAGCAGCAGGCTGTCGGCCAGCGCGCAGAACAAAGAGGCGGCGGTGAACAGCACGAGGCCGGCGAGATAGACGCGGCGATAGCCGATGATCTCTCCCAGCGAGGCCAGCGGCAGCAGCGAAATCGTCACCGCGAGCTGATAGCCGTTGACGATCCAGATCGAGAACGCCGGGCTGGCGTTGAGATCCCTGGCGATCGTCGGCAGCGCTACGTTGGCGATGGCGCCGTCGACCACGGCGAGCACGATGCCGAGTGCGATCGTCACGATCGCCCAGGTCCGCTGCGGCAGTGGCAGCCCGTCGGCGTGCAGGACCGAGGTCGTTGACGTCATCGCGGGTGCTCCGGCCGCAGCCGGGCCGCGGATGAGGGACGGGACCGGGCAACCGCGGTGCACAACTCTCGTTCCATGTGGTCGACCAGGGCCGCCGCGTCAGCTTCGCTTGCGACGGACCTGAATGGCCTTGAGATAATTGACGACGGCCTCGGCCTCGGGCCGATCGAACTGGAAGCTCGGCATGTCCTTGTGGATCGTCGAGAGGCCGGTCTGCAGCCGCTGGGCGAAATCCTCGTCATAGAGCTTGCTGTCACCGAAGGTCCTGAACGGAGGCGCGTCGGGATGCGGGCTGGCGCCGGTCGGACCTATCGCATGACATCGGCTGCAAAGGCTTTGCAAGAGCGCTTTTCCTCGCTTCTGCTCGCTGTCCAGCGCATGGCTGGCGGTGGACAGGGTGCACAGCAGCACGACGCCAAATCCTGCTCGCATTCTCATGACGCACTCTCACCCGGGTGCCGGCTACCAGCGGCCGGTCGTCTTCCCATAGGCGTAAAGCACCACCAGGCCAATGGTGACGAGTGAGGAGGCGATCAGGACGATCCGGTCCCAGCGCGGCGGATCGTCATCGTCGCGGTTCAGCGTCAACAGAGCGAACAGGGCCTTCATGGCAAAACGGCGCATGGCATCATCCGTGCGGCCGGCCGGCGCGTGAGTCGGTCGCTTGGCGCCGAGCTTAGCGCGTCACGGCGCTGCGCCGCCACTCGCGGGGCGTCATGCCGAACTGCTCGCGGAAGACGCGGCCGAAATGCGAGAGGTCGTTGAAGCCCCAGGAAAAGGCGATCTCGCTGATCTGGCGATGGGCCAGTGCCGGCGCAGCGAGGTCGCGCCGGCACAGCTTGAGGCGCTCGGCCAGCACGTAGCGCTGGAACGACAGCTGCTCGTCCGAGAACAGGTCGTTGATGTAGCGCGCCGACAGACCGAGCGCGCGCGCGACCTCGGGCAGCGCAAGGTCGGGATCGGCGAGGTGTGCGCGAACATGCGCCTTGATGCGATAGAGCAGGGCCGTGCGGTGGCTGGAGGTCGGCAAAGGCTGGGTGCGCAGCCGCTCGGCCAAGGTCATGGCCAGCAGATCGGCGGCCTGCTCGGCCAGACGCTCGCCGTGCTCGGCCGCGATATGGTCGGCGTTCTCGCACAGCTTGATGATGAAGTCGCAGGCGAGCGGCTGCAGCGGACTGTCGGCGCCGAAGGTGATCGCCGTCACGGCCTCGGTGGGGCCGATCCTGCGCTGCAGCATGTCGCGCGGCAGCTTGAACACGGTCTGTCGGAACGCGGCGTCGAACTGCAGCTCATACGGCCGCGTGGTATCATAGATCGCGAATTCGCCGGGCCGGATCACCGTATCCCGGCCGTCCTGGGTGACGCCGCCGATCCCCTCGCGCCCGAGCGCGACCAGCACATAGTCGGCATCCGCCCGCGCGATGCGCTGCGAGGTCCGGTGCACGCGCTGCCGGTCGGAGGCGACCTCGGAGCAGACGACCCGTCCCAGCGTCGTATGCGTCACCGCGCCGCGAAAGGCGCTGCCGAGATCGGACGTGCAGTCCAGGCCGACATAGACGTCGCAGACGATGTCCTGCCACAGCGCCAGCCGGCGGTGGCCCGGGCTTCCCTCCGTGGTGAACAGGACCGGCATCGCTCCGTCTCCCTTTGCACCGATGACAATTGGACGGTCGGACATGCAGCAAATTTCGCGCCGGGCGGTCGCACCGCACCAGCCGCAGTCGAGTTTTCGTTCCCTGCAAGACGAGCGCGAATGATGCCGCACGTCAATACTCCCGGCGAAGGCGGCGCAGCGCCGCTATCTCGCAGGGAGACCGACGATGGGACTGGCACATCCGAAGTACAAGGTGGCGGTGGTGCAGGCGGCGCCGGCCTGGCTCGACCTGGACGGCTCGATCAAGAAGACGATCGCGCTGATCGAGGAGGCGGCCGACAAGGGCGCCAAGCTGGTCGCTTTCCCGGAAGTCTTCATCCCCGGCTATCCCTGGCACATCTGGATGGATTCACCCGCTTGGTGCATCGGCCGCGGCTTCGTGCAGCGCTATTTCGACAATTCGCTGTCCTATGACAGCCCGCAGGCCGAGGCGCTGCGCGCCGCCGTGCGCAAGGCGAAGCTCACGGCCGTGCTCGGACTCTCCGAGCGCGACGGCGGCAGCCTCTACATCGCGCAATGGCTGGTCGGCCCGGATGGCGAGACCATCGCCACGCGCCGCAAGCTGCGGCCGACCCATGCCGAGCGCACCGTGTATGGCGAGGGCGACGGCAGCGATCTGGCCGTGTACGAGCGGCCCGACATCGGCCGGCTCGGCGCGCTGTGCTGCTGGGAGCATCTGCAGCCATTGTCGAAATATGCGATGTATGCCCAGAACGAGCAGGTGCATGTCGCGGCGTGGCCGAGCTTCTCGCTCTACGACCCGTTCGCGCCGGCGCTCGGCGCCGAGGTCAACAATGCGGCCTCGCGGGTCTATGCGGTGGAGGGCTCGTGCTTCGTGCTGGCGCCGTGCGCGACCGTCTCCCAGGCGATGATCGACGAGCTTTGCGACCGCCCCGACAAGCACGCGCTGCTGCATGTCGGGGGCGGCCATGCCGCGATCTTCGGCCCGGATGGCTCGTCGCTGGTCGAGAAGCTGCCGCCGGAGCAGGAGGGGCTGCTGATCGCCGAGATCGATCTGGGGATGATCGGCATCGCCAAGAACGCCGCCGATCCGGCTGGGCATTATTCGCGGCCCGACGTGACCAGGCTGCTGCTCAACAAGAAGCCGTTCAACCGCGTCGAGGCGTTCGCGCTCCCGGTCGACACCGTGGCGCCCGGGGAGGGTGCGGCCGGCGGGTGACCGGCTCCAGGGCACAGTTGTTGCCCTTAAGCTACTTTAGTACCGAAATGGCGCGCCATCCCTCGAAATATCTGGCTTGATCGTACGGTCGATTGCACCGGTCGCTTGCGTTCGCCCTGAGATTGTTTCACGATTTCGTGGGCAAGGGGGGAATCATGTTCGTAGAGTGGCGCAATATCGGTCTGCTGGGTGCTCTCTTTCTTGGCGCATGCGCGTCGAGTTCGGCCGACATCGCGCCGACCTACGTCTCGCCAATGATTTATCAGTCCTACAATTGCCAGCAGCTTGCGATGGAGGCTCAGAGCGTCTCTGCACGTGCCACCGTTCTTTCCGGAGCTCAAGACAAGCAGCGGACGAACGATACGATCGCGACCACGGCTGCCGTCGTGATTTTCTGGCCGGCAGCATTTCTCGTCGGAGGCGACAAGCAAACCGCGGCTGAACTTGGCAATATGAAGGGGCAGATGGTCGCCATCGAGCAGGCCGCCATCGCAAAGAAATGCAACATCCAGTTTCAAAAGCCTGAGCCGAAGGCTGAATAACAACAGCTGTTGGGCTCGAGGCCGTCCGTTTTCGTCGGATCAGGCCAAGTTGGCAACGCGCGTCTTAGGTGGTTGTCTCGCGAATGCCCCGTGCGATCGCCTTCTGGGCATCGAACTCCGCGCGCCGCCGCGCGAGCTCCTCGGGCGCGAGCAGAGCGGGATTGCTGTAGTCGCGCTTCCAGCTGTGATCGTCGCTCCATTGCAACGGCGATTGCACGGTCGTTCGTCCGGCTGGTGAACTCTCCAGCACATCGAGCGCGAGCTCGAGCGTGAACGCCTGTGACGCCGAATCGTGCGGCTTGCCGGCGGAGTTGCCGAGCGGGAAATCGGAGAACAGGAAGCGTGGCACCGCAGCGTGCTCGACGATATCCTTGGCACAGCCCATCACGATGGTGGCGATGCCGTTGGCCTCGAGATGCCTGGCTACCAGGCTCACGGTCTGGTGGCACACCGGGCAGTTCGGCACCAGCACGACCGCGTCGATCTCATCAGCACGGCAACGCGCGAGGATCTCCGGCGCATCGGTCTCGATGGTGACGCGCTGGCTGCGGTTGGTCGGCGCGCCGAAGAAGCGCGGTCCGACCGCGCCGATGCGGCCTTCGCCGGCGAGGCGGAGCAGCTGCGGCAGCGGAAACCAGGTGTTGGAATCGGTCGCCGAGGTGTGCGTGCGATCGTAGGCGATGTGCGAGATGCGCAGATCGTGTGATTGTGACGTGTCGCCGTCGTAGACCGCGTAGAACTTTGCGCCGCCGTTGTAAGCCGCGCCGGGGCCCTGATCGCCTTTGGCTGGATCATACGGCGCGGCCGTGGTGACGAGTGCGACGCGCGACTGCGCGAGCGGCCTGCGCAAGGGCTGGAACGGCGCCGTCGTGTAGTGGGCCCAGCGATACGGCGTCTCGTAGCCGATCGCCTGATAGTAGTCGCGCGTCCGCGCCATGTAGGCCAGCGGTGCGGCGTCCTCCGGCGCGAAGCCGAGCGGGTCGTCGGTAGAAGCGGTCATCGTCGCGCTCCGGAAGCGATCGCGGATTGCTAGCGCGGCGGCGGTCCGTGTCAAGGCGCCGCGCCTTGGAACCGGAGCGGCGCTGACGCTTTGTCTGTCGGCTTTTGGGTTCGCCGGCCGCCACGCCGGCCGTTTTCTGTCGGCTCCATGCACATTATTCCGGTTTCGACCCTCAGCGTTGTTGTCTGCCTTTTGGTTGCGACGATTGGAAGCGTCGCTGCCAATGAGGGTGAGACCGTCTGGCCTCTGGCGGAGGGGGCGCCTCCGGCCGGAAATAAAGCACAAGATGAGGCCAAGGACGCTGCCGCCAAGCCAACAGACCCGAAAGAAAGCGGCACGCGGGAGGCGATCTGCCTGATGATCGAGTCCGCGGCCAAGTCGAACGATCTGCCGCTCGAATTTTTCGCGCGCGTGATCTGGCAGGAGAGCCGGTTCCAGAGCGATGCGGTCGGGCCGGTGACGCGCAGCGGCCAGCGCGCGCAGGGCATCGCCCAGTTCATGCCGGGCACCGCGAGCGAGCGGGAGCTGCTCGATCCCTTCGATCCGGTGCAGGCGCTGCCGAAATCGGCGCATTTTCTTGCCGAGCTGCGCGATCAGTTCGGGAATCTCGGGCTGGCCGCGGCGGCCTACAATGCCGGTCCGCGCCGGGTGCAGAACTGGCTTGCCGGCAAGGGGCAGATTCCGTGGGAGACCCGCAACTATGTTTCCGCCATCACCGGCTCGTCGATCGACGAGTGGGCGGCGGCAGGCAAGGGCGGCAAGATGCCGCCGAGCGCGCGGCCGACCTCCTGTCATCAGCTGATGGCGCTCCTGAAGCGCGCGCCCAATCCGTTCGTGACGCAGCTGGAGCAGCATGTCGCGGTAGCCGCCGCGAAATCCTGGGGCGTGCAGCTGGCGGCCGGCTTCGATCGCAACAAGGCGCTATCGATGTACGCGCGGGCCATCAAAGGCCTGGGCTCGGTGATCGGCGATCGCGACCCGAGCCTGCTGTCGTCGGTGATGCGCACGCGCGGCAACCGCGCCTTCTATCAAGTGCGGATCGGCGCCGACACCCGCGGCGAGGCCGACGCGCTGTGCAATCGCATCCGTGGCGCCGGCGGCGCCTGCTTCGTGCTGCGCAACCGGGCCTGAGGGCCGGCGGCTTGCACCGCGTGCAGAGCCGCGCGCGTGTGATGGCGGTTGACGCCGGGCGGTTTCGACAGCCTTATCGCGGTCCGTTCCGCTGGGCCGCCCGTGACACTTCCTCCGCTCGATTCGCCGCAATGGCATGGTTCGCTTCGGGCCTTCGGCTGGGGGCTGCGCGCGACGTCGGCGACCATCCTGTCTGTGGTGCTGTTCGTCACCTTCATCGGCATCGGTGCGCTCGCCCACGACACCCATTTCAGCATGCTCTGGGCGATCCTCAGCACGGTGCTGGTATGGGCGGGGCCGGCGCAGATCATCCTGGTGTCGACGCTCGGCTCCGGCCAGACGATTCTGCAGTCGGCGATCGCGGTCACCATGAGCGCGATCCGGCTGTTTCCGATGGTGGTCGCCGTGCTGCCGCTGATCCGCGGGCCGAAGACCAAGCGGCGGCATCTGGTGCTGATCGCGCATTTCACCGCGGTGACCTTATGGGTCGAATGCTATCGCTTCCTGCCGCATGTTCCGCGCGAGCGCCGCATCGCCTTCGTCCACGGTCTCGGCAGTGGGCTGATGGGCGTGGCGCTGGTCGCGACCATCATCGGCTATCTCCTGGCCGCCAATCTGTCACAGACCTTCGGCGCCGCCGTGCTGCTGCTGACGCCGCTGGCCTTCCTCTTTTCCACCTTGCGCAATGCCAAGGAGCTGGCTGACGTGCTCGCGCTGGGGCTGGGCTTGGTCCTCTATCCCTTGGCCGCCCGGCTCAACAGTGGCGTCGACATCCTGGTCAGCGGCGTCGTGGCCGGCACTCTTGCATTTGCCGTCCACAAATGGCGCGAGCGGGAGGCGGCATGAGCGACTTCATCGGCGACTGGCATGCGTTGGCGGTGCTGCTGATCGCGGGCGTCATCCCCAACCAGATCTGGCGGCTGCTGGGGCTGTGGTTCGGCAGCGGCCTCGACGAGGGCTCGGACCTCCTGATGTGGGTCAAGGCCGTGGCGACCGCGATCCTGGCCGGCGTCATCGCCCAGATCCTGGTGCAGCCGCCGGGCGCGCTCGCCAGCGTGCCCTGGGGCCTGCGCTATGGCGCGGTCGTGGCCGGCCTCGCAGCCTTTCTCGCGTCGCGCCGCTCGATCTTCGCCGGCGTCGTGTGCGGCGAGGCCGTGATGCTGGCCGGCAAATGGTGGCTCGGCTGAGTTGCGCGACCGCAATTGCGGCGACGCCGCGTTCAGCTAGATTGCCTGATGATCTGAGGATTTTGAGATGACCACTGATGCCGATCTCCGCCCGGGTGAAGTTGCGATCGACGTGCCGCAGCCGCGCGACGCCTCACTGTACTTCATCGGCCGTATTCGCACGCCCTGGACCTCGCGGCTGGAGACGCCACGGCAGGGCAGCCTCGAGGGGCCGGTGTGCCGGCTCGAGATCTTCGAGCCCTGGGTGCCGGCGCTGCAAGGCATCGACGGCTTCAGCTACCTGCAGGTCCTATACTGGCTCAACCGCGCGCGTCGTGATCTCGTCAAGCAGAGCCCGCGTCACCATGATGGCGAGACCCGCGGCACCTTCGCGCTGCGCTCGCCGGTGCGGCCCAACCCGATCGGCGTGTCCACCGTCCGCTTCGTCGCGCTGGAAGGCAGCACCGTGCTGGTGCGCGGGCTCGATTGTCTCGACGAGACTCCGCTGATTGATCTGAAGCCCGACCATTGCGTGTTCACGCCCGGGGCAACCGAGGACAAATAGGACCAGCGATCCCTGATGTCGAACGTCAACAAGCGGCCGAAGACCGTGACGGCGCTGGATGCGATCACCGCCGATCTCGTCGCCGTGCTGGTGGCGGTGACCGATGGGCACCCGAAGATCATGACGATCGAGCACGCCGGGGCGTTGCCGAGCGGTCCGTTTCAGTTCGCGCACCGCTCACTGCAGATGGGTCTGCGCGCCTGGGTCGAGGCGCAGACCGGGCATCCCCTCGGCTATGTCGAGCAGCTCTACACCTTCGCCGATCGCGGGCGCTCGGGCGATCCCGACGCGCCGCATCGCATCTCCATCAGCTATCTCGGTCTCACGCGCGAGGAGGAGGGCCGTGAAGGTGCCGATGCGCAATGGTCGTCCTGGTACGACTACTTTCCCTGGGAGGATCATCGCGACGGACCGCCGGCGATCCTCGCAAAGATCATCGCGCCGAGGCTGAAGGCCTGGGCGCGCGCGGCCGAGGAGCCGGCGCTGCAGAAGACGCGCTGGCGCCGTGCCGCCATCACTTTCGGTCTCGATGGCCGCGAGTGGAACGAGGAGCTGGCGCTGCAGCGCTATGAGCTGTTGTACGAGGCTTTGCTGATCCCGGAGAGCGTGCGCGAGCAGGGCGGCGAGGCGGCGGTGCCGGGCCGCGCGATGGCGGGAGACCATCGCCGCATTCTCGCCACCGGCATCGCCCGGCTGCGCGCCAAGATCAAATATCGTCCGGTCGTGTTCGAGCTGATGCCGGACGAATTCACGCTGCTGCAGCTGCAACGCAGCGTCGAGGCGCTGGCCGGCCGTCTGGTGCACAAGCAGAACTTCCGCCGCCTGATTGAGCAGCAGGAGCTCGTCGAGGAAACCGGCGCCATGGCCGCCGACACGATCGGGCGACCAGCCAAGCTGTTCCGCTTCCGCCAGGGCATCCTGGCGGAGCGCGCCGTGGTCGGAACCAAGCTGCCGCTCTCGCGGTCGTGATCTCCGGCGCTTGACAAGACTTATGCTCAGGATAAGTATAAGCCATATTATGCTCAAGGAGAGTATAAATGGCCGAAACCATCCTGGCTGCCGCCGCACCGACCTCATCGCTTCCTGACCGTCTGCGGCGGGTGATCCCGCCGTCCGAATGGGCTGTCTACGAGGAGGATGTCGAGGCCATCCTCGCGCTCAAGCGCCGGCGCAATGCCGTGGTGCTGGCGCACAACTACCAGACACCCGAGATCTTCCACGGCGTCGCCGACATTGTCGGCGACAGCCTGCTGCTCGCGCGCGAGGCGACCAAGGTCGATGCCGAGGTGATCGTGCTTGCCGGCGTGCATTTCATGGCGGAGACCGCCAAGCTGCTCAATCCGGGGAAGACCGTGCTGATTCCGGACATGGAGGCGGGCTGCTCGCTCGCGGAGTCGATCACCGCTGACGATGTCAGGCTGATGCGCGCGCGCCATCCCGGCGTGCCGGTGGTCGCCTATGTCAACACCTCGGTTGCTGTGAAGGCCGAGTCCGACATCTGTTGCACCTCCGGGAACGCGCTCGCGATCGTGGAGAAGCTCGGCGTGGATCACGTCATCATGCTCCCGGACGAATATCTCGCCCGCAACATCGCCGCCCGGACCAATGTGAGGATCACGGCCTGGAAGGGGCATTGCGAGGTGCACGAGCGCTTCAGCGCCGAGGACGTCCGCACGCTGCGTGACAATCATCCGGGGGTCACCGTGCTCGCCCATCCCGAATGTCCGCCGGAGGTGGTGGCGGAGGCCGATTTCGCCGGCTCGACGGCGGCGATGTCGGACTACGTCGGCATGAAGCGGCCGGCGCGGGTGGTGCTGCTGACGGAATGCTCGATGAGCGACAACGTCGCGGTGATGTATCCGGACATCGAGTTCGTCCGGCCCTGCAATCTGTGCCCGCACATGAAGCGGATCACGTTGAAGAACATTCGTCATGCGCTCGAAACCAACACGCATGAGGTGACGATCGATCCCGCGATGGCCGAGCGCGCGCGGCGTTCGGTGGAAAGGATGCTGGCGCTATGAACACCGATATCTCTGACCTCACGGGTCGTCCCGTGATCATCGGCGGCGGCGCCGCGGGGTTGATGACCGCGCTTGCGCTCGCGCCGGAGCCCGTCGTGCTGCTGTCGAAGTCGCCGCTCGGTGCGGAGGCTTCGAGCATGTGGGCACAAGGTGGCCTCGCCGCAGCGGTCGGCGACGACGATGACCCGGCGCTGCATCTCGCCGACACGATCGTTGCAGGCGCCGGCCTGTGCGACGAGGTCGCCGCACGTCGCATCATCGAAGCGGCTCCAGCGGCGGTCGAACGTCTCGCCCAGCTCGGCGTCGCGTTCGATCGGAACGCAGACGGAAGCTGGCGCCTCGGCTTGGAGGCCGCACACAGCCGCAATCGGATCGTGCACGCCACCGGTGACGGTACCGGACGCGAGATCATGCGTGCGCTGATCGCTGCCGTCAGGCAATGTCCTTCGGTGACACTGCTCGAGGGCGTCGAAGCGCGCCGGCTGATCGTCGAGGACAATGCGGTCCAGGGCGTGCTCGCGGTCCGCGGCGAGGAGCCGCTCGTGCTCGCCACCACGCGCGTCGTGATCGCGACCGGCGGCATCGGCGGCCTGTTCCACGACAGCACCAACCCGACTGGCTGCTTTGGTCAGGGCTTGGCGCTGGCGGCCAGGGCGGGGGCTGTGCTGTCCGATCTCGAATTCGTGCAGTTTCACCCCACGGCCTTCGACGGGCCGTCGCGGCCGCTGCCATTGTTGACAGAAGCGATCCGCGGCGACGGCGCCGTGCTGATCGACGAGACCGGCCTGCGCTTCATGGCCGACGAGCCCGGCGCGGAATTGGCGCCGCGCGACGTGGTGGCGCGGGCCGTTTGGCGTCACCGCGCGCAGGGCCACCGCACGTTCCTCGATGCGCGGGAGAGACCGGGCGACCTGTTCGCCGCGCGCTATCCGGTGATCAGCGCGTTCTGCCGCATGGCCGGACTTGATCCGGCTGTCGATCCAATCCCCGTGCGGCCGGCGGTGCACTACCATATGGGCGGCATCGCTGTCGACGTGACGGGCCGAAGCTCGGTCGCAGGCTTATGGGCTTGCGGCGAGGCCAGCCGCACCGGTCTGCACGGCGCCAACCGGCTCGCCAGCAACTCGCTGATGGAAGCCATCGTCTGCGCGCAATGGGTGGCCGAGAGCGTGACGGGCATGTCGCAGGCCGCAGCCAAGCCGTGCGAGCTCGGAGCCGTCCCGCCGGCGTCCGATCCCACGTCGATGCGCCGCTTGCTGTCCGATGCGCTCGGCGTGCTTCGGGACCGTGATCGGATGACAGCCGCCATCCGGAGCCTGCTCCCGCTGGCGATGGGAGCAGGGCCTGCGGCTGATCCGGCCCTGGTCGGTCTGATGATGTCAGTTGCGGCGCGGGCGCGCGAGGAGAGCCGCGGTGGGCATTGCCGCACCGACTGTCCGGACACGCTGCCCGTCGCGCAGCCGTCCCGCTTCACGTTGTCCTCCGCGATCGCCGCCGCGCGGGGGATCGCCGAGACCGAGCGTCCCTCGATCAGGAGCGTCATATCATGAGCCTCAATCCTCTCTCGCCCTTGCTCTACGAGCCGCTGGTGCGCATGGCGTTGCTGGAGGATCTCGGCCGCGCCGGCGACATCACCACCGAAGCCATCGTCCCCGCCGACCAGCGCGCGTCGTTGAAGCTGCGGGCGCGCCAGCATGGCGTCGTCGCCGGGCTCGACGTCGCACGCTGCGCCTTCCAGACGGTCTCGTCCGAGATCCGCATGGAGACCATCCGCGGCGACGGCAGCCTCGTCACGGCTGGCGACGTCCTTGCCACCATCAGCGGCCCGGCACGGGCGCTGCTGACCGGCGAGCGTGTCGCGCTCAACTTCCTCTGCCACCTCAGCGGCGTCGCCTCGGCGACGGCCTCTCTCGTCGAAGCCGTGAAGGGGACGCGCGCGCAGATCGTGTGCACCCGCAAGACCACGCCGGGGCTGCGCGCGCTGGAGAAATCCGCCGTGCGCGCCGGCGGGGGTGGCAATCACCGGTTTGGGCTCGATGATGCTGTCCTGATCAAGGACAACCACATCGCCATTGCCGGCGGCGTCGAGGCTGCGATTATCAGGGCGAAGGCTCATGCTGGCCACCTCGTGAAGATCGAGGTGGAGGTCGACAATCTGGCGCAGCTCGAAGAGGCGCTGGCGCTCGGGGTCGATGCGGTCCTGCTCGACAACATGACGCCGGCGGAGCTCGAGCGCGCTGTCGGCATGGCCAGGGGCAAGGCGATCACCGAGGCCTCGGGGCGGATCACAGTCGACACCGCGCCCGCGATCGCAGCCGCAGGTGTCGACCTGATCTCGGTCGGCTGGATCACGCATTCATCGGCCGCGCTAGACATCGGCCTCGACGACGCCTGATCAGCCGTTCAGCGCTGCGATCAGCTTCGCGGCGTTCTCCTCCAGGACCTTGGGATCCTCCTTGCGGCTGGCCGGCGGCAGCAGGCTGTCGCCGGTGTGGCGCGGCATGATGTGGACGTGGAGGTGGAACACCATCTGGCCGCCGGCGTGCTCGTTGAACTGCTGCACGGTGATGCCGTCGGCGGCAAACGCGGTCTTGGCCGCGCGCGCGATGGTGCGGACGGCGCGGCCGACGTGGAGGTAGTCCTCCTCGGTGATGTCGAGGATATTCCGGGCCGCCGCCTTCGGGATCACCAGCGTGTGGCCGGGGACCCGCGGCATGATGTCGAGGAAGGCCAGCACGTGGTCGTTCTCGTAGACCTTCACGCAGGGGAATTCGCCGCGCAGGATCTTCGCGAACGGGTTGTTGGGATCGTAGGCGGTCATCGGCAGGTCCTCATGCGTTCCTCTGGTCGCCTTACTCTCATTGGCCCGTGCCGGCGGTCAAGATTGCTCGTCCATCCCTTTCCGGAACGGTCCGGACTCGGCCAGCTCCCGGCCGGCCTGCTCGACATAGGCGCGCTCGCGCTTGAGATAGTCGTCGATGGCCCGCCGCAGGCCGCGGTCGGCGATGTAATGGGCGGAGTAGGTGGTCTGCGGCAGGTACCCGCGCACGATCTTGTGCTCGCCTTGCGCCCCCGCTTCGACCACCGCGAGCTTGTGCTGGATCGCGAAATCGATCGCCTGGTAGTAGCAGACCTCGAAATGCAGGAACGGGTGGTGCTCAATCGCACCCCAATTGCGGCCGAACAGCGTGTCCGAGCCGATGAAGTTGATGGCACCCGCAATCCAGC
This sequence comes from Bradyrhizobium sp. ORS 375, assembly GCF_000239775.1. Lineage (GTDB taxonomy): Bacteria > Pseudomonadota > Alphaproteobacteria > Rhizobiales > Xanthobacteraceae > Bradyrhizobium. Next base: position 25,647 of record NZ_CAFI01000282.1, read on the forward strand.
GACCCTCGCGCTTGGCCATCACCAGCAGCACGTCATTGGCCATGGTCTCGCCGATCAGCGAGAAGAACTTGCGGTTCAGATAGGGCCGGCCCCATTTGCGCGAGCCGGTGTCCATGTAGAAGTCGAAGAACGCGTCCCACGCGTCCTCGGTGATGTCCTTGCCGGTAAGCCAGTGAATCGTGATCCCCGCGGCCAGCGCATCGCGCCGCTCGCGCTTGATCGATTTGCGGTGGCGCGAGTTCATCGTCGCCAGAAAATCGTCGAAGCTGGAAAAACCCTGGTTGTGCCAATGGAACTGCTGGTCGGTGCGCTGCAGGAAACCTTGCGCGGCGAGCAGCTCCCATTCGGCCTGCTTGGCGAAGGTGACGTGGACGGAGGAGGCCTCGCTGATCCCGCACAGCGCCTTCAGGCCCTGGGCCAGCGCGTTGCCGATCATCTCGCGATCCTGGTCGGGCCGGATCAGCAGCCGCGGGCCGGTCGCCGGCGTGAAGGGTACGGAGACCTGGAGCTTCGGATAATAGCGGCCGCCGGCGCGCTCATAGGCATCCGCCCAGCCGCGGTCGAAGACGTATTCGCCCTGCGAGTGAGACTTCAGATAGCAGGGCACGACGCCCAGGATTTCCTCGCCGAGCTTGGCGACGAGATGGCGCGGCGCCCAGCCGGTGCGGATTGTGGCGGACCCGGAGGCTTCGCAGGCGGATAAAAAGGCGTGAGAGACGAAAGGGTTGTAGGCGAGGCCGCAGGCCGCGGATGAGCCGGGCGTCAGACGGCCGGCGGGATTGGCGCAGGCGTCCCAGGCGGCGGCCGGGATTTCGGACATCCCGGGAACGGCTTCGAGCGTGATCTCAGGTGAGGCCATCGAACCCCTGAACAGAAGGCAACTCAGGAACGCTCGGCCGAGCCGCCCAGATTGCTATGGGATCAAGATCGTGCATCGCAGCACCGACTTCAAGGCCCGCCTCGAGTCTCGCCTCACGTCTCCGGCGTAAACCCTTCGAAGATCATCTGATCCGCGTAACGTGCGGCGGTGGCGCGCTGCTCGGCGGTGCGCACGGTCCAGGTCAGGAGCGGGCAGCCGAACACGTTGCGCGCGATCCACGGCGCGGCCGACGGCAGCTGCTGCACCCAATAGGCGACGAAATGCGGCTGGGTGCTCAGGCCATGCCTGAGATGCAGCATGCTGTCGCGCTGCTCCTGGGTGAGCTTGGCAAAATAGCCGTCCTCATAGGTGCGCTGGGCGACGATGCCGCGCGTCAGCTTCGGCATGGTCTCGCGCATGGCAAGTACGAGGTCCGGATCGAACGACATGCCGACGGCCGGGCCGGAATAGGCGGACAACACTTCGGTCATGCGCCGGACCAGCCGGCGATCGCCCTGAAAGGTGCTCTTGACCTCGACCACCAGCGGCACGCGTCCGCCGATCAGGTCGCAGAGGTCCTTGAGCGTCATCATCCGCTCGTCGGTCTGCTTGAAGCGGACCGCCTTCAGCTCGGCCGCGGTCTTCTCGATCACGAGGCCAGAGCCCTCGGTGAGGCGGCCGAGGTCGTAGTCATGATAGACCATCGCCTCGCCATCGGCCGACAGCTGGATGTCGCATTCGATGGCGAAGTTGCGGGCGACGGCGCCGCGCGCGGCGGCCGGCATGTTCTCGATGATGCCGCTTGCCGCGTCATGCAGGCCGCGATGGGCGACGGGGCGGGCCGTCAGCCAGTCAGGTGCGCGCATTCGCCCCGTCCATTCTCTTCTCGACCTCTTCGATCCTATTCGACCTCGAACACGCCTTCGACCTCGACCGCCGCATCCGACGGCAGCGCCGAGACGCCGACGGTGGTGCGGGCATGGCGGCCCTTGTCGCCGAACGCGGCGACCATCAGGTCGGAGGCGCCGTTGAGCACCTTCGGCCCATCGAGGAAATCCGGCGCTGAATTGACGAAGCCGCCGAGCCGGACCACGCGCACGACCTTGTCGAGGTCGCCGACCGCGGCCTTCACCTGGGCGAGCAGATTGATGCCGCAGCCCTTCGCGGCCGCATAGCCATCCTCGAGCGACACGCCGCCGCCGAGCTTGCCGGATGCGATCATCTTGCCGTCGCCGCCGAGGCAGACCTGGCCCGAGACGAACAGCAGATTGCCGGTGCGCACGAACGGGACATAATTGGCCACCGGTGCCTTCGGCGCCGGCAATGTGATGCCCTGTGCCGCGAGAGTCTGTTCAACCGTGCCCGCCATCTCAAATCCCCGTTCTGTCGCCTGAAAGCCGATCCCGTGCCGGACCGCGGCCCTGTTTGGCGCAGTTGCCAGCGACATGCAAGCAGCCGGCGCCGCCGTTAACTGGGCCCCGCGAACGCACGTTTCCGTGAGCCAGCCGCAGTTGCGACGTAATGCAGCGGTCTTTAATGTGACGGTTTATCGATACGCCCCCCGAGGAAAACTCATGGCTCATTCGTTTCGACTGTCGATGGGAGCGCTGGCGCTTGCCGCGATCACGTTCGGTCCGGCGCAGGCCGGGGCGGGGGTGCCGTTCCTGCCGCACCAGGCGCTGTACGATCTGAGCCTGCTGAAGTCGCGCGGATCGAGCCCGGTCAACAGCGCGCGCGGCCGCATCCTGTACAATTTCTCCGGCAATGCCTGCAACGGCTACACCTCGGACTTCCGCCAGGTCTCCGAGCTCGATCTCGGCGAGGGCAAGGTCACGCTGAGCGACCTGCGCTCGACGGCGTGGGAGGACGGCGCCGGCAAGAGCTATCGCTTCAAGATCGACTCGCGGATGAACGACCAGTCCTCCAGCCCAGTGGATGGCATCGCTGAGCGCACCGGCGATCACATCACCGTCAAGCTGAAGCAGCCGGAGGCGAAGACCTTCACGCTCGACGGCTCGACCGTGTTTCCCACCGAGCAGATCCAGCGCATCATCGCCGCCGCGCGGGAGGGCAAGTCGCTGCTCGAGCTGTCCGTCTATGACGGCTCCGACAATGGCGAGAAGGTCTACAACACGCTGACCGTGATCGGCGCGCCGGTGACGGGCGACAAGGCCCCGGCCAAGCCGGATGCGTCGACCGACAGCGACGAGATGAAGTCGCTGACGCGCTGGCCGGTCACGGTCAGCTATTACGACCGCGACGCCAAGCGGACCGAGGGCGAGCAGACGCCGGTCTATGCGATGTCGTTCGAGCTGTATGAGAACGGCGTCTCCCGCGCGCTCGTGCTCGACTACAACGACTTCGTCATCGCTGGCGCGCTGGGCAAGTTCGACGTCAAGGACGCCAAGGACGGCAAGCCCTGCAGCAACTGACGGGACCGTCATTCCACCGGCTCCGGTCCGTCATAGGCGATGCCGCGGATGACCGCGGCGTGGCCGAACTTCTTGCGTAACGCATCCATCGCGCGCTCGGCCGAGGCCGAGCGGCGATCGAGCATGTCGGTGTCGGAGGCCTCCGAGCCCGGGCGTAGCGCGCTGACCCCGGCACCCATCAGGCGGAACGCCGTGCCGTCGGTCTCGCGCGCCAGCATCTCCTTGCAGATCGAGAAGATTTTTCCGGCGAGCTGAGTGGGGGCGGCGATCGACTGCGAGCGGGTCCGCTGGCGGAAATCGGCTGTCTTCAGTTTCAGCGTGATGGTCGAGCCGGCGAGCTGGCTCGCCTTCAGCCGCGCCGACACCTTCTCCGACAGCCGCCAGAGCAGCTTCTCCAGGGCGGCGTAATCGCGGATGTCGGTGTCGAAGGTGGTCTCGCTCGAGATCGTCTTGGCGCCGCGGTCGGCCACCACCTTGCGGTCGTCGAGGCCGCGCGCCAGCCGCCACAGCCTGCGGCCCTCGCCGCCGAACTGCTTCATCAGCTCGATCTCGTCGGCGCGCTGCAGGTCGGCGATGACGCGGAAGCCATGTTGCGCCAGCCGCTGCTGGGTGGCGGGCCCGACGCCGAAGATGAAGCCGACCGGCTTGTCGGCCAGCATCGTCACCGCCTCGTCCTGGTCGAGCGCGGCGAAGCCGCGGGGCTTGTCGAGGTCGGAGGCGATCTTGGCGAGGTACTTGTTGCAGGACAGCCCGACCGAGACGGTGATGCCGATATCGCGCTCGACCTCGCGGGCGAAGCGCGCCAGCACTTTCGCCGGAATCATGCCGTGGACCCGCTCGGTGCCGGAGAGATCGAGGAACGCCTCGTCGATCGACAGCGGCTCGACCAGCGGCGTCAGCGCCTGCATCGCCTGGCGGACCTCGCGGCCGACGCGGACATATTTCGCCATGTCGGGGGGAATCACGACGGCTCCGGGGCATAGCTCCAGCGCCTTGAACATCGGCATCGCCGAGCGCACGCCATAGGTGCGGGCGATGTAGCAGGCGGCCGAGACCACGCCGCGCTTGCCGCCACCGATGATGACCGGACGGTCGGCCACCTCGGGATTGTCGCGCTTCTCGACGGTGGCGTAGAACGCGTCACAGTCGATATGGGCCAAGGTGAGCGCGGGCAGGGCGCGATGCCGGACCAGCCGGGGCGAGCCGCAGGCGGTGCAGCGGCGGGCGCCGGAGGCGAGATCCGACAGGCAGTCGCGGCAGAAGCAGGTCGGCCCGCTGACCGCATGCGACGCTCCCTCTGGGCCCGGCGGCGTCACGGCACGTCACGCTCCCACTGCCGGTCGCCCAATACCTGCCTTGCGGCCATGATATTGGTCGGATGTAACTTGGAGCTTTCGGCAAAAGCCTTTACCGTCTCGTCGTCGCGCAGCACGAAATCGAGCACGCTGGCCAGGAAATTCGGGTCGCTTGCCGAGGATCGCAGCGTCTCCGGACCGATCCCGGTTTCGGCCAGGAACCGGCCGATGCGCTCGGGTTCCGCGGCCAGGAAGGACAAGGCCTGAATAGCAACGATTTCAGCGACTTCGCGCGGATTTTGAGAACGCTTTTTCAACGGGGCATTTGCCTTTCCATTAACTTGTCGTCTCTACTTTGCGACCATCATGCCCGAGTCTTCGGAGCGGGTTCAAGCAAGTGGAAACCATCTCGGTCGAAGATGGAATACCGCCTTAACGGCTTTGAACGAATCTGGGGCTAGTTTGAATTAGATGGGTAGCGGTGGGCAGGTGTCCACCGGAGGGCAGTCGGGTGTCAGTGATTCGGAGGGGCGGATGGGCAAGACCGTCCTGATCGTGGAAGACAATGAGCTCAACATGAAGCTCTTCCGCGATCTGTTGGAAGCCCATGGGTACCAGACGTCCGGCACCTCCAGCGGCGTGGAGGCGCTCGACATCGTGCGCAAGACGCGCCCCGACCTGATCCTGATGGACATCCAGCTGCCGCAGGTCTCGGGCCTGGAAGTGACGAAGTGGATCAAGGACGATCCGGATTTGCGCGCGATCCCGGTGGTCGCGGTGACGGCTTTTGCGATGAAGGGCGACGAGGAGCGCATCCGCGAGGGTGGCTGCGAAGCCTATCTTTCCAAACCGATTTCGGTCGGAAAATTCATAGAAACCGTGCGACGTTTTATCGGCTGAGGAGTTTCTGCAGTGTCCGCGCGCATCCTTGTCGTCGATGACGTCCCCGCCAACGTCAAGCTGTTGGAGGCGCGGCTGTCGGCCGAATATTTCGACGTACTGACCGCCTCGAACGGCGCCGAGGCTCTGCAGATCTGCCAGCGCGCCGAATGCGACATCATCCTGCTCGACGTCATGATGCCGGACATGGACGGCTTCGAGGTCTGCCGCCGGCTGAAGTCGAACCCCGCGACGCATTTCATCCCCGTCGTCATGGTGACGGCGCTCGACAGCCCGGCCGACCGGGTGCGTGGCCTGGAGGCCGGCGCCGACGATTTTCTCACCAAGCCGGTCTCCGACGTCGTGCTGATCGCGCGCGTGCGCTCGCTGACGCGGCTGAAGATGATGACCGACGAGCTGCGCATGCGCGCGCTGACCTCGCTGGAGATCGGCGTGCAGGCGCCCGAGCGCAATGCGGTCGCCGATGCCGGCAAGGGCGGGCGGGTCCTGCTGGTCGACGACCGGCCGTCGTCCTACGAGCGGCTCGGGCCGATGCTGGCGACCGAGCACTCCGTCGATGTCGAGCCCAATCCCGCGGAGGCCGTGTTCAACGCTGCCGACGGCAATTACGACCTCGTCATCGTCTCGCTCGACCTCAATGATTTCGACGGCCTGCGGCTGTGCAGCCAGTTGCGCTCGCTGGAGCGCACGCGCCATGTCCCGATCCTGGCGATCGCGGAAGCCGAGAACAATTCGCGGCTGCTGCGTGGGCTGGAGATCGGCGTCAACGACTATCTGCTGCGTCCCGTCGACAAGAACGAGCTGCTGGCGCGCGCGCGCACCCAGATCCGCAAGCGCCGCTACACTGATCATTTGCGCGACAATGTGCAGAACTCGATCGAGATGGCGATCACCGATGCGCTGACCGGCCTGCACAACCGTCGTTACATGGAGACGCATCTTTCGACGCTCGCCGACCAGGCCGCGAGCCGCGGCAAGCCGCTGGCGCTGATGATGCTCGACATCGACTACTTCAAGTCGATCAACGACAATTACGGGCACGATGCCGGCGACGACGTGCTGCGCGAGTTCGCCATGCGCGTGCGCAAGTCGATCCGCGGCATCGATCTCGCCTGCCGCTATGGCGGCGAGGAGTTCGTGATCGTGATGCCGGAAACCGACCTGCACGTCGCCGGCATGGTCGCCGAGCGGCTGCGCCGCTCCGTCGCCAACGAGCCGTTCTCGGTGCACAAGGGCGAGAAGCGCATCGAGGTCACGGTCTCGATCGGCATCTCCACATTGGAGCAGAAGGGCGAGCCGATCGCCGACGTGATGAAGCGCGCCGACACCGCGCTGTACCGCGCCAAGAACGAAGGCCGCAATCGGGCCGTTGCGATCGCGCCGGTGCATCAGCCGGCACCGTTCCTGCCGCAAGCCGCCGGCCGGGGCCGATAGCGGGCAGGGCGGGGCAGCCGACTGGTTGGTGCTCCGCATACGCTCGTCGCGAGTAGCCACAGCTGTCTCCACAC
>NZ_CAFI01000281.1 GCF_000239775.1 Bradyrhizobium sp. ORS 375
CGAACAGCCCGCCCAGCCGGTTGATCACCGGCACGACGGCGTCGCCCTCGGCGACGGCAAGCTGCCCGCCCGGGCAAAAATCATTCTGCACATCGATGATGAGCAGCGCATCCTCGTTGGTCTTGATCTGCATCCCTATCCGCACCCGCTTGCCTGAATGGACCCGAGGATGGCCGCAGCCGGCGCCGATCTCAAGCCGGCCCGGCCAAGATTTTGCCAGTGCGGCAAGCCCCTGCAATTCGGAATCCCTGCCCTGCACGGCAGGACTGGAAACGCCGCGGCGATGGTGGTTTCTCTTGGAAGGAGAGATTCGCAAATGCCAACGCTCGTCACACGCCCCGCCACCCGCAGCCTCGAAGGCTGGGCGATCGCTACGCTGCGCGAGGCCGGCGCGATCGTCGAATGCGACGAGCACGGCTGGATGCAGGAGCGCGGCGACCCGCACGCGCTGGCCCGGGCGCGCGATGTGGCGCGCGACGACCCGCCTCGCGGCATCTGCAGTTCGGAAGCGCTCGCGGCGATCGAGGAGGCTCTTGCCGGAATCGGCGATAGCTGTCCTGACTGCTCACCGTCCCGCGAGCCGGAAGAATTGCCACGATTCAAATAAGTGATTCCGCGCCCGCCACATTTCAGCCTAGGCTGATGCCTCGCTCTGGAGAGGTCGTCGTGCTGAAGCGTCCCACCGCGTGGCTGATGCGAAAACCCTGCCAGACCTGCGGCCGGCCGCTGGTGATGCGCGAGGCGACACCTCACGACAAGGGCGAGCGACGCGCGCTGATCTGTCCTGCCTGCGACGGCCCCGATCCGCTGCATTCCCCGAAGGCGCTCGGCTGGACCAGGGGATCGCTGCGGCCGCCGCAGCGGCCGCAGAAGCATTAGCGCGCCAGCTTGCGCTCGACCTTCTTGCGGCTGTTGCCGACCTTCTTGACGGCCGAGGCCGAACGGCCGCTCTTCTTGGCCTCGTAGCGAACTTCGTAGTCCTGACCGCCGGCGACGCGGGCGCGATCCTGCTTGCGTCCGCGTGCCGACTTCGCTGTCGACGTCTTCTTCTTGGCTGCCATGGTGAATCTCCTTGTCAGCGCGCAACGCACGAATCGGCAAAGCAGTTCCGCTGACGACCCAAGGCATCAGTGGGTCACCCCAAATCGAACTTGACGCCCTGCGCCAGCGGCAGGCTGCGGCCATAGTTCACCGTGTTGGTCGCGCGACGCATATAGGCCTTCCATGCGTCGGAGCCGGATTCGCGGCCGCCGCCGGTCTCCTTCTCGCCGCCGAACGCGCCGCCGATCTCCGCGCCGGACGGGCCGATATTGACGTTGGCGATGCCGCAATCGGAGCCGCGCGAGGACACGAACAGCTCGGCCTCGCGCAGATCGTTGGTGAAGATCGACGACGACAGCCCCTGCGGCACGGCGTTGTGCAGCTCGATCGCGGCCGCGAGATCGCGATACGGCATCACATAGAGGATCGGCGCGAAGGTCTCGCGCTCGACCGGCCCGCTTTGCGTGGCGATCTCGACGAGCGCCGGCCGCACGTAGTAGGCCTCTTCGTAGCCGCCGACCGCGACGCGCTCGCCGCCGAACACGCGCCCGCCATGATCTTTCGCCGCGCTCAGCGCGTCCTGCATGGCCTCATAGGCGCCGCGGTCGACCAGCGGACCGATCAAGGTGCCCGGCTGCAGCGGATTGCCGATCGCGACCGAGGCATAGGCCTGCTTCAGGCGCGGCACGAGCTGCTCATAGACGTCAGCATGGACGAACAGACGGCGCAGGCTGGTGCAGCGCTGGCCGGCCGTGCCCATCGCCGCGAACGCCACCGCGCGCAGAGTGAGATCGAGATCGGCCGTGGGCGTGACGATCGCGGCATTGTTGCCGCCGAGCTCGAGGATGGCCCGGGCGAAACGACCCGCGAGGCAGGCGCCGACGACGCGCCCCATCGCCGTCGACCCGGTCGCCGACACCAGCGGCACCCTGGCATCGTCGACCAGCATCTCGCCAACGGCACGCCCGCCCAGCATCAGGCCGGCAAGGCCATCGGGGGCAACGCCGCCCTCGCGCCGATAGCGGGCGAGCGCGCGCGCGAGCAGCGCGTCGGAGGCGAGCGCCGTCAGCGGCGTCTTCTCAGAGGGCTTCCAGACGACGCTGTTGCCGCACACCAGCGCGACCGCCGCATTCCAGGCCCACACCGCCACCGGAAAGTTGAACGCCGAGATCACGCCGGTGACGCCGAGGGGATGCCACGTCTCCATCATGCGGTGCTCGGCGCGCTCGGTCGCAATCGTCAGGCCATAGAGCTGACGCGACAGGCCGACCGCGAAGTCGCAGATGTCGATCATCTCCTGCACCTCGCCGAGCCCCTCGGAGATGATCTTGCCGGCCTCGATCGAGACCAGCCGGCCGAGCGCCGCCTTGTGAGCGCGCAGCTCCTCGCCGAACAGCCGCACCAGCTCGCCGCGCTTCGGCGCCGGCACCAGCCGCCACTGCAGATACGCCTCATGGGCGCGGGCAATCACCGCCGTCGCATCCGCCCTGGTGTCGTCATGCACCTGCGCCAGCACCTCGCCCGTCACCGGTGAACGCGCCGGGCGCGCGCCGCCGCGCAGCCGCTCCGGCGCGACGCCGAACGAGGTCAGGATCTCGGTCGCTTCCGCAGCAAGATTGAGGGGCTTGTGGCTGGGGGACATCTGCAACTCCGTCGTGTCTCTCGCGCCGGTGCGCGCAAAACGGTCATGGGTGGTCACTTGTGAATGCCCCCGTGTAGATCAAATTCCGCGACGGCGCGAGCACCGGGCGCTGTGCAATCGGCCACTTGGCAGTTGTCGTCATGTCCCCGCCAGTTCGGCCTCCCATCACCGGGCACGCCGTCCCGGCTGATCGGGGAGCATCACATGCAGAGCCATCTGGAGCCTGCCGCCGTTTTCACCGTGTCCCACGCGCCTTGCCGCGGCGCTCCCCGAATCCAGGCGCGCAACAGAGCCCCCGCGACGCCGCAGCGCCCGGGCTGGTGATATCGACGGCCCCTCTGAAAC
>NZ_CAFI01000280.1 GCF_000239775.1 Bradyrhizobium sp. ORS 375
GGTTGCGGACGGCTCAGGCGTCGCCTGCGCCATCTGGTCGAGATGGCCCGCCTTGATCTCGGTCAGCGAGATGATCGCCATCACGGCGCCCAGGCCAAGCAGGCCGGCTGCAAGCAGCAGGTCGCGACGCAGGGTTCGTTTGCTGTTGATCGGGGCCATGGGCTGTCCTCCGCATCATCCTGATGCGCCTCGCATCATCTGATGCGCGGAACAACGGATTGATAGCGGCGAGGTTCCCATTTGGGCCTGCGCCGCTATGCCCCATTAACCACTGGAACGCCCTCAGAGCCGCAGCAGCCCCGCCTCACCGCTCTCATCCGAGAACGCCAGCCAGGTTCCGGCGGCATTCCAGCCCAGCGCGGAAATGGGCGGCGTCTCATTCCGCCGCACCAGGATCTCGGCGCCGTCCTGCATCCGCACCATCAGCACGGTGCCGTCCTCGTAGCCGCAGGCCAGGATGTCCTGTTTGGGATGGCAGGCCACGGCGGTGACCTTGGCCTTCATCGGCGCCAGCATCGCCGGCTCCTTGCCCATCGGGCCGTCCTTGCCGACGAACGGCCAGAGGATGACCATGTCGGCGCCGGAGGTGGCGAGGAAACGCCCGCCGCTGCCCCACGACATCGACTTCACCCGCGAGGGATAGCCGGTCATGCGCATGTGCCTGCTATCGGCGAGGCGCCAGCCATGCAGCGCCGCCTCGTGCATCGAGGTCACCAGGAATTTGTTGTCCGGGCTGAAGGTGACGCCGAGATGCGAGCCGGCCCAGCCGAGAAACTCGGGCTCGCCGGCCATGTTCGGAAACCACAGGGTCGCGCCGTTGTAGTGCGCGATCGCCAGCCGCAGGCCCTTCGGCGCAAACGCCAGGCCGCCGACGGTCGAGGGCACGTCGAGCGACTTCTCCTCGCCCTTCGGCTGGCGCACGAACGCGGTTTTGCCGACCGACCACGCGATCGCGCCGTCGGCATGGACAGCGACGTTGTCGATCCAGCGCCGCTTCGGATCGGTCGCGAGCACGCTCACCGTGCCCGCCTTGTCGAGCGACGACACCTTGCCGTCGTCGCCGCCGAACAGGATGCGCGATCCGTCCGACACCGCCGACAGGATGCCGCCGCCTGTCACGTCCACCTTGCTGATCTCGCCCTCGGTGTCGACCACCGCGACGCTCTCCTCGGTGCCAACGAAGGCCGCGCGGTCGCCGAGATAGTGCACGGCCGTGACGGCCATGCCGAGCGAGACCGGCTTCACCTTGTCGGTGACGGAGACGATGGATGCGGCTTCGCCGCCCGTATCGAAACTGCTCATCAGGTCACGATGCAGCGTTCGAAGCCTTCGCGAATGGCGTCTTCCGGCAGCTCGCGGCCGATGAAGACGACGCGGCTCTGCCGCGCCTCGTCCGGCTTCCACTTCCGCTGGTGATCGCCCTCGAGCATCATGTGCACGCCCTGGAAGACATAGCGGTCGTCATCGTCCTGGAACGCCAGGATGCCCTTGGAGCGCAGGATCTTGCCGCCCTCGGTCTGCACCAGGTTCTGCAGCCACGGCATGAATTTCGACGGATCGAGCGGCTTGTCGGAGCGCAGCGACAGCGACTGCATCTCCTCGTCGTGATAGTGCTTCAGGCCGTGATCATGATGGTGATGATGATCATGGCCATGGTCGTGATCATGGTGATGATGATCGTGATCGTCGCCGGCGTTCAAAAATTCCGGCTCGATCTCCAGAATGCGGTCGAGATCGAACGCGCCGCGCTCCAGCACGTCGGCGATCGCGATCTGGCAGCGCTCGGTGCGATGCAGCCGCGCGTACGGGTTGATCGCGCGGATGCGCGCCTCGACCTCGGCCAGCTCCGGCTTGGTGACGAGATCGGTCTTGTTCAGCACGATGACGTCGGCGAAGGCGATCTGGTTCTTGGCCTCCGGCGCGTCCTTGAGCCGGTCCGACAGCCACTTCGCGTCGGCCACGGTCACGACGGCATCGAGCCGCGCGTTCTTCTGCACGTCCTCGTCGACGAAGAACGTCTGTGCCACAGGCGCCGGATCGGCCAGGCCCGTGGTCTCGACGATGATGGCGTCGAACTTGCCCTTGCGGCGCATCAGGCCCGAGATGATGCGCACGAGATCGCCGCGCACGGTGCAGCAGATGCAGCCATTGTTCATCTCGAACACTTCCTCGTCGGCGCCGACGATGAGGTCGTTGTCGATGCCGATCTCACCGAACTCGTTGACGATGACGGCGTACTTCTTGCCGTGGTCTTCGGAGAGGATGCGGTTGAGAAGCGTGGTCTTGCCGGCGCCGAGATAGCCGGTCAGCACCGTTACGGGGGTCTTGCTCGCGTCGGACATGCGCACTCCGAAAAACTGAGATCGCGTCGAAAATGGCTCAAAAGCGCTGTTGCCGCGAGGGTAAAACCCTAACGGACAAGCGCGCTCGTCAGGGCTCTTATATTGTGCCTGACCATGGCAATGTAAGTGGGAACGGGGCCGTTTTCCGCGCTCAGGGCGTCCGAATACAGGGTGCCGCCGATCTTCGCGCCGGTCTCTGCCGCGATCCGCCCGACCAGCCGGTCGTCGTTGAAGTTCTCCAGGAAGACCGCCGGAATGCGGGATTTTTTCACCTGGCGGATGATCTCGGCGACGTCGCGGGCCGACGGCTCGGTTTCGGTGGAGACGCCGAGCGGGGCGATGAAGGCGATGCCATAGGCGTCGGCAAAATAGCCGAAGGCGTCGTGGGTCGAGATCACCTTTCGCCGCTCGGCCGGGATCTTGTCGATCTCGGTCCGGACCTCGCGATCGAGCGCATCGAGTTCGCCGAGGTAGCGCTCGGCATTGGCCTTGAAGGTCTCGGCATCGGCTGGATCAGCCGCGGCCAGCGCGTCGCGGATATTCTTCACATAGACCTTGGCATTGCCGACCGACTGCCAGGCATGCGGGTCGGCGTCCGAGCCGCGCTTGCGCGGCGTGATGCCGGCCGTCGCCACGATGATCGGCGCCTTGCTGCCGGACGCCTGCTGCAGCCGCGGCAGCCAGCCTTCGAGGCCGAGGCCGTTGACGACAAGCAGCTTCGCCGCGCCGACCTCCTTGGCGTCGTGCGGCGTCGGCGTGTAGACGTGCACGTCGCTGTCCGGTCCGACCAGCGAGGTGACGGCGACCTTGTCGCCGCCGACCTGACGGACAAAGTCGGCGGGAATCGAGAAGCTGGTGATGACGCTGAGCTTGGTCTCGGCGGATGCGGGGATAACGAGCGACAGCAGCAGGCCGAGGGCGGGAAGCAAACGTTTCATGATGAGGCTCACGCTTCGAGGTGTCGTCCCGGAAACAGCTGCGGAAGCACGCCGCCCACGCGTCCGAACAGCACCGAGCCGAGATAGATCAGCGACGCGACCAGGATGATCGCGGGCCCCGAGGGAATTCGGGTCTGGAATGACAGCACCAGCCCGACATAGCCGGAGACGATCGCCGCTCCGACCGCGATGCAGATCATCGGCGTGACGTCGCGCGACCAGAACCGCGCGATGCCCGCCGGCAGGATCATCAGGCCGACCGCGAGCAGAGTGCCGAGCGCCTGGAAGCCGTTGACGAGATTGACGACGATCAGGCCGAGAAAGATCAGATGCGCCGGCGCCCCGGCGCGGCTCACCGTGCGGAGAAACAGGGGATCGACGCTCTCGACCACCAGCGGGCGGTAGATCACCGCGAGCACGACCAGCGTGATCGTGGCGTTGGTCGCCACCATCAGCAAGGTCGGATCGTCCATCGCCAGGATGTTGCCGAACAGCACGTGCAGCAGGTCGATATTGGTGCCCTTGACCGAGACGATGGTGACGCCGATCGCCAGCGACGCCAGATAGAAGGTCGCCATCGAGGCGTCCTCCTTCAACCCGGTCGAGCGCGAGACCAGGCCGGACAGCAGCGCCACGGCGAAGCCGGCGACGAGCCCGCCGGTGGTCATCGCGAACAGATTGAGGCCCGACAGCAGAAAGCCGATCGCGGCACCGGGCAAAATCGCGTGCGCCATGGCATCGCCGACCAGGCTCATGCGCCGAAGCATCAGGAACACGCCGATCGGGCCGGAGCCGAGCGACAGCGCGATCACGGCAGCGAGCGCCCGGCGCATGAACTCGAAATCCGAGAACGGTGCAAACAACAGGTCGCGCAGCATCACGCCGCCCGCGAGGCTTGCGCGGGCACGCAAGGTGCGGCGGCGTCGTCGAAGGCCTCGCACATCCGGCGCGCCTGCGCGAGATTGTCTGACGTGAGCACCTCGGCGGTCGAGCCCCAGGCCACCGCCTCGCGCGCCAGCAAGAGGGTCTGCGGGAAATGCGCGCGCACCATGTCCATGTCGTGTAGCGCCGCCAGCACGGTGCGCCGCTCGCCATGCCAATGCTCGATCAGTTGCAACAGATCGGCCGAGGTCTTGGAGTCCATCGCGTTGAACGGCTCGTCGAGCACGATGACTCGGGCGTCCTGCAGCAGCACGCGCGCGAACAGCATGCGCTGCATCTGCCCACCGGAGAGCGTCCCGATGCCGCGGCCCTCGAAGCCGGTGAGGCCGACCGCGGCGATCGCTTGCGCGATCTTCTCGCGCGCCGCGGCGCCGATGCCGCCGAAAATGCCGGTGCTGCGCCACAGCCCGGTGCTGACGAAATCGAACACCGAGATCGGAAAGCTGCGGTCGATATCGGCGATCTGCGGCAGATAGGCGATCTCGCGCGGCTTGAGACCGGCGGCGGAGATGCTGCCGGCGAGCGGCTTCAACAGCCCGACGATGCCGCGAAACAGCGTCGACTTGCCGGCGCCGTTCGGACCGATCACGGCCAGCAGCGCGCCCTCGCTCACCTCGCCGGAGAGGTGGTGCACGGCCGGGTGCCGGTCATAGCCCAACGTGACGTCGCGGAACTGCAGCTGCGCCATGGCTCTCACCGCATCGCCAGGATGACGATCACCCACAGCACCGCGCTGGCCGCGAGGGCCGCGGCGAGCCGCACGGTCACGGGCATCCGCAGGATCGACCACGGCGCCGGCTGCGCCGGATGCGGCGCGCCGGGACCGTGGCTATGGGCATGCGGGTGATTGTGGTCGTGGCTGTGCCCCTGCGCGCCAGGCGCATGAGAATGGACGTGATTTCGGAGCGCGGACTGGGTCATTACGGCAGAATGTTACATTATAACATCACCCCTGTCCACCGGTGGGAGGGAACTGGATCGAGCGACTTCCGCCAGCCGCCCGATGCTCCGCAGGACTTTCTTCTCTGACCCTGGATCGCTTCGCTGCGCTCGCGATGACGGAGCAAGGGTCAGGCGGTGTGCCCGCAATGACCGGTGAGGCGCGGCACGGGCGTAACCACAATCTCCGTCATCGCGAGCGCAGCGAAGCGATCCAGGGGCCGAGCAAAGGATGGCCCTTCAGCCGTCGCTCGGACGCGACACGCTGCCGTCAGCTCAAAACCCGCACCAATGCCAGACCGGCGAACAGACCGGCGATGGAGATACCGACGGAGCCGAGCACATAGGCCGCCGCCAGTCCCACCGCCCCGCGCTCATAGAGCAGCGCCGTGTCCAGCGAAAATGCCGAGAAGGTCGTGTAGCCGCCGAGGATGCCGGTCATCAAGAACAGCCGCCAGTGCTGGGTGGCGCCGCCCTTGAAGGTCAGATAGCCGGCGATCAGGCCCATCACGGTCGAGCCGGTAATGTTGATGATGAAGGTGCCGTACGGGAAATCGGTGCCCAGCGCGCGCGCGGCGGCCATGTTGATCATGTGCCGGAGCGAGGCGCCGCAGCCGCCACCGAGGAAGACGAGACAATAGCCGAACAGCTGATTCACGGAGCCTCACCCTCGCACGGCATCGAAAAGCACGAATGCCCAGCCTTGATCTCAAATGATGCAAGACTTTTGCCGCAGCGATCTCGTGCTGGCAACATTGTCCGTGTCACATGGGCGTCAGAAAGCAAGGCGTCAAAAAAAATGCGCGTCAAAGAAAAAGGGCGGCGAGCCGAGCTCACCGCCCTCCTCTGTCGATGACGAGAGATCAGACAGCCTTGCTGTAGAGCTCTTCGACATATTCCCAGTTGATGAGGTTCTCGACGAACGCCTTGAGATAGTCGGGACGACGGTTGCGGTAGTCGATGTAGTAGGAGTGCTCCCAGACGTCGCAGCCCAGGATTGGGGTCGCGCCGTGGACCAGCGGGTTCTCGCCGTTCGGGGTCTTGGAGATCTCCAGCTTGCCGTTCTTGACCGAGAGCCAGCACCAGCCCGAGCCGAACTGGCCGACGCCGGCGGCGGCGAAGTCGGCCTTGAACTTCTCGAAGCCGCCGAGATCCTCGTTGATCTTCTTCTCCAGCGCGCCCGGCAGCTTGGAGCCGCCGCCATTCGGCTTCATCCACGACCAGAAGTGGATGTGGTTGTAGTGCTGGCCGGCATTGTTGAACACAGCGGGGTTCTTGCCGAACGAGCCCTTGACGATCTCCTCGAGGGACTTGCCTTCGAATTCGGTCCCCTTGATCGCATTGTTGCCGTTGGTCACATAGGCCTGGTGATGCTTGTCATGGTGGTACTCGAGCGTCTCCTTGGACATGTAGGGGCCGAGGGCTTCATAGGCGTAAGGCAGAGGGGGGAGCGTAAATGTCATGGGGTCGGTTCCGCAACTTGTGGGAAGACGGGATTTAACGGGACCTCCTTATAGAAGGTTCCGAAGCCGTAAAACACCGTGATTCTGGAAAAAGCGAGCCGTTTTGATGAGCATCGAGATCGACGTCCTCAATGGAGATGCCTCCTGGCCCCAGGTCAAGCCGCTCTATGACGCGATTTGGCCGCCCGAGGTGGCCGCAAGCTTACCCTGGGCCGGTATCACATTTGCGCATGCCGACCTGCGCGTGCTGGTGCAGGACGAGGCCGGCGATCTGCTGTGCCATGTCGGGATCTATCGCCGGCTGGTGAAATGGAACGGCCAGAACGTCAATGTCGCCGGCATCGGCGGCGTTTTGACGCGCGCCGATCGTCGCAATCGCGGACTGGCGACGCTGGGCCTGAACGCGGCGATCCAAACGCTGCGGCATGAGGACTCCATCAATTACGCCCTCCTGTTCTGCGCGCCGGATCGCGTCGCCTTCTACGGCGCGCGCGGCTTCATTCCGTTCGACGGCGAGGTCTACGCCGAGCAGCCGGACAAAGGCCGCATCCGTTTCGACACGCTGTCCGCGATGGTGCACGACGTGAAGCGCACCGCGCCGACGCGGGGCACGATCGACCTCTGCGGACTGCCGTGGTGAACGCATTCTCCACCGTCGTCCCGGACAAGCGCGCAACGCGC
>NZ_CAFI01000279.1 GCF_000239775.1 Bradyrhizobium sp. ORS 375
GCGGCGCGACAGGTTGCCGATGCCTTGCGCGGGGAGCAACGGCAGCACATCGGTGAAGTCGGTCTTGAGAAGAGCATTCATCGTCGATCTCCTCAGGCCTGCGCCGCGCGGCGGATCGCCGCGGCGATGCGGTTGTAGGTGCCGCAGCGGCAGAGATTGGTCATCGCATCGGCGATGTCGGACTCCGACGGCTTTGGATTTTGCGTCAGCAGCGCGGTCGCGGCCATCACCTGGCCGGACTGGCAATAGCCGCATTGCGGCACCTGGTCGGCCACCCAGGCCTCGACGACCTTGCGGCCGACGCCATCCTGCTCGATCGACTCGATGGTGCGGATCTCGGCCTTGCCGACGCTGTCGAGCGGCACCTGGCACGACCGCGTCGCCTGGCCGTCGATCATGACCGTGCAGGCGCCGCATTGCGCGATGCCGCAGCCATATTTGGTTCCGGTCAGTCCCAGCGTGTCCCTGAGCACCCAGAGCAGCGGCGTATCCGCCTCCACCGCAACCTCATGGTCGCGGCCGTTCACGCGAATTGTCGTCATGGCAGTGCACCTCGATAGGAAGCGCACAGGCTACATGCGACTGCATCGCAACCGGATGACGAAAGTCCGGCAGTTTCGGACACCTCGTCCTTGGCACCTCCGAAGATCAGCGCACGGCAAAGCTAAGAGCGTCGTCCGACCACATACCCACCCCAATACCGGTACAATAAAAGGGCGAAGGATGCGATACTAGCGGAACCGCCAGGAACAAAATGCACCTGGGGGAATTGAGCTTCTAAGAAGAAGCTGGCCAAACAGCCCGATGAGTCCACTCGGCATTTCGTCCTGGAGGGGAACGATGTCTGACTCGCTTATCGTGGTCGCCCAAGCTTTCGCTCAATCGGCTGCCCACTACGCGGCAGTGACGGCAGCTCAGCTTGATTCCTACGCGTACATCCCCCTGAAGTATACAGCATGCCCCCTACTGGCCCTCGGAGCCGTAAGGATTGCTCTTTACTTCGAGAGCAAGGTACGCTTCGCGTTCACTCTGTTTGTACTGGCGTCTTTTGTTTGCATGATCCGAAACGTTGTTCCTGAAAGCGCAACTGTCTTCGGGCTTCAGATCCAACTCAGTCAGATTTCGAATTGGTTGCTGCCAGCGTTCACCTTCTTCCTACTCGTTCCGATCGACATGAACGACACGGGTCTGAAGTTGATCGAGAGACTTGGAAATATCGCGTTGTCCGCAACGGTATTCACCGGTTTGTTCGTTGTTGCAAAGCAGTCCGATATCATGGCTGCGCCAATCGAAGACACCAAAGCTGCCGACGCTTGGCAGTCTATGGCTGCTGCGATCGCGGCAAGCATCGGACTAGTCGCGTTCGTCATGCGTTACGGAACGGTGCGCGCAGTGGCTATGGCGATCTTCGCAATATGTTGGACCGCCCCTCAGAAGACGTATTGGCTCTCGATACATGAGGTCGAAGATATCATGCGCCTTGGTGTCCTGGGCATGGGCTTTATTCTATTGACCCTGCCCAAGCCAAGGGAAGATGTATCGGAGTTGCCGTCCATGACGTCTTCTCCGCCTTTGAAGCGTCAATCGAAAATGGCCTCCATCTAGCGTGTGTGCCGCTCGTAAGGATCTGATTGGGCACCTGTCATTGGCGGCGCCCGATCAGCGAGTTGACTCCTCCCCGCAACGCGATCGGGTTGGAACCGCACGTTTAAGCAGCGTGCTTCAACGAACGAAACTCGCCAAAAACCTATGACGCGCGACCCAGGCTTCTACGGCGCCTATAGCCTCGTCGACCGACTCGATTAGTCCTTTGACCGCATTCGGCCGACTCCGGGACTGATCCCCACCGTCGCCCCCGCCGCGCCGCCGGCCTCGTAGGCCGTCATCGACACCATGCGGCCGGCGCTGCGCACGGAGCGCAGCTTCATGTCGAGCTTATCGAACTCGGCATCGACGACCGAGGTCTTCAGCACGACGAGGCCGCGGCCGGTCGAGGCATTGCCCTGGTCGCGGCTCTTCTTCATCGCCACCAGCCGCTCGGCAATCGAGGCGACCATGCCGAGCGCGAAGGAGGCGTTGGCGAGGTGGCGGTCCTGGTGGCGGAAACGGGCGTAGTCGATCGAGGTCTTGTAACGGCCGAGCTCGGCGCGCACGGAGTTGTCGATCAGTTCGGTCAGATAATGCGCGACCTCGACATCGGCCGGCAGGCCGAAAAACACGTAGATGTTGTCGCCGGCCGCGTTCTTCTCGCGCCAAACCCGGCAATCACAGAACAGCGCGATGGCGCCGATGCAGTCATCGATCGGAATGCGCTTCTTGCGATGGGTCTCGTAGACCTTGCGCTCGCAGGATGAAGCCTTCAGCTCGAGGTCGGACAGCGACAGATCGTGGCGGTCGAGCAGCTCGGCCACCTTGGCCGCCGCCGCCAGCGCCTCGTCCTCGGTGCAGCCATTGGCGACGGTTTTCGCGCGCAGGGCCTGGATGCGCGCCTTCAGCTTGTCGAGCGCGGCAGGATCGGCGGCGGAGACATTGGAGGTCTGGCTCAACGGTCAGTATCCCTAAGACGAGGACTCGAAGCGTACGTATCGGACTGCGCCTGCAGCGAGCTCCCGCGATCGCAATCGGCTTCGCTCCTTATATCCCGGCCGATCAGATCTTGGCTTCTCGGATGGTGCGATCAACGGCTTTTCCCATGCCGTCCTCTTTGACCACGTCCCAACCGTCCTCCGGCCGGGGGGCGACCTGTCCGACCGATGCCGCAAATTGAGACTGGTCGTGAAATGCGCGGTGGTTCCGGCATGGCGGACACGCCGATGCGATGGCAAGATCGCGCCCCGTCAGCACGCGCCAATCCTCGCAAGAAGGGAGCATGCGATGAAGCAGATCAAGGGCCCCGCCATCTTTCTCGCGCAGTTCGCAGGGGATGCGGCGCCGTTCAATTCCTGGGATTCGATTTGCGGATGGGCGGCCTCGCTCGGTTATGAGGGCGTGCAGATCCCCAGCTGGGATGGGCGACTGTTCGATCTGCACAAGGCATCCGAGTCGCAGGATTATGCCGACGAGGTGAAGGGGATCGCGGCGCGCCACGGACTGGCGATCACCGAGCTCTCGACTCATCTCCAGGGCCAGCTCGTGGCCGTTCACCCCGCCTATGATGCGGCCTTCGACGGCTTCGCGGCCCCCGAGGTGCGCGGCAATCCGCAGGCGCGCACCGAGTGGGCGGTCGACCAGGTCAAGCGCGCGATCCGGGCGTCACGGCGGCTCGGGCTCACCGCGCACGCGACGTTTTCCGGCGCCTTGGCGTGGCCCTACATCTACCCGTGGCCGCAGCGTCCGCCGGGTCTCGTCGAGGCGGCGTTCGACGAGCTCGCACGGCGCTGGCGGCCGATCCTCGATCATGCCGAGGAGCATGGCGTCGATCTCGCCTATGAGATCCATCCGGGCGAGGACCTGCATGACGGCGTCTCCTACGAGATGTTCCTGCAGCGGGTCGGCAACCACACGCGCGCCAACCTGCTCTACGATCCTTCGCACTTCGTGTTGCAGCAGCTCGATTATCTCGACTACATCGACATCTATCACCAGCGCATCAAGGCGTTTCACGTCAAGGATGCCGAGTTCAATCCGACCGGACGCCAGGGCGTCTATGGCGGGTTTCAGGGCTGGGCCGATCGGGCCGGCCGCTTCCGCTCGCTCGGCGATGGCCAGGTCGATTTCGGCGCGATCTTCTCCAAGCTGACGCAATACGACTACGGCAGCTGGGCCGTGCTCGAATGGGAGTGCGCCATCAAGCATCCCGAACAGGGCGCGCGCGAGGGGGCCGGCTTCATCGGGAGCCATATCATCGAGGTCACCGAGAAGGCCTTCGACGATTTCGCGGGCTCCGGTGCCGACGACATGGCGAACCGCAAGATGCTGGGCCTGGCCTGAGGGAGGAGCAAATGGCCATCACCGCAAGCCATGAGGCCGTTGGGCATGCACGTATCCGCCTCGGCATGGTCGGCGGCGGACAAGGGGCCTTCATCGGCGCCGTCCACCGCATCGCCGCGCGCATCGACGATCAGTTCGAGCTGGTCGCCGGCGCGCTCGCATCCGATCCGGCCCGCGCCAAGGCCTCCGCCAGGGAGATCGGCATTGCCGACGATCGCGCCTATGGCTCGTTCGAAGAGATGGCCAGGGCCGAAGCCGCGCGTCCGGATGGCATCGAGGCGGTCTCGATCGTCACGCCGAACCATATGCACGCCCCGGTCGCAAAGGCCTTCCTGCGTGCCGGCATTCACGTCATCTGCGACAAGCCGCTGACGACGACGGTTGCCGAGGCCGAGGAGCTGGTGGCATTGGTCCGGTCGACGGGCAAGGTGTTCGTGGTGACGCATAACTACACCGGCTATCCGATGGTGCGGCAGGCGCGGGAGATGGTCGCGAGCGGCGAACTCGGCGACATCCGCCTGGTGCAGGCCGAATATCTCCAGGACTGGCTGACCGAGCGGCTGGAGCAGAGCGATCACAAGCAGGCGGCGTGGCGCACCGACCCGGCCCGCTCCGGTCCGGGCGGCTGCATCGGCGACATCGGCACCCACGCCTACAACCTCGCCTGCTTCGTCAGCGGCCTTGCGCTTGATGAGTTGTTCGCGCAGCTGTCGACCTTCGTCGAGGGGCGACGGCTCGATGACGACGTCCAGATCCTTCTGCGATGGAAAGGCGGCGCCAAGGGCATGCTGTGGGCTAGCCAGGTCGCCGTCGGCCACGAGAACGGCCTGACCTTGCGCATCTCCGGCACCAAGGGCGGCCTCGCGTGGGCACAGGAGAATCCGAACCAGCTCTGGTTCACGCCCTATGGACAGCCCAAGCAGCTCCTGACCCGCGGCGGCGCCGGCGCACTCGGCGCGGCCACGCGCGTTACCCGCATCCCCGCCGGCCACCCCGAAGGCTACCTGGAAGGCTTTGCGACGATCTACGCCGAGGCGGCGGAGGCCATCCGCGCCGCGAGGAGCGGAGACAAGCCGGATCGCGCGGTGCTCTTCCCAACAGTCGAGGACGGCTTGGCCGGTGTGAAGTTCATCGATGCCGCGGTGAGGTCATCGGCAGGCCAGGGGACGTGGGTGCGGGTGAGCTGACGCCAAGGCACCATCTGTCGTCGCCTCGCCAGCAGCGTGCGTTGGGCCTGGACGCTCATTCGAGCAATTGGCGACAGCAGAGAATGACTGCGAATT
>NZ_CAFI01000278.1 GCF_000239775.1 Bradyrhizobium sp. ORS 375
GTATGGGTCCCTGTGTCTGAAAAGTCTGCCATGATGATGGTGGGCGGGAAGCCGTTGGGTCCTTGGCGCTAGACGCCGTGAGCCGGCTCGGTCTCCCGCCCGTTCCATCTTTCAACCTGAACAGTTGCACGAGGCTGCGCCAACAGACCTCGCATCACAGGGACAGGCACCGTGATCGTACCTCTTCGTTGCGTCGGAATCGACGTTTGCAAACCCTATCTCGATATTTTTGATGAAGCCGTGGGGACGCCGGAGCGCATCGCCAACGCGCCACAAGCCATCGCACAGCTGGTGGCGCGTTGGCGATGCGATGTGCTGGTGGTTTTTGAGGCCACGGGTGTCTATGACCTCGATCTGCGCGAGGCCCTGCGTCGGTCCGGCATCCGCTTTGCGCGGATCAACCCGGCTCGAGCTCGCGACTTCGCCCGTGCCAGCGGCCAACTCGCCAAGACCGATCCGATCGACGCGCGAACGCTGGCAGCCTTTGGGCGCGCCATGCAACCAGCCACCGAGCAGGCCGTGACGCCTGCCCAAAGCGCTCTCGCGAGGCTTGCAAAGCGGCGGGATCAACTGGTTGCCATGCGCGCCCAGGAAAAGAACCGCCGCAGCGAGGCTGAGGACCGCGCCATGGCCGAACGCATCAGCCGACTGATCGAGGTCCTTGATGACGAGATCGTCGAGATCGAGGCCGAGATCAGCGCCCTCATCAAAGCCGAGCCGGTGCTTGCGGAACAGGCACAGCTGATGCGCTCCGTGCCTGGTGTGGGACCCGTCGCCTGCATGCAACTCATCGCCCAGATGCCCGAACTCGGCCATCTCGGGCCGAAGGAAGTGGCCGCTCTTGCGGGCTTGGCTCCCTTTAACCGCGATAGCGGGGCTTATCGTGGCAAGCGCAAGATCGGCGGCGGCCGAAAGCGCGTCCGCGACGCCCTCTACATGGCCGCCCTCAACGCCGTCCGCCGCGCCGATCGCTTCAAGATCTTTTACAACCGACTGCGCCAGGCCGGTAAACCCGCCAAGCTCGCCCTCATCGCCGTCGCCAGGAAGCTCTTGACCATACTCAACGCCATGATGCGCGACCGAAAAACTTATACGGTCGCTCCATCAACGTAACAGTTGCCGGATCGGCGC
>NZ_CAFI01000277.1 GCF_000239775.1 Bradyrhizobium sp. ORS 375
GTCGGTGTAATCACGAGCGTCTCGGCGTACTGGATCGCCCGGTCAAGCCGGGCGACGACAGTTGTGGGCGTGGTGGCGCGCGGAGGTCCCGCCGGCAGTGCGGCGCTCGCTTACGTCACCTGATACTTCGCCACCGCGCTCTCGTTCCACGCGAGCCCGAGGCCGGGGCCTTTCGCCGTCACCTTGCCGTCAACGACCTGCAGCGGCTCGGTAAGGATCGCGCCGGCGAAGTCGAGCACTTCGAGGAAGTGCGCGGTCGGCGTCACCGCCAGCACATGCGCGCTCGCTTCGGGCAGGATGTGGCTCGACATCGGGATCGACGCCGCATCGGCCTGCCCTGCGACATTGAGCCAGCCGGTGATGCCGCCGACCTTCATCAGGTCGGGCATGATGAAGTCGGACGCGCCGGTCGCGATCGCTTCGGCAAAGCCGCGCGGAAACCACCAGTTCTCGCCGGCCTGGATCGGGATCTCCGAGCGCTCGCGCACGGCGGCATGGCCGGAGAGATTTTCCTGCGGCACCGGCTCCTCGATCCAGGTCAGGTCGTAGTCGGCGAGGCGCGCAATTCTGCGCGTGGCCTCAGCGGGATCGAGCGACTGGTTGAAGTCGAGCATCAGCGCGACGTCCGGGCCGAGCAGGGCGCGCAGGCCCTTGATCATCGCTTCGTCGGTGGCGAGGTCGCCATGGCCGCCCTTGGTCTTGATGGCGCGGAAGCCGTGCTCGTCGCGCGCCGCGCGCAACGTGCGCTCGTCGGCCTTCGCGTCGAGCACCCCGTAGCTGTCATAGGCGGGAATGGGGCGGGCGCTGCCGCCGAGCAGCTCGACCACGGGCTTGCCCGCGAGCAGCCCGAGCGCATCCCAGAACGCCATGTCGAGCCCGGAGACGGCCATGCCGACCAGGCCCTGCCAGCCGAGCAGTCGGAATTTCGCGTCCATCGCCTTCATCAGATCGATGGGCGCCAGCGCCTTGCCTTGGAGCTCGCGGCCGATCTCCTCGACCAGATGCACCAGCGGCTTCAAGGCCATTCTGGTGTAAGCGAACAGATAGGAACGGCCGGTAACGCCTTGATCGGTCGTGACGTCGATCAGCACCAGCGGCCCGGAATCGATGACGCCGAAGGCGTTGCGCAGCGGGCGCTTCATCGGGGTGACGACGGCGCGGGCGGTGACGCCGGTGACGGCGGCTGTGGTCATGGGAGTTCTCCCTGGTTCGTTTCCTCAACCGATCTCATACCACCTGATCAGCCGCGGCGCCGCCCACTCCGTCGCCATGCCTTCCATCAGGAACCGTCCGGGCTGCTCGGCCTGGAAGGCGATGCGCTGGGTCTGGCCGGCGTCCAGCGCCAGCGTGTCGAGCCAATACGGCTTCCAGCCGTCGTCGAGCCGGTCGAGCAGCCGGAACGGCTGGCCATGCAGATGCACCACGCGGGGGCCGGCCGCCTTGTTGATCAGCGCCAGCACGACCACGCGCCCGGTCCTGGCTTGGAAAGCGGGCGCGCTGCCGGCGTTGAACTGGGCGGGCGGATGCCAGTCAGGACCGTCGAGCGCAAGCTCGGCGCGAACGGCGGAGCGCAGGTCCAGCCTGTCTGGCAGCCCATTCGACGGCAGCGGCACGGGGGCGGCAAGTGGGGCGGCGCGCTGCGGCGGCTCGCTCGACAAGGTCAGGCGGGCGATCGGCCGCGCGCTGCTGCCGTCGTGCAGCAGCACCGGCAGCGGGGCCTTGGCAGGCATGTCGATGATGACGTCGGTGCGGCCGCCCGGCGGCAGGACAACGGCGCCGTTGCGGGCGAGGAACGGCTCGGCCGGCTGGCTGTCGATCGCCATCACCCGCACGGCCTCGATATCTGAGATTTTGACGGCGATCACAGCGCGATGGCAGCCGTTG
>NZ_CAFI01000276.1 GCF_000239775.1 Bradyrhizobium sp. ORS 375
CGGCGTCGACCGTCTGCCGTCCTTCATCACCGGCCCGCAGCCCCAGATTGCCAATGCGCCTGCCGCCTTCGAGGGTGGAGCGGAGCGCTATCCGCGTCGCCGCCGCCGTCCGCACGGTCCGCGTGCCGAAGCCGCCGCAGCGGCCCCGGCGCCGAGCGAGGATCTCAATCCCGGCGAGTAAGTCTCACGATCCGTTGTGACGAAGCGGGCAGGCCCCAGGGCCTGCCCGTTTTTTTATACGCGAATCCGGATTTCCGTTCTGTGCCGGTCGGCGCGCTCAATCGCGCGAGGCCGGCTGCGGGGCGAGATCAGAGGCGAGCGTGGCCACGAAGTTGGACCCTTGCGCCGACGGCGCCGGCGCCAGCACTGGCTCGAGCCGCGGGATGAGCCTGATGCGCTCGCGCCGCGCCGGGATCACCCGATAGACCTGCTTGGTCGCCTCGACGATGTGGACCCCGGCAAACGGCAGCGACAGCGCCGCGCCGACCCGCTCCCAGGCCATCGCCGATTTCAGGAACCAGCCGCCGACCGGCGGCATGAACAGCGCTTCGCCCCAGGCGCTGGGCGTGAACCAGGTCTGCCGCAGCAGTTGTGTGATCTGGGAGCGCGAATACGGCCTGCCGTGACCGAACGGCGTATTGTCGGTCCGTGTCCAGACGCCGCGTCGGTTCGGAATCACGATGATCATCCGCCCCGCAGGCGCCAATACGCGCCACATTTCGCGCAGCAGCCCGGCGGGATCATCCGACATCTCCAGCGCATGGACGATCAGGATCCGATCGACTGCGGCATCCGGCAGCGGCAGCGAGAACTCGTCGACCAGCGAGGCCAGCGTCGGGCGCGCCGTCGGCCATTTCAGCACGCCCTGCGCGGCCGGCATGAAGGCGATGCAGCGCTCCGAATCCTCGCGGAACAGGCCGAGATAGGGCGTCGGGTAGCCGATGCCGAGCACGCGCTGCCCGGCCGCGCTCGGCCAGCGCGCACGGATGCCGCGGTTGATCAGAAGCCGCGCGACGATCCCGAGGCGACCCGAATAGAAATTCCGCAGATCGATCACGTCCATGAACATCAATGTACCATGCCGAAGCAGCCTGCTGCGCGCCCAATATTGCGTTGCGCCTGCAGCGTTAACGCCATATCTCTGCCGCCACGCGACGGAGGCCGCCCGCGACGCTGCGGCCCGGGCCAAGGTCTGGGCCAGGTCTGGGTCAAGTCTCCCACGACATCTGACATCATGCGCGCGCAATCATGCCGCGCCCGGTCCCGCCGACGGAGACATCATGGCCGCCGACATCCGCGTCTTCACCTGCCTGTCCGACAATTTCGGCTATCTGATCCACGATCCCGCGACCGGCGCCACGGCGTCGATCGACGCGCCCGAGGCGGGACCGATCGCGCGCCAGCTGGAGGCCGCGGGCTGGACGCTCACCGACATCCTGATCACGCATCATCACCACGATCATGTCGGCGGCGTCGCCGAGCTGAAGCAGCGCTATGGCTGCCGCGTGATCGGCCCCCACGACAAGAGGGCTGCGATCGCCGACGTCGATCTGCGCGTCGCCCATGGCGACGTGGTCAAGATCGGCGATCTGCTCGCCCGCGTGCTGGAGACGCCCGGCCACACGCTCGACCATGTGTCCTACGTGTTCGATGCCGACAAGGCAGTGTTCGCCGCCGATACGCTGTTCTCGATCGGCTGCGGCCGCGTCTTCGAGGGCACCTATCCGATGATGTGGGATTCGCTGTTGAAGCTGCGGACGCTGCCGGATGATTTCAGGCTTTATTGCGGGCACGAATACACCGCCTCCAACGTGAAATTCGCTCTCACCGTCGATCCGGACAACGCGGCGCTCCAGGCGCGCGCCACCGAGGTGACGCGGCTGCGCGCCGCGAATCAGCCCACCATCCCCGTGCTGCTCGGCGAGGAGAAGCAGGCCAACGTGTTTCTGCGCGCAGACGACCCCGCGATCGCAGTCCGGCTTCGCATGAAAGGCGCTAGCCCCGAGGAAGTGTTCGGCGAGCTGCGCGAGCGCAAGAACAAGTCGTGAGAGCGGGATTCCGCCATGACCACGCTTTCCGCCGCCGACATCATCGCCCGCCTCGGCCTGCAGCCGCATCCGGAGGGTGGGCATTTCCGCGAGACGTTTCGCGATCCCGCAGTGGATGCCAACGGCCGCGCGGCGTCGACGCTGATCTATTTCCTGCTGGCCCGCGGTGAGCGGTCACATTGGCACAGGGTCGATGCGGTCGAGACCTGGCACTATTATGCGGGATCGCCGCTGAGGCTGCGCATCGCCGGCGACGGCGAGGCGCCGCAAACGACGACGCTCGGAATCGATCTCGCGGCCGGCCAGCAGCCGCAGGCGGTGGTGCCGGCCCATGCCTGGCAGGCCGCCGAGAGCACCGGCGACTGGACCCTGGTCGGCTGCACGGTTGCGCCGGGATTCGAATTTGCCGGGTTCGTGCTCGCGCCGCCCGGCTGGGAGCCGACCGTCTAGCTCAGGCGCTGGCGACCTTGGCGCCGGCCGGCTCGGCAAAGCGCTGACGCTCCTTGGCCAGAAAACCAGAAATCGCGTCAGCCGGCATCGGCTTCGCGAAGTAATAACCCTGGATGTAGTCGGCGCCGAGACGCTTCAGGCTGTCGAGCTGCTCTTTCGTCTCGACGCCCTCCACGACGCAGGAGATCTCCATGTCGGCGCACAGGCCGGTGAGCGACTTGATGATCTTGTGGCTGACCGGATTGGCGTTGACGTCGTGCACGAAGCTGCGGTCGACCTTCAGCTTGTCGAGCGGCAGCCGGTGGACGTGGCTGAGCGAGGAGTAGCCGGTGCCGAAATCGTCCAGCGAGATGCCGCAGCCGAGCGCCTTGAGCGCCGCGATCGACTGCTCGGCGCGGGCGAAATCGAACGTGACGGCGGTCTCCGTGATCTCGAACTCGATGCGGCGCGGCGGAACGCCGCTGGCCTGGATCACCGAGATCAGCGGCAGGACGCCCTCCGGCGCGCAGATGTCGTGGGCCGAGAGATTGAACGAGATGCGGATATCGTCGGGCCAGGTCCGCGCCGCGGCCAGCGCCTTGACCAGCAGGAAGCGGGTCAGGCTGCGGATCACGCCGATCCGCTCGGCCGCCGGAATGAAGCTCGCCGGCGACACCGCACCCAGCTTGGGGCTCTGCCAGCGCGCCAGCACCTCGAAGCCGGTGGTGCGCGCGTCGGTGGCGTCCATGATCGGCTGGAACACAAGGTCCATCTCGGTCTCGAAATCAGCCGTGCGCAGCAGATGCTCGATCACGCTGCGGCTGCGGATCTCCGCCTCCAGCTCGCTCGAGAAGATGATCGCCTGTCCGCGGGCGCGGCGCTTGGCGTGGTACAACGCGTAGTCGGCGCACTCATACAGCGCATCCGCCGCGGTGGCGGCGCGCGGATAGAGCGCGAAGCCGGTCGAGCATGACAGCCCGGTATGCGTCGTCTCGAACTGATAGGGCAGCTTGATCAGGTCGGTGATCTCTCGCCCAAGCGCGAGGAGATCATCGTCGGTCGGATTGCCGGTGACGACCAGGCCGAACTCGTCGCCGCCGAGCCGGGCAAGATGGACCTGCGCGCCGCGTTGCTCGCAGACGTCGCGGATGCGGCGCGCCGCCTCCATCAGCACGCGGTCGCCGACCGTATGTCCATAGGTGTCGTTGATTGGCTTGAATCCGTCGAGATCGATGATGCCGACCGCGAGCCGCGTGCCGTCACGCTCGGACTCGGCGAAGGCATGCGTCAGCTCGGAGAAGAAGCGGCGGCGGTTGGGCAGGTCGGTGAGGGAATCGAGATTGGCCAGCCGGAAGTTCTCGTCCGACAGCGCCTGAGTCGCAGCTTGCTCGGCGAGCAGCGATTTGCGGCTGGCAACGAGTGCGGCGAAGTCGCGATAATAGATGAACAGCACCGTGACCATGGCGCCGGACACGAGCAGCTGATTGACCGCGATGGCGCGCAGCGCGTGGATGCCGGTGGACATGAAGAAGATCACGTAGGGAACAATCACCACGAGGGTCACGATCAGCGCCGCCGAGCGCAGATGCATCAGGCAGAAGATGATGCCGATGACGGTGACGGCCATGTAGAACGCGACCTGCCCCTGGGCGAACGGATCGCCATAGGGAAACAGCGAGAACGACCAGACCACGAACAGTGCGCCGATCGGCCCGGCGATCCGGTTGGTGACGCGCAGATTATGCAGCACCTCTGCGTCGCTGATGACCTTATCGTCCTGGCGCAGCCACCACAGCATGCGCACGCTGGTGATGGTCGAGAGCAGCGCGGGGACCGACACGGTCAGCAGGGTCGGCGCCAGCGGCAGGAAGGTGTAGGTGAGCGCGAGACTGTTGGTGATCAGGATGAAGTAAAGCAGCGGCACCTGCTTGGAGAATGCCTGGAACTGCGCGCGCGTCAGATCGGGATTGTCCGCAGGCACGCGAAACAAGTTCCCCGCGCGAGCGATGTAGCGTCTCACGTCCGGCATCCGCCGCCCCATTGCCACTTTCATTGGGGGCAGTCTTGCGCGACCCGGGTAAAGGCCACGTTAGGTGCAGAGATGGCCGCGACCTTATCGCCGGTTGCAGTCTACCGGCCGAGGGCCGCGCGTCGCTTCCCGGTTAAGTGCGCATCAAGGATAACCGGCGGATTTGGAAGTTCGGGCGCGCAGCCCGGCGTCGCTGACCATGCTGTCCTAGTGGGCGATCGCGGGCCGCGGCAACTCCGGGCTCAGCGGCCGCGCAGCAGGAAGAGATCCTTCGCCGCCACCAGTCCGCCCCCCGCGATCAGCAGGGCCGCCAGCGCGATCGCGGCGCTCGGCCGGGCGTAGCCGGCGAGAATGAGAAAGGCGGTCGACAGCAGCGGCGTCGCATAGGACGCGGCACCGAGCACGCGAATGTCGCCGCGCTTCATGCCGATGTCCCAGGCGTAGAACGCCGCGCCGACCGGTCCGACGCCGAGGCCCGCGACCGCAAGCCATTGAACCGCGCCCTCGGGCCAGACCGTCGGCTCGAGCGCGGCATGCACCACCGCCGCGAGCACCGACGTCGCCAGGCAGAAGCCGGCGACGGCGTCGGTCGGCACCGCCTTCAGGCGACGTGACAGCACCGAGTAGATCGCCCAGACGAACGCCGCGACGAAGGCGGCCGCAAGGCCAGGAAGCTGCTCCTCCGCGAAGCTCGCGCCATTGCCCAACAACAGCAGCGCGGTGCCGATGAGACCGAGGGCGGCGCCGATAACATGATGAAGCGCCAGCCGCTCGCCCGGCAGCAAGGCCGAGAACAGCACGATCAGGAGCGGCCAGAGATAGTTCAGCAATCCTGCCTCCGCAGGCGGCGCGAAGCGCAGGGCGAGGAAGTAGAGCGCATGATAGCCGAACAGCCCACCGACGCCGACGGCCCAGGCCCGTGCCGGTTGCCTGAGGCTGCGCGGCGCCGCCGGGCGTCCGATCCAGGTGAGCATGCCGACCAGGCCGCCGACCGCGAACGTCATGGCCGCAAGCTGGAATGCGGGGATCTTGCCGGTCGCCACCGTCAACAAGGCAAGCAGCGACCACATCAGGATCGCGGTCAGACCGATCAGGGTGGCGGTACGCTGGGACATCGGCAGCAGGCTCCGTGGCGGCCGATGCAGTCCGGCCGTTCACGCCTGTGCCCGTGCCGGGCAACGCCAAAGACGTGAATGCCCGCGACGAGCGCGGGCATTCGTGGTCTTAACCGCAGATCGCGTCCGGAGGCAACGCCGCCGGCCGCATCACGCCGATGTCACGCCATGTACTGGCCGCCGTTGACGGACAGCGTCGAGCCGGTGATGGCGCCGGCCTCGTCGGCCGCGAGGAACACGACGGTGCGCGCGATCTCCTCGGGCTCGCCGAGACGGCCGACCGGGATCAGCGGCAGGATCGACTTCTCGAGCACGTCCTTCGGCACCGCCTGCACCATTTCGGTGTTGATGTAGCCGGGGCAGATCACGTTGACGGTGATGCCGGCCTTGGCCGTCTCCAGCGCCAGCGCCTTGGTGAAGCCGATGTCGCCCGCTTTCGCCGCCGAGTAGTTGACCTGGCCGAACTGGCCCTTCTGGCCGTTGATCGACGAGATATTGATGATGCGGCCGAACTTGCGCGCACGCATGCCCTCGATGATCGGGCGGGTCATGTTGAACAGCGAGCCGAGATTGGTGTTGATGACGGCGCTCCACTGCTCGAGCGACATCTTGTGGAAGGCCGTATCGCGGGTGATGCCGGCATTGTTGATCAGCACGTCGATCGGCCCGAGCTCGGCCTCGACCTTCTTGATCCCCTCGGAGCAGGCGTCGAACGAGCTCACGTCCCACTTGTAGACGGGGATGTCGGTCTCGCTCTTGAACTTCTCCGCCGCGGCATCGTTGCCGCCGTAATTTGCCGCGACCTTGTAGCCCGCAGCCTTCAACGCCTTGCTGATTGCCGCGCCGATCCCGCGCGTTCCCCCCGTCACCAACGCCACACGTGCCATGTCGAATCCTTCCCTCGATGACTATGAGCACGACGACAACCTCTGGCTGCCGACGCGCCGACCGTTGTTATTGGATCACGTCCGCCCTTGCAGCAATCCATTCGCCGCAGCGACATCCGTGTTCAACGCAGCTTTTTTTAAGGGTCGATTATGCGACGTGTTTGACGGACATCAAGAACAAAACGCCCGGCGAGATCGCCGGGCGTTGATCTTTAGTTGAGCTGGTCGCGATTGCGAAGGCCGAAGGGTTCGCAATCACTGCCGCGTTTTTAGTCGCGTGCAACGCACAGCGCGATGCCCATGCCGCCGCCGATGCACAGCGTGGCCAGGCCCTTCTTGGCGTCGCGCTTCTGCATCTCGTGCAGCAGCGTCACGAGCACGCGGGCGCCGGATGCACCGATCGGATGACCGATCGCGATCGCGCCGCCGTTCACGTTCACCTTGGACGTATCCCAGCCGAGATCCTTGTTGACGGCGCAGGCCTGTGCCGCGAACGCCTCGTTGGCCTCGATCAGGTCGAGGTCGGCGATGTTCCAGCCGGCCTTCTTGAGTGCGGAGCGCGAGGCCGGGATCGGCCCGGTGCCCATGATCTTCGGATCGACGCCGGCCTGGCCCCAGGAGACGATCCGCGCCAGCGGCGTCTTGCCTTCCTTGGCGGCCTGCTTGGCGGTCATCAGCACCACGGCGGCGGCGCCGTCGTTGATGCCCGACGCGTTGCCGGCCGTGACCGTGCCGTCCTTCTCGAACGCCGCACGCAGCTTGGCCATCGCGTCAAGCGTCGCGCCGTGACGCGGATACTCGTCAGTGTCGACCACGGTGTCGCCCTTGCGGCCCTTGATCGTCACCGCCGCGATCTCGTCCTTGAACTTGCCGGCCTTCTGCGCCGCCTCGGCCTTGTTCTGCGACGCAACCGCGAACTCGTCCTGCTGCGCGCGCGTGATCTGATACTGCTTCGCAACGTTCTCGGCGGTGTTGCCCATGTGGTAGCCGTTGAAGGCATCCCACAGGCCGTCCTTGATCATGGTGTCGACCAAGTCGAGCGAGCCCATCTTCACGCCGGCGCGCAGATACTGCGCATGCGCCGCCATGCTCATCGACTCCTGGCCGCCGGCGACGACGATGTCGGAATCGCCGTTCTTCAGCGCCTGGTAGCCGAGCGCCACCGAGCGCAGGCCGGAGCCGCACAGCTGGTTGATACCCCAGGCCGGGCTGTCGACCGGAATGCCGGCGGCGATCGAGGCCTGGCGCGCCGGGTTCTGGCCCTGCGCCGCGGTCAGGATCTGACCCATGATGACCTCGGAGACGCGGCCCGGCTCGACGCCGGCACGCTCCAGCGCGGCCTTGATGGCAACAGCGCCCAGCTCGTGGGCCGGGACATTCGCAAACGCACCGTTGAAGCTTCCAACCGGGGTGCGGGCGGCGCTGACGATGACGACATCGTCTGACATGGGCATCTCCTGAGGTTCTTGATCTTGAGACGAGAGAGCGAGGGCTTGAGAGCTTGGGAGGTATTTGAAATGAAAACGAATTTTTCAGTTCACGGTCGTGCCGGCCGTCCGCAAGCCCCGGATGGGCAGTCGCGCAACCTTCGCCCGGCATCCTGTTAACGTCGTTGCGACATGTCAATTGGCGGCAGCAGCAATTCCTGCTGCGGCGCACTCAAAATGGTGCGCATGGCCGTTTGATGAGCAAGATTTCTGCTGCCGGATTAACCGTTCCGCACAAAACCGTAGCCGAACTCGCTCGAAAGTGATTACGTTATTGCATTGCGTAGCTCGTTTGCCCTGCGGCAGCGCCGCTGGGTTCCCTGTATCTCGGTTTGCATGTGTGAGCTCCATGGCGAAATCTGACCAACCCACCACGATCAAGAAATACGCGAACCGGCGGCTCTACAATACCGGGACGAGTACTTACGTGACCCTCGAGGACCTGGCCTCCATGGTTAAGAACGGGGAGGATTTCCTCGTTTACGACGCCAAGACAGGTGACGACATCACCCGCTCCGTGCTCGCGCAGATCATCTTCGAGCAGGAGAACAAGGCCGGCCAGAACCTGCTGCCGACCACCTTCCTGCGCCAGCTGATCCGCTTCTACGGCGACAGCATGCAGATGGTGGTTCCGAAGTACCTGGAGCAGTCGATCGACACGCTGACCAAGGAGCAGGAGAAGTTCCGCAAGCAGATCGCCGACACCTTCAGCGGGACGCCGTTCGCGCCGCTCGAGGAGCAGGTGCGCCGCAACATGGAGCTGTTCCAGCAGACCTTCTCGATGTTCAAGCCGTTCGCGCCTGCGGCGGCGCGCACTGAAGAGAAGGCCGCTGAGCCCGCGGCCGCCGCCGAGGACAACATCGACGAGCTGCGCCGCCAGATGAAGGAAATGCAGGACCGCCTGGACCGCATGTCCGAGCCGAAGAAGGACGAGCAGCAGGGCTGACCTGCACGCAGACAACGGAACGCCGGCGGCTTGTCAGCTCGCCGCCGGCAACTCCATCCGTCCGGGTTCGGCCCAGGGCCGCTCGACCGAGGCGAGGCCAATCACCCGGCCTTGAATGTAGTCGCAGCCCCAATCGCGCAGCAGCGCGACCGACGCATCATCCTGCACCCATTCCGCGACCGTCTTGATCTGCAGCCGTCGCGCCAGCTCCACCAGGGTCTGCACGAAGGCGCGATCGTCGGCCGAACGCACCAGGTTCTGCACGAACGCGCCGTCGATCTTGACGATGTCGACGCCGAGCTTGCGCAGGTTGCGGAACGAGGTGTGTCCGGCGCCGAAATCATCGATCGCGATCCGGCTGCCGAGGTCCTTCAATCGCGTCACGAAGCCGCGGAGATCGTCGATGTCCTGGATTTCCACTGTCTCGGTGATCTCGACGATCAGCCGCTCGGCGACGCCGGGATGGGCCCGCATCATCGATTCGATCGAAGCCCACCAGTCCGGGTCCATGGTGGTCTCCGGCGAGATGTTGAGGCTCAGGGTGACATTCGGCGAGCTCGCCAGCTCCGCCACGACGAGCTCCAGGATGCGGTGATCGACCAGCCGGATCAGGCCGAGCCGCTCGGCGACCGGCACCACATCCGGCGCCAGCAAGGCGCGGCCGTCATCCTGGCGCATCCGCACCAGGCATTCGTAGAAGGCGGGCGCGCGGGTATGCGCATTCACCACCGGCTCGAATGCGGTGACGATGCGCCGCTCGTTGAGCGCGGTGACGATCTCGTCGGTGACGCGGATGTTGACCTTGCGCTGCGCGTCGCGCTCGACATTCGGCCGCCACGTCGAGAACGATCCGATGCGGCGCCGCTTGGCGGAATCGAGCGTCTCATGAGCGCGATTGACCGCCTCCTCGACCGACCGCGCATGACGCGGCACGCTGACCGCCCCGATCGTCGCGGTGACCGCGACCGGACCCGACTTGGTCGGCACCACGTCGTCGCGGACCGCCGCCAGGAAACGCTCGGCGGCGATCGTCATGTCGTCCATCGTGCAGTTCTTAAGGATCAGCCCGAACTTGTTGCCCGAGAACCGCCCCAGCGCATCGCCGCCGCGAAGCCGCGCGCGGATGCGCTGCGCAACCTCCAGCACCACGCCGTCGGCCACGTCGAAGCCGAATGCATCGTTGATGCGCGCGAGGTGATCGATGCCGACCAGCATGAAGGCGCAGGAGAAGCGGAAACGCTGCGACTCCTCGATGACCTCGGCGAGCGTCGCAAGAAGGTTGGTGCGGTTCAGCTCTCCGGTGAGCGGGTCATGGCGTGACAGCTTGAGCAACTGCTCCTCGCGGGCGTGGCGCTCATTGTTGACGCGCACGATGCCCTGGGCGCGGGACGGCCGCCCATCGGATCCTGCGAACCAGCAGCCGGTTTCCTCGACCCAGATCAGCGGCGCGCCGGCATGGGTCCGGACGCCATATTCGATGCGGTATGGCGTACCGGCGGCGCCGTGGAGCGGCAGCGCCTGGCGCATCACCTCGGAGCGGATGCCGCGGTCAGGCTCGATCAGCTTGGCGAATTCGCCGCCGTTGCAGAGCTGCGGCAGCGGCACGTCGGCGAACACAGCGCCGACATGGTCGCTCCAGACGATCACATCGGTTCCCAGATCCCAGACGAAGGCGGCCTGGCCCAGGGACGCGAGGATCATCGAGGTCTGTGGCAAATCGGATGTCAAGATCGCCTCGTTCTGGAACACGCCGGCGCGGCCCGGCGTCGATTTTCAGGACGGCCGCCACCTACCCGCGCGCGCAGCGGCAGCAGACCTCGCGAATCAGACTACGCATCTCTGGTTAACGGAGAGCATGCCGAGACCGCAGCCGCGCGTCGGAAACGCATCAACCATCTTTCGGCCCGACAGGATCGAGGGCGCCGGCGCGGCATTGCCCTTGCGAGGTTGGATGGTGAAAGGCTCCGGCGTCCCATAATGTGACACGTGCGCCGGCTGTGGTGGGACGATGTTAACGATCGATCAGGATGAGGGCTCACAGGGAGCGGATGCAGCGTCGCGGTCGCTGGCGCTGCTGCCGGGCACGGGGAGCACCGAACGCCGCGCAACGGTGATCCGCGCCGTGCGTCCCGATGCCGGCTTCGTCGCCCAGTTGATCGCGACGGCCGAGCAGCTGCCGCAGACTCGCGCGCTCAGGCGCGCTGCGGCGGCGGACGTCCACAGCGCCTATGCGGCAAGCCTTCAGCCGGTAACGCGTGCGGGCGGTCGAACCCGGGACAGCATCTGAGCGTCGCCCGGCTGAGCCTCAGGGCTTGGGAAGCTCGGGTTTGGCCGGCTCTGGAGCGCTCGGGGGCGCGACCTCGGCCTCCTTGACCTCCGCGACCCAGCCGGTCGTCTGCGCGGGAGCAGGCCGGGGGACCGAGCGGTCGAGCAGCACGGATTCGGCGACCGAAGCAGCGGCCGGGACGGCATCGGCGGCTGGCTCGACGGCCGGAGCAGGAGCAGGAGGCGCTTCCGCGTGAAGAATCTCTGGCGTCGCCTGCTCTGCAGCCTTGGCCGCTGCCTCGACCGGCTCGGGCACGGGATCCGCGACAGGCTCCTCGATTGCGGCGGGCGTCACCGGAACAGGCGCGGCAACCACCG
The DNA here is from genome assembly GCF_000239775.1 of Bradyrhizobium sp. ORS 375. Taxonomy (GTDB): domain Bacteria; phylum Pseudomonadota; class Alphaproteobacteria; order Rhizobiales; family Xanthobacteraceae; genus Bradyrhizobium. The sequence goes on from NZ_CAFI01000276.1 coordinate 11,585, forward strand.
CCCGCGCGGCGCGCTTCGTGCGCAGCGCAATGCCGCCGAAGAAGTCGACCATCGCCAGCAGGGTCAGCAGCAGGAAGGTCGAGTTCCCGAACTTCGGCCACATCACGAATTCGGCCGCGGCGCCGCCGAACACCAGCAGCGAGAGCAGATGGTCGGTGAGATATTTGCCGTTCGGCTTCGCTGCCTTGATCACCTCGAGCAGCAGCAGCAGCACGCCGAGCGCCAGCAGCATGTCGCCCAGCGAGATCGTCCAGACCTCGCCGGAGGGAAGCTGCAGGCGCAGCAGAATCTCGCTGAACGCGACCCCCGGCATCAGGAAGACGATCATGTTGTAGATCGCCAAGGGGATCAGCAGCAGCGGGAAACCGACCATGGACATCGGTTGGAGCCTTGGATGGCGCCGGGAAGGGGCGGCGCGAAAGCGATGGTGTCCGACGAATCAACGAGAGCGTTAACGCATGACAGATGCGCATCGGTCCCGGCGAATCAATCGCGCGGGACCGATTTCAACCTCATCGATGGCCGAATTCGGGCAGCCGGAGGGGCGGCCCTCGCGGACGATCAGGCGTCTTTCTTCTTCAGGACCTGGCGGCCCTTGTACATGCCGGTCTTGAGGTCCAGGTGGTGCGGACGACGCAGCTCGCCGGAGTCCTTGTCCTCGACATAGGTCGGCTTCTTGATGGCGTCAGCCGAACGGCGCATGCCGCGGCGCGACGGCGAAGTTTTTCTTCTGGGGACGGCCATATCGGTATCCTCTAGGGTATTTTTGCAAGGCATCGTCCGCAAAGGGACGGCTGCAGCCATGAAGCTGGCGAGCCCGGATGCCGATCAAGGCCGCGCTTATAGATGAAGGGGTCCGGCATGGCTAGGGCTCTCCGAGGCATTTTTGGCCAAAATTCGCGTCGGCCGACCTCAACGCCGCTCTCCCCAGCAGGTCTGCAGGCTGGAGGCCTGTCCTCGCACCATATAGGTCGCGGACAGGCGCCGCACGCCGGGACCCGGCGACCGGGCGCTGCGCCGGACCGGATTGGGCAGGATCGCGGCCATCAGCGCCGCCTCGCGCGGGCCCAATCCGGCCGCCGAACGGTTGAAGGCGTAATTCGCCCCGGCCTCGCCCCCGAACTGGCCGGACGGCCCGAGCTCGGCGATATTGAGATAGATCTCCAGGATGCGCCGTTTGCTCAGGACGAGGTCGATCCACAACGCCAACGGCAGCTCCAGCGCCTTGCGGACGTAGCTGCGGCCCTGCCACAGGAACAGGTTCTTGGCGACCTGCTGGGTGATGGTCGACCCTCCCCTGGAGACCTCGCCATCCTCGGCGTCGTCCATGACCTCGCGCAGCGCGCCCCAATCGATGCCGTGATGGCTGCAGAATTTGGCGTCCTCGGCAGCGACGACCGAGCGCGGCAAATACGGCGACATCGCCGGCAGGTCGATCCAGCGCCGCTCGACCGGCCGGCCGGTCACCGTCCGCCACAGCATCAGGGTCGAGACCGGGTGACCCACGGCATAGAACGGCGTCAGCGCGTAGGGTACGAGCAGCACCAGGACGACGACCAGGAGGATGGCTCTGACGGTACGCAATGGCAGGCGTCGCTCGGGTTGGACCGCGACGGGGGCGGCGGTGAGGGGCGGATTATCCGACATCTCCATTAGGTTTCCTGCTTTTTTCCGCCGTTGCGGCCGAAAGCCGCCACGTTCCCCGCAATTGACGAAGTCGCCGCCATCAACGATTGTCCGGCGAATTTTGCCCCTGGAGCTCTTCTTAAATGACCGCGACGGCCACCGACTTCACCCAACGCCTGGACAAGACCGCGGAGGAGACCGAAGCGCTGCTCGGCGAGCTGCTCGGCGATGCGCCCCTGGCGGACGAGATCGCCCGTCCGAAGCGGCTGATCGAGTCGATGCGCTATTCCAGCCTGGGCGGCGGCAAGCGGCTGCGCCCGTTCCTGGTGGTCGAAAGCGCCGCCGTGTTCGGCGTCCCCCGCAAGGGCGCGCTGCTGGCCGGCGCCGCGCTCGAATGCATCCACTGCTACTCCCTGATCCATGACGACCTGCCGGCGATGGACAATTCGGATCTGCGCCGCGGACGGCCGACGCTGCACAAGGTCTATGACGACGCCACCGCCATCCTGGCCGGCGACGCGCTTCTGACCATCGCCTTCGACATCATCACCCGCGACGAGATCCATCCCGATGCCGGCGTCCGCCTGGCGCTGACCCGGGCGCTCGCCCGCTGCGCCGGTGTCGGCGGCATGGCCGGCGGCCAGATCCTCGACCTCGCCGGCGAGGGCCGGTTCGGCGATCGTGATCCGGTCGACGTCGCCCGCGTGCAGCAGATGAAGACCGGCGCCCTGCTCCGCTTCGGCTGCATCGCCGGCGCCCTGCTCGGCCAGGCCTCGCCCGCCGAGTACCAGGCGCTCGACGATTACGGCCGCGCGCTCGGTGAGGCCTTCCAGATCGCCGACGATCTGCTCGACGTCGAGGGCGATGCGGCGACGCTGGGCAAGCCGGCCGGCGCCGACGCCGAGCTTGGCAAGACCACCTTCGTCACCCAGCTCGGCATCGCCGGCGCCAAGCAGCGCGTCCGCGATCTGCTCGCCCGCGGCGACGCCGCGCTGTCGATCTTCGGCGCCAAGGGCGACGTGCTGCGCGCCACCGCGCATTTCGTCGCCGAGCGCAAGAGCTGAGCCGAGACCGCGCGGTTGACCGGACTTCATCCTGACGATCCGGCGCTGGCGCGCTTTGCGCGCCTGCCGCGTGGCTTGCGCATCATCTACGCGCGTCCCCGCACCTTCATGTCGCTGGGCGTCGCCGCCCTGGCGTTCTTTCTGCTCCCCTCGGCACTGCGGCTGATCACGCGACTCCTGATCAGCTGGGACATCTTCACCACGCTCTACCTCGTGCTGGTCGCGGTGATGATGTTGCGCAGCGAGCACCAGCACATCCGCCGCAAGGCCGTCATGCAGGACGACGGCCGCTTCGTGATCCTGCTGGTCACCGCGCTCGGCGCCTTCGCCAGCATCGCCGCGATCGTATTCGAGCTCGGCGCCTCCAAGCGGGACGCGCCGGCGCTGACACTGGCGCTGCTCACGGTCTCGCTGTCCTGGGCCGCGGTGCATGCGACCTTCGCTTTGCACTACGCCCACGACTACTACCGCGGCGCCAAGCCGGGCGGCCTGCAATTCCCGAGCGGCGACAAGGACGAGCACGCCGACTACTGGGATTTCGTCTACTTCTCCTTCATCATCGGCATGACCGCCCAGGTCTCCGACGTCGGCATCACCGACAAGATCATCCGCCGCACCGCGACCGTCCACGGCATCATCTCGTTCGTCTACAACACCGCTCTCGTCGCCCTGATGGTCAACATCGCCGCCAGCGCGATCTCATCCTGATCAATTGCAGACCTCGACGCTGGCGTTGTTGGCCGGGCCGCCGCCGCCGCGGTATTCGAGCCGGCAGCCCTGCCTCACGGGACGGCACAGATAGGCGTCGCAATAGACCTGGCCCGACGACGGCTTGGGTCGTGCCTGGGCCTGCGGCCGGGGAGGAGCAATGCTTGGCGCCATCCCGACGCCGACGCCAAGGCCGCCACCGCCGACACCGATCCCGACGCCCACGCCGACATTCGGCGCCGGCATCGGCATGCTCGGCTCGGGGATCGCACGGGCGCGGCGGCGCGACGGCACGTCCTCCTCGTCGCGGCTGTCGCGCTTGGCGACCGGCTTCCTCTCACGCCGCTTCTCGCATTCGTTGTCGTCGTTCACGAATGAGCCCTCCGCGCAGACGATGCGGGTGCAGCGGTCGCCGTCCGACTTGTAGCCGTGCTGGCAGACCAGCGGGCAGACTCGGGCCTGCTTCAGCTTGATCGTCTCGAGCGCGTCGGCCGACGCCGCCTGGATATCGAGCTTGGTGCCAGCATAGCGGTTGAACTGCGACAACGAGCGGCGTGAGGCCGATCCCCAATCGCCGTCGGCCTCCTCGGTAAGGCAGCCGACACGGCGCAGCTCGAGCTGCACGGATTTGGCCAGATCAGCCGGCTGCGACGCCGGGGTGAGCGAGGCGACCTGCGGGCCCTGCTGCGGGACAGCCGCCGGCGAGGTCGCGGCGCGCGGATTGTCGGCCGCCGCGAGCTGCTGCTCCTGACGCTTCTTCTCAGCGTCCGCCGCCTGCTGCTGCGCGAGCTGCGTGGCCTTCTCTGCGGCAATGCGTGCCTGCTCGGCCGCCTTGGCCTCGGCCTCCGCCTTGGCGAGCGTATCCTTGCGCGCACCTTCCGCCGCGAGCCGTGCCCGCTCGGCCTCCGTTGCGCGCGCCTTCTCAGCGGCCGCGGCGCGGTTCTCCTCGGCCGTGAGCTTCTCAAGCTGCAGCTTGGCGAGGCTGGCATAGAAGCCGTCGGGATACTGCGCCAGGAAAGCGTTCAGCGCGCCCTTGTTGCCGACCTGCATCGCCAGCTCGTAGTCGCGGCGGATGTCGGCCTGCGGATTGGCCGCGGGCGGCGGCGCCACCGGCATCTGCGTGACGACGCGCGGCACGCCGGGCACCAGCGGCACGTCCTCGCCGCCGAGCGAGCCGTACACGAACGGCTCCTGGCGATTGCTGGTCGACTTCAGCACCTCGTCGCGGACGAAGCCGAACGCCTTGCGGACATCGAGGCCGGGGGTCGCGATGTGCCGCGACAGCGCCAGCGTGAACGGCGAGTTCTTGCCGTCGCCATCCTGCGCGGTGGAGCCGGCCTTGGCCGAATAGGCGATCAGCGTGTTCGGGCTGGTCGGCTCGACCTTGGCGAGGCCGCGGCCGAGGCTGCGGGTCGCCACCGTCCGCTGCATGTTGCGGGTAAAGGGATTGTCGCGGCAGGCATCGAGAATGACGAGCCGCAGCTTCTTGGCCGGCTCGACGGCGACCAGGATGCGGTCGAGCGACAGCGTCTCGTCATAGACGTCGGTATCGCGCTCGAGCCGGGCATCGATCGGGATCAGGTAATTCGAGCCTTCGACCTCCATGCCGTGACCGGCATAATAGACCACGGCGATGTCGGCATCGCGGGCCACGTCGGCGAAATCGCGCAGCGCCCGCCGTGTCTCCCGTGCGGTGAGATCGCGCCGGTAATCGACCACGTCGAAGCCGGCGCTCTTGAAGGTCTGGGTCATCACCGCACCGTCATTGGCGGGGTTCGCCAGCTGCGGTACGTTCTGATAGGCGGAATTGCCGATGACCAGCGCGACGCGCTTCTCGGCGAGCGCGGGGTGACCGACCAGCAGCAGCGCTGCCGCGAGGATGTAACCGCCCAATCGAACTGACCACGACATCGTACCTACCCCATAGCCCTGGGAAACCTGCCGGCTCTGCGTACCAGGTGGCTACCCATTTGCGTTGTGATCGGGATCACGCAGCCTTTATGCCCGGAGCGCCCGCTTTGGCCACACTATTTCTGTCGACCCAGCATCGGTTGCAGTTCATGGCTTGCCAAGCCCGGATTTGCATCGAAAATGCGATGCCAGTTTGTCCGGGTTCCCGAAGGAGCCGCCAAGGAGCAGCCCATGAGCGCAGACCGATCCACCGTCGAATCCGTCGTCCAGGGTTATTTCGATGCGCTCTATGAGGGCGATGCCGACAAGCTTGGCGCGGTGTTCCATCCGAGCGCCGATTTGCGCTGGGTCGAGAATGGCGAGCTGAAGATCTTGACCGTCCCAGATTGGCTGGCCTGGGTGCGCAAGCGCCCGTCGGCCAAGGGCGAGGGCAAGCCGCGTGAGGACTTCATCGTCACCATCGACCGCTCCGACGACAAGACCGCTTTCATCAAGGTGCGCTGCCAGCTGCCGCCGCGCTATTTCACCGATTATCTCGTCGCGATGAAGCTCAAGGACGGCTGGCAGATCGTCTCCAAGTCCTACCGCTACGACCTCAGGGACTGAGCCCGGCGCAGCGACGCCCGGCCGTTTCCGATGGAAGCTCACTTTCAGATATTCCTGATCCTGCTGGCCGTGCTGGCGGGAACCGCGCTTGTTGCACGCCGGACCAACCTGGCGCCGGCGATCCTGTTGATGCTCGCCGGCATCGCTCTCGCCTTCGTGCCGAGCATGCCGGCCTTCGCGCTGCCGCCGGAGCTGGTGCTGCTGGTGGTGCTGCCGCCGCTGATCTACTCCTCCAGCGTCGCGATGAGCTGGCGCGAGTTCAAGCGCAATTTGCGGCCGATCGTGCTGCTGGCGGTCGGCTGCGTGATCTTCACTGCCTCCATGGTTGCGGTCGCGACGCACTTTCTTCTCGGCCTGCCGTGGAGCCTCGGCTTCCTGCTCGGCGCAATCGTGGCGCCGCCCGACGTCGTCGCACCGCTCGCGATCGCCCGTCGGCTGCATCTGCCGCGCCGGGTGATGGTCATCCTCGAAGGCGAGGGCCTGGCCAACGATGCGACGGCGCTGATCCTGTACCGCTTCGCGGTGGCGGCGATCATGACCGGTACGTTTTCCTTTCCCGTCGCTGCCGGCGAGTTCGCCGCGATCGTGGTTGGCGAGATCGCCTTCGGCATCGGCGTCGGCTGGCTGATGCTGCGCGCTCGTCACTATGCGCGCGACCCGCAGGTCGAGATCACGCTGTCGCTGCTGACGCCCTATCTCGCCTATTGGATCCCCGAGCATCTCGGCGGCTCCGGCGTGATCGCGACAGTGGCCTGCGGCCTCTACATGAGCTGGAACGGCCCGCTCTGGATCTCCTCCGCGACCCGCCTGCAGGGCGTGTTCTTCTGGGACCTCGTGGTCTATCTGATCGAAGGCATGCTGTTCCTGCTGACCGGCTTCCAGATGCGGCTGATCTACGAGAAGTCGAAGGTGTTTCCGCTCGACGACATCCTGATCGCGACAGCGCTGGTGGTCGCCATCGTCGTGATCGCGCGCTTCGCCTGGACGTTCCCGGCGACCATCATTCCTCGCGCGCTGAGCCGCTCGCTGCGCGCCCGCGACCCGCTGCCGCCGTGGCAGCAGACCTTCATCATCGGCTTCACCGGCGTGCGCGGCACGGTGTCGCTGGCGACCGCGCTGGCATTGCCGCTGACGCTCTCGACCGGCGATGCGTTTCCCTATCGCGACGAGATCCTGTTCGTCGCCTTCGGTGTGATCTTCTTCACTTTGATCGGGCTCGGCCTGACCTTGCCGCTGGTCGTGCGCTGGCTCGGCGTCGGCCGCACCGGACGCGCCGAACATGTCCGCGAGCACGAGCAGGAGATCGCGGCGCGGCGCGAGGTGCTCGACCGCGCGCTGCAATCGCTGGAGACGATGACCAATGATCGCGATCTGTCCGACGAGGTGGTCCGGCTGCTGCGCGCCCGGCACGAGGTGCGCGTCAATCAGCTGCCGGAGAGCCTCAATCCCGACGAGGCGTCCGCGCTCGGCATCGAGCTGACCCGAGAACTGATCGGCGTCGAGCGCAAGACCATTCATGCCATGCTCCGCGACGGCCAGATCACCGACGAAACCCGCCGCCGCATCGAGCGGGATCTGGATCTGGAAGAGGCCAGCCTCGCCAATCGCGAATATGGGCAGCTGCCGTTGTAGGGTGTGGATGCAGACCGCGATGTGTGGGTGAGTTGTCGGGCGCCGTCGCTCGACACGCACACCGTCATTGCGAGCGCAGCGAAGCAATCCAGGGTGGTGGGCGGGACTCTGGATTGCTTCGCGGAGCCTGTCATCGGGCCGCGCTTCGCGCGGACCCGTTGGCTCGCAATGACGTGGATAGAGCGGGGTACACTTACGTCGACTGAGTTTGTAGATACAGTTCATCATCCTCGCGCCCGCGTTTCGCGTCCGAGCATTGATCTTCTCTCTCACCCTCTTCCATCAGAGGGCGCAGGGAAGGCCGGGCCCCGACTGAGGCCCGTGGCCCGCCTGCGGAAAAAAATGCAGGCGGCAGGTACCACAGGTTCAGCCGGACAAGACCCGGCCCTCCCTGCGCGATGGTTTTAACGGCTGCTTCGCACTCTCCCCGGGGACCGGGCTTTGTTGCCCCCGTCACCAGCGGATCATCACCGCCGGCTTGGCATCAGCATCGGGATGTCAGGACCATGCGACTTGACCGTCCGCGCCATGACGTTCGTCCGCGAGCCCATTGGCCCACTGCGCCACGCCGCGTCCACCGCATCCCGCCTCCACGTTCGTGACGACCGCGAAGCGTCCCTCTTCAGTGAGGCGGGACGGGCGGAAACATCGACCCGATTTGCCCGACGACACAAGGCGTGATGACTGCGACATGGTAACGCGACGGGCAATTTGAGTTTCGCGAGCGCCGGCCACGCCCACCGCTGTCGTCCCGGCCTTGAGCCGGGACCCATACTCACAAGCGGGTGTGATGACGAAGAACGCCGCTCCAGCTTGCGCAACAACTCACGGCGGTGGTTATGGGTCCCGGCTCAAGGCCGGGACGACACTGGTACTCTCTCCCCGCGTCATTCCGGGGCGCGCGAAGCGCGAGCCCGGAATCCATAGCCACGACTGCCGATGAGGGACGGGATCGGTGTGGCGCTCATCTTCGACACAACTCTGCCTGTGATTATGGATTCCGGGCTCATTCGCGCTGCTTCAAAATGGCTGCGCCATTTTGCGCGCGAATGCCCCGGAATGACGGAGAAAGCTGGCCATCTTTGGCGAGATGATGCGCTGGTGCAATGAACCGCTGTGGCGGGCGGGCGCGCCCTCACCGCTCGAACAACCAGCGCGTCACCGCCTGGTGGTAGTTCATCGGTCCAGGCACCGTCTTGTAGGTCTTCAGATAGCGAAAGCCGGCCTTCTGCAGCGCGCGGTTGGGCGCGGTGTTGTAGGCGTGCGGCTCGCAGAACAGTTGCTTGAGCCGGAGGCGCTCGAAATACAGATCGATGCTGCGGCTGATACATTCGGTGCCCAAGCCGCGACCGCGCAGCTCGGGCTCGGTGACGTGGAGATGCATGTGGGCGCGGTTGCCGAATACGATGCGGTCGCAGCTGGAGAAGCCGATGGGGCGGCCGTCGAGCCGCCAGATCACGAGCAGCGCAGCGCGCTCCGAGAGCGGCAGCTCGTACAGCGTCTTGAACAGGCCGGCCCACACCGGCCTGGTCGGCATGCGCGTGGGGTCGATGCCCATCAGGTCGAGTTGCTCGATGCTGGATGAATAGAAGTAGTCGATGACCAGCGAGGTTTCGGCGAGTTCCATTTCCCTGACGTCGAGGTTCATCGCGGCATCCTGTTCAGCAGGCCTCAAGGTGCTGATCATGCGGGCAGCAGTGGGGCGGAGCGGCCTGCAGGAAAGTTTCAGAATGAGGCGAGAGCGACAAGCAGCTGTGAGTTGTGAGGGTGCGACAGCCTCGCCAGCAACAGGTGCGAGTTGTCGCACAGGATGTTGCGGCCCTCTTA
>NZ_CAFI01000275.1 GCF_000239775.1 Bradyrhizobium sp. ORS 375
GGCCCGAGCGCACCGACGGCGAGCCGCCGCTGCGTCCCTTGCGGCTGTTCGCGCGTCCCGAGGCCATCCAGGTGATCGCCGGCGTTCCCGACGGCCCGCCCGCCCGCTTCGTCTGGCGCCGCGCCGCGCATGCGGTCGTGCGCGCCGAAGGCCCGGAACGCATCGCCATGGAATGGTGGCGCCCCGACGGCCAGGGCCTGACGCGCGACTATTTCCGTGTCGAAGACGAACACGGCCTGCGCTTCTGGCTATACCGCGACGGCCTGTATGATCGCGAGTTCGAGCAGCCGCCGAACGGCCCGCCGGTTCAGCCCCTCTGGTACATGCATGGCCTGTTCGCATGAGGGGCAGGGTGGTCCTACGGCAAGCGCGCTGCTCACCCTCCCCTGGGGGGGGAGGGTCGGCTCGCATGCGCGCATGCGAGCCGGGGTGGGGTGACAGACCATCCGCGCACGCGGTGCCGATTGGAGCGGAGACGCTTGTCGTTACGATGAGTCCACGCCATGACCACCGCTTGCTGGGCTCACCCCACCCCGCCGCGCGCTGTGCGCGCGTCGACCCTCCCCCTCCAGGGGAGGGTGGGCAACTGTGCAAGCCGCTTGGTGAGTGGCTGTCTTTCGCATCGCATGGGCATTGCGCCGCCCTAATCTCCGTGGCCGCGCCATGACTCCCATCCCCTATGCCGAGATCGGCGTCACCACCAATTTCTCTTTCCTGCACGGCGGCTCGCATCCGCAGGCCTATGTGCACCAGGCCGCCGATGATGGCCTCGTCGCCATCGGCATCGCCGACCACAACACGCTCGCCGGCATCGTGCGCGCCTATAGCGAGCTGAACAACGACCGTCTGAGCTACAGGCCGAAGCTGCTCTACGGCGCACGGCTCGTCTTCACCTGCGGCACGCCAGACATCCTGGTCTATCCGCGCGACCGCGCGGCTTACGGCCGGCTGTGCCAGTTGCTCACCCGCGGCAAGCGCGGCAGCGATGCCGACAAGGTCGCCAAGGGCGATTGCCGTCTGACCTTCGCAGACCTGTTCGATTTCATCGACGGCCAGCTCCTGGTTCTGATGCCGCCGCATCGCTTCGACGAGGACGCCCTCGGCAACATCCTTGCTCGTCTGAAAGACAGCCCCGCCGAAGGCGTGTGGCTCGCCGGCAGCCTGCTGTACCGCGGCGACGACCGCCGTCGGCTGGCGCGGCTGGCGCGTCTCGCGGCCTCGGCCAAGGTGCCGCTGATCGCCACCAACGACGTGCTGTATCACCATCCGCAGCAGCGCATGCTGCAGGACGTGCTGACCTGCATCCGCGAAAAGGCCTCGATCGAGAGCATCGGCCGAAGGCTCCAGGCCAATGCCGAGCGCCATCTCAAGCCGGGCCATGAGATGGCACGGCTGTTCCGCGATCATCCCGATGCGATTGCCGAGACCCTGCGCTTCACCGACCGCATCAGCTTCTCGCTCGACCAGCTCAAATACCAATATCCCGACGAGCCGGTGCCGCCCGGCAAGACCGCGCAGGGCCATCTGGAGGACCTGACCTGGGCAGGCGCAAAGACCTATTTTGGCGACCATCTGGACGACAGGCTACGCGCCGTCCTCAACAAGGAGCTGGCGCTGATCGCCGAACTCAACTACGCGCATTATTTCCTCACCGTCCACGACATCGTGCGCTACGCGCGCAGCCAGGGCATCCTGTGCCAGGGCCGCGGCTCCGCGGCGAATTCGGCCGTGTGCTACGTGCTCGGCATCACCTCGGTCGATCCGACCAAGATCGATTTGCTGTTCGAGCGCTTCATCTCCAAGGAGCGGCTGGAGCCACCGGATATCGACGTCGATTTCGAGCATTCGCGGCGCGAGGAGGTGATGCAATATGTCTATCGCCGCTATGGCCGCCACCGCGCGGCGATCATCGCCACCGTCATCCATTATCGCCCGCGCAGCGCCATCCGCGACGTCGGCAAGGCGCTGGGCCTGACCGAGGACGTCACCTCCGTGCTCGCCGATACCGTGTGGGGCAGCTGGGGCGACGGCCTGTCCGACATGCAGGTGCGCCAGGCCGGGCTCGATCCCCAAAATCCGATGATCCGCCGCGCCGTGGAGCTCGCCTCGGAGCTGATCACCTTTCCGCGCCATCTGTCGCAGCATGTCGGCGGCTACGTGCTGACGCAGGACCGGCTCGACAGCTACGTGCCGATCGGCAACGCCGCGATGGACGACCGCACCTTCATCGAATGGGACAAGGACGACGTCGACGCGCTCAGCATGATGAAGGTCGACGTGCTCGCGCTGGGCATGCTGACCTGCATCCGCAAGAGTTTCGACCTGATCGCCGACCACAAGGGCAGGCGCTACGTGCTCTCCGACATCAAGTCGGAGGACGACAACGAAGTCTATCAGATGCTGCAGCGGGGCGAGTCGCTCGGCGTGTTCCAGGTCGAGAGCCGGGCGCAGATGAACATGCTGCCGCGGCTCAAGCCGCGCACCTTCTACGATCTCGTCATCGAGGTCGCGATCGTCCGGCCCGGTCCGATCCAGGGAGACATGGTGCATCCATACTTGCGCCGTCGCAACAAGCTGGAGAAGGTGACATACCCTTCGCCATCGCCTGATCATGGCCCGGCGGATGAACTCTACAAGGTCCTGCATAAGACGCTCGGCGTGCCCTTGTTCCAGGAGCAGGCGATGCGGATCGCGATCGAGGCCGCAAAGTTCTCGCCGGAGGAGGCGAACGGCCTGCGCCGCGCCATGGCGACGTTCCGCAACGTCGGCACCATCGGCTCCTACGAGGAGAAGATGGTCTCGAACATGATCGCGCGCGGCTATGATCCGGCCTTCGCCAAGAGCTGTTTCGACCAGATCAAGGGCTTTGGCTCTTACGGCTTTCCGGAAAGCCATGCCGCGAGCTTCGCGCAGCTCGTCTATGTCTCGTCCTGGCTGAAATACTTTCATCCGGATGCGTTCTGCTGTGCGCTGTTGAACTCGCAGCCGATGGGCTTCTATGCGCCGGCGCAGATCGTCGGCGATGCCCGCAAGAACGGCGTCGAGATCCGCGACATCGACGTGTCCCACAGCTTCGCCGACAACACGCTGGAGGAGACGAATGGGAAGTATTGCGCCGTCCGCCTCGGCTTCCGCCAGATCGACGGCTTCCGCTGGATCGACCGCGACGAGGAGCGGATAAAGAAGTTGTCGGAGGCGGTGCGGAGGGAGGCGAGGGCTGTTGCTCCACGTTCCTCGCCAGCCATCCCCTCGGT
>NZ_CAFI01000274.1 GCF_000239775.1 Bradyrhizobium sp. ORS 375
CCCGGCATTCCCCGCGCGATGGTCTTCACGCTTATACGCGATCTCCCCGGTGTCCGGCTTGATAGCCACCGTCGCCCGCAGGGGTCATCATCCCCAGGGCTTGGCGCCAGCTTCGGGGCGCCAGGACCACGCGATTTCACGTCCGCGACCGAATGTTCGTCCGCGCGCATCAGCGCGCTGCAGACAGCCGCGGCCACCGCTCCCCGCACCCAACGTCCGTGACGATCGCGATCCGCCCCTCTCGAGGAGTACGGGATGGCGACAATCAATCATGAAATTCGGAAAAAGTGAAGTGGAATATTTCTGCGCCGATGACTGGACAGGGGTGATCGCCTTGCGCGGCCTGATGAAATGAGTTTGTCCGCGCATCCTCACAGCAATGCTGCGGGGAGGCGCAGCGCCGTCGCACCATGTCCGGTCTCTGCCCATCAAGCTCTGTCGGTCACTGCAACCAGCGCGAGCATCACGTGCGCTGGACGGCAGCGACTGTGTCCGGTCCGCAACGTAGGCGGCTTTTTGTTAGTTGTTCTATTCCCCCTGAGGTTGCGGCTATTGTTCCCCAGATCGGCCCCTGCTACCCCTGCGGTCGACGACAGTAGGGGTGCTGTGGGGGCTCAAATGAACAGTTTGCGTTGGATGGCCAGCTGGCTGGCCCTCCTTGGAGCGGCGTGTCTTGGCGGCTGTGCTGCGCCGCTTGCGGTCAACAACGTGACCGACATCAGATCGACCACGGGCAGCCGCGGGATCGATGTCTACGAGGGGAAGCGCCGAACCGACGCAAGCGTGCCGGAGTTCGCGGGTGACCAGCTCGTGGAGGTGCGGACGTTCCACAATCCCGAGGGCGGAGGCGAGGTCGAGATGGCCGGGGCCTCCTGCTCACTGGAAGCCTCTGGCTTCACGGCGACCATGACGAGCCCCGCCAAGGTGCGCGTGCCGCTCTATCGCGGCCAGTCGAGCACGCTGGCCGTGACCTGCCAAAAGCCCGGCTATCAAAAGCGGATGATCACGGTCGCGCCGTTCGATTCCACGCGCCAGGCGCGCTTGGCCAGCGGCGTCAACGGCGGCATCCTTGGCGCCGTCATCGTGGCAGGCATCGACGCCGCCGCCGACAACTCGAAGAACGACTGGCGCTATCCGGTCGCGAAGGTGGTGTTGGAGGCTGATGCCGCAGGGAGGTGATGGACGGGACGGAGCTGTTGTCCACCGGTGATGACGGCAGTTGCAAACTTGGAGAGTTAGTGTGGGAGTGAAGGTGACAGCTTCACCGTAACTCCCAACTTTGTCTGTCTCACTGAGGGGGTAGTCCATCGCTGTCACTGCAATCGCCAACATGCTGCCGTCGATCAAACGAATCTCGAAGTCTCTGCGCCAAGCTGTCCAAGTGATGAAAGAACGCGCCGCCGCGCGCGTGGCGGAGAACGAACGCGTCTACGAGAAAATTCAACTGTTTGAACGCCGGGACGGCATTTACGTCGGATTTCGACGCCCCCCACGTTTCTGCTGGATTGCACGCTAGTGAGAGTGCTGGACTGCACCCCTCAAGTGAGACACGATAATCCCAGTGACAATGAGCCTATTCGAACCAGGCCTTACGCCACGGGAACGGGTCGTTTTCGGTCCCCGTGTAGGGGAATTGTTCTCGCCGCGGACGAAGCCAACGCCAGACCTCTAGGGGCAACTCAGCTGGCATGTTCTCCGGATCGAAGGCCTGGCCGGGTTGTACCGCTGCTCTGATGATGCCGCGCGCGACTAAGGTTGCGGCATGGCCGTAGTCAAAGGCGCATGTGAACATGCGCTGATTATGGTGGAGCAGGAACGCCAGAATGTTCCGCTCTTTGTCGCTTAGCGAGTCGACCTCTTCCGCCAACCAATCATCAACAGGTACGCTGCTAGAACTAACTGGTACAGCACCGAAATTCTTCCGATGCACGGTTACGCCATGCGAGATCAGATTATCCGAAACCGCGCCATCTAAGTACTTACAGAAATCCGATAGGGCATATTCTTCGGGCCGCGTGTGAGCGCCTGTGGTGATGTAGCGACTTCTGACAACGTTATCGTCTGAGTTTATTGTGGTTAGAAGCATAAAATCATCGTCCGTGAGTTGCAGACCTTTCTGATGTGCTGCGCGTCCAGCTTTCAGAATATTGTGCGATATTTCTTTCAATTGCTGCAGGTCGAAGCCTTCGTTGCGGACGTGCGCCTTCATGTACAGTTCGATTGAGTGGTAAAAGAGGAAGAGTATCGGCGCGTCCGGGTGTGAGACGTCAGGTTTGGAAGCCCGCAGCTGCTCAGCAGAGCGCCAGTAGGAGCGAGCGTAGTTGAACAATCCCAGTGCGGTAGTGCGATCCTCAGGATTGATCATGTTCATATTTGCGTCCCGTTTCTATAGTTAATCCTTGTTCATCGTCGCCATAGGCCATGGGTGGTGCAGCGCCATTCGCCACGTACTTCCTCTCGATCCAATCGATAGCCGCCTGTTTGTTGCTAAAGACATCGGGGCCGTAATAAATCTCGAAGTCGTCAGCGTGAGTACGATGCTTTCTGAGGAACGTTGCCTGCCAGCCGTTATGGCCCAATCTCAACGTATGTTTGAACGACGCCACCTCAGTCAATCTGATGCCTCCTAATTGATAACTGCGATTGTGGTCACAGCCCCGTTCTAGACGGTTCGCTTGGGAGGGGAGTAGAGTCGTTCTATGTCAGCGGAAGGTTTTCCCGCGTTTTCGCGACGATGTGAACAGCGACGACGAGGACTTTCGCGTTTTGCAGAGATTCAGACGGTGCGCCCCGGGATCATACGGTGTCGGCTTAGCATCACGCCAATTCGGAGTGATGTTCACTCGTCCCCGGGCACGGCAATTCGGGCAGCGCATCGCCGAATAGACGCGAAGCCAAGGCCAATCAGGCGGAAGCCGATCAATCGGAACGTTCACCATTCGGCGACAGTGGGGACCGCGGCACGTCACGGAACAGCTGCGGTGACGGTCTAACAGCCACTAACCGGCGTTCCTATCGGGTACTGAATGCCCGCCATGATACAGGGTAGCGCGGTCAAGACTGCGGGCTTTACGGGCGTTCTTGTGGCACGCGACGTGCAAAACATCGCTCAGGCTTCCATTAACTCAGAAAAGCGCCGGCCTCTCGGTCGTGGTAGTTGCGGTGACGGTGCTGGATTGCACATAATCCGTGGGAATGCGTCCCGCTTTCTTGGCACTTTGATGCGACCGCACGCAAATTCCGAGCGCGAATCTCACACCCCCGCAGGCGCCTGCGACACCTCGACCACATGTCGGTCGGTCCCCACGGTGATCACGATCGTATACGTCTTCGCCGCCCCGGCCTGATCTGTCGGTGGCGCCAGGTGCAGCTGCCCACCGTACCACTCGCTCGGCATCAAAGTGTTGTCCTTGATCACCGCCTGCTCCAGCATCGCCATGTTGCGCTGGCCGGTCTCGATGGTCGCGGAGATCATCGCCTCGTTCTGAATCGCGGCGTTGTTCTGCGCGATGGCGGCGGCGGTCGGGCTGTAGAAGGTGCCGGTACGGCCGCTCGGCGTGGTGTAGGTGCCGCGGCCGGCCTGGGACGCGCTCATCGCGTTGGCGCCGGCGGCAAGCCCCGTCAGCACGGCGGCGGCGACCTGCCGGTTGCGCTCCTCCTGGACCAGCATCTCGTAGGTCACGACCTTCATCTCGAAGTCGGAGCCTGCGGCATGCTGCACGGCCTCGACCTGGGCGACGCGAAACTCGACCGGCTGGCGGCTGAGATTGTTGATGGCGACGACGAAGACGGGCCGGCCGTTGCGCTGGAGCTGGCGCGATGCCGGGCGCACCAGCACCAGCGACGTCTTCTGACGCGAGACCAGGGCTGGCTGGCCGTCGCGCATCAGCGATTGCTGCTGTGGGTTCGAGGCCCGAAACGAGATCGTCTCGCCAGTGCTGACGCACCCGGCGAGCAGGCTGCACAGCAGCAGAGATGCCCAATGTCTCATTTCAGCCCCCCAGAGGTGCGCATCCAATCGCAACCTTTACGGGAACTCAATCGGGCTATTTCTCTTTTGACGGTATATAGAGCTGTTGTGCACACCCTAGCAGGGTGTGTTCGCTTCACCGCTCCGACTGCGAAGTCGGGTCAGGCTCTGTCCGCAGCGGTAGCGTCGCAGCCGCGCCTTGATCTCCTTGAGCGACACCGGCGTGAATCCCAGCGGAGGCCTCGCGATCGATCTCCGCGCCTGCCCTGGCTACGTCTTGGCGTCGATGGCCTTCAGCGGCGAGCCAGCTTGCGCATCGGGCCGCGCGGCGCGGGGCTGTCGGGCTGGCTCGACCGCTCCGCTGGCGCCGGCTGCGGTCAGGGCGGCGATCTGCTCAGCGGTTAGATGCAGCCCGGAGACATCGCCCGCGATGCGGCGTCGCTCGGCTGCATCGCAGGCGAAGCACTGCCGCCATTCGTCGAGGGTCTTGTGATTCTTGCCGCAGTCGCCGGTGACGGTCGGCTTGATGCTGCTTTCCGGATCGCAGCGATAGGCCTGCCGGTATCGCTCGTCATCATCCATTTGCGACCAATCGACCACGCCCCAACTCCACATTACAACCTGAGGGCCTTGCCGGCCACTTATGCCCCTTGAGGTGCGTTTGGTAGCATGATCCGGAGTTCCGGTAAAGGAACATGCGCCGACGGTCGGCTTACGCCGAGGTCGTGGCGGAATCAGGAAGGCCAGGTTGCAGATGGTTGCTGGTGAGCGCGCCGGGACTCGAACCCGGGACCCCATGATTAAAAGTCACGTGCTCTACCGGCTGAGCTACGCGCTCGCTCCCAGGGAAGCGGTGTGACGGCTTCAACCGTCACTGTCCGGATCGTCGGCAGGTGACCATCAGAACGCTTGCGGCGGGGCTGTGGTTCACTGCGGCATGGGGAACGAGGCGGTCAAACCCCGGCCTCTGGGCCGCATCCTGTCGTGGGCGCTGTGTAGGGGGTGGGTCCGTTCCGGTCAATAGGGCGGGCGGGGGAAACCACGGGAGATCGACGATCGGTTCGGGGGCGGCGATGACGGTCCCGTAGCCCGCCATGAGCCGCCGTCGGCGCTCGGCAGAGCGACGGCGGGGGCGACATGCGGGGGTCTCGCGGGTGGTTGCGATGAACCCGGATGTCGCTGCCGCCTGCGCCCTTCAGGCCCAGGCGTTCGCTCATCCGGCTACGCGGCTCAGCCGTCGACGGTGTCATTC
>NZ_CAFI01000273.1 GCF_000239775.1 Bradyrhizobium sp. ORS 375
TCCTGATGACCGCTGGAGCTGTTGTGCTCGGCTCGCCGGCGGCCGCCGCCCCGCCGACCGATGCGCCCGCCCCCGGGGTCGGTGCCGACATCGCCGGCGGCCGGGCGACGACGCTGATGCAGACGCCCGTGAGCCATCTCGTCCCCGGCGGCTTATCTTCACCACCTGAGCTCAAGAATCCCGCCGCCGGAGATCCGCAATCGGCCGAGCGCGGCATGAACGCCTTCATCAGCATGAACTGCGTCGGCTGCCACGCGCCCAACGGCGGTGGCGGGATGGGACCGGCGCTGAGCAACAACGTCTTCATCTACGGATCGAGCCCGGCGAACATTTATCTCTCGATCTATCAGGGCCGGCCCAACGGCATGCCGGCCTGGGGCGCGATGCTGCCCGACTCCATGATCTGGGACCTCGTCAGCTACATCGGCAAGATCAGCAGTGAGCCGACGACCGAATGGGGCCGCACCTTCTCGGCCGCGCCGCTGTCGCCGGCCATCGAGCAGGTCCCGGTCGAAAAGGGCCTGACGGCCGATCCGTGGGCAACGACGACGACGTTCAAGCAGGGCCAGAAGCCTTGATGATGTCGTCGGACGATAGGCGCCGGGTCGGCGCAGCCTCGCCCGGCCGCGTCGCAGGCGCTGTCGCGTGCGCCATGATCGCAGGCGCCGTCCTTGCGCCCGCAGCCGCGCGGGCCGAGACGCCGCTGGATTACTGGTGGACGCACGGCTCGCGCGCGCAATCGATCTCCCATCTGCTGTGGTTCTCGACCGCCGTGTCGATCCTCGTGATCGTGATCGTCAGCGCGCTGCTGCTCGGCGGCATCTTCCGCCGCCGGAGCCTGCCGGCGCCGGATCTGCCAGGCCAGGCGGCCGTGGCGCGGCCGCACGGTGGCGCATCGTGGATCACGATCGGCGTCGGCATCACCACTGTCGTGCTCGTGTTCACCACCGTCTGGACGTTCGCCACGCTGGCGCATACGGGGCCGCAACCGGGCCCCGCCGCCGTGCGGCTGCAGATCACGGCGCATCAATGGTGGTGGGAGGTGCGCTACCTCTCCGACAAGCCGTCGGAGGAATTCACCACCGCGAACGAGATCCACATTCCAGTGGGACAGATCGTCGAGGTCAAGCTGCGCGGGCCCGACGTGATCCATTCGTTCTGGGTGCCGAAGCTCGCGGGCAAGACCGACGTCATCCCCGGCCAGGAGAACCAGACCTGGCTGCAGGCCGACCGCGAAGGCGTCTATCGCGGCCAATGCGGCGAATATTGCGGCCAGCAGCACGCACACATGGCGTTCGAGGTGATCGCCTCACCTCCCGACGCCTACGCGCAATGGCGTCAACAGCAGCTGCAGCCGGCGCATGCGACCGACGCGACGGAGCCGCAGTCCGGCGAAGGGCTGTTCACGACCCGCTGCGGCATCTGTCACACCGTGCGCGGCAGCCGGGCCGGCGGCATCCTTGGGCCCGACCTCACCCATGTCATGAGCCGGCGTACCATCGCCGCCGACACGCTGCCCAACACCACCGGCAATCTCGCTGCCTGGATCGCCGATCCGCAGCACATCAAGCCGGGCAATCGGATGCCGCGGCTGGCGCTGTCGGGCGAGCAGCTCACCTTGATCCGGCACTATGTCGAGACGCTGAAATAGGGAGCCGCCGATGACCGCCGCGGAATATGATCGCGTCCCCCGGCTTGCGGTGCGCGACTATGCCTCGCCGCTGGCCGAGAAGCTGCGCCATCTGTGGGAGACAAAGCCCGGCGTGATCGGCTGGCTGGCCTCGGTCGATCACAAGGAGATCGGGCTGCGCTATATCGTGACCGCCTTCATCTTCCTGATCGTCGGCGGCATCGAGGCACTGATCTTCCGCATCCAGCTGTCCCAACCGAACCTCACCGTGCTGACGCCCGAGCAGTACAACGAGCTGTTCACGATGCACGGCGCCACCATGATCCTGTGGTACGCCTTCCCGATCCTGACCGGCTTCAGCGTCTATCTGCAGCCGCTCGTCATCGGCACCCGCGACATGGCGATGCCGCGGCTGAATGCCTTCACCTACTGGCTGTTCGTGCTGTCGGGCATCTACCTCTATGTCGGCTTCGCGCTCGGCGCGGCGCCGAACGCCGGCTGGTTCAACTACGTGCCCTATGCGTCGAAGGCGTTCAATCCCGGGCTCAACATCGACTTCTACGCGCTGTCCAACATCCTGCTCGGCATCTCCACCACCTTGGGCTCGCTGAACTTCGTCGTCACCATTCTGCACATGCGCGCACCCGGCATGTCGATCAACCGGATGCCGATCCTGAGCTGGGGCACGCTGACGATCTCGGTCGGCAATCTGTTTGCGATGCCGAGCGTCACGCTCGCGTTCTTCCTGTTGTACATGGACCGCCAGTTCGGCACGCATTTCTACCAGCAGCCGACCGGGCAACCGCTGCTCTGGCAGCATCTGTTCTGGATGTGGGGCCATCCCTGGGTGTACGTGATCGTGCTGCCGGCGATCAGCCTGGTCTCGGACGCGCTTCCGGTGCTGTGCCGCCGGCCGCTCGTCGGCTACACCGCCGTGGCACTCGCCACCGTGCTCACCATGGTGCTCGGCTTCGGCGTCTGGCTGCACCACATGTTCGCGACTGGCCTGCCGGGCCTCGCGCTCGGCTTCTTCAGCGCGGTGTCGATCATCATCGTGATCCCGAGCGCCGTGTCGGCGTTCGCCTGGCTCGCCACGATCTGGACCGGACAGCCGGTCCTCAACACCGCCTTTCATTTCTTCGCCGGGTTCATCGTCGTGTTCGTGATCGGCGGCGTCTCCGGCTTCATGACCGGTTCGGTGCCGGTCGACTGGCAGCTGACCGACACCTATTTCGTCGTCGCGCACATCCACTATGTTCTGATCGGCTGGAACCTGTTTGCCGTGATGGGCGCGAGCTATTTCTGGTTTCCCAAGGTCACAGGCAAGCTGCTCGACGAGCGGCTCGGGCGCTGGAATTTCTGGTTGATGTTCGTCGGCTTCAACGTCGGCTTCTTTCCGATGCACATCTCCGGCCTGCTCGGCATGCCCCGCCGGATCTACACCTTCCCCGAAGGCATGGGGCTGGACTGGCTGAACCTGATCACGACCATAGGCTCCTACGTGTTCGCCTTCGGCTTCCTGCTGTTCCTGATCAACATCGTGCTCAGCCTGCGCCACGGCGTGGAGGCCGGCCCCAATCCATGGGACGCCGCCACGTTGGAATGGACCACGCCCTCCCCGCCGCCGCCCTACAATTACGTGGTCCTGCCGACGCTCGCGACCCGCGAGCCGCTGTGGGAGACCCGGCTCGACGAGGCGCCCTTCCACTCCGACCTCGGCAAGGGCCTGCCGCTCGACCACGGCAAGGAGGCGCTGGCGACCTCGACGCTCGACGGCCAGCCCGAGGCGATCCTGCGCATGCCCGAGGATTCGCTGATGCCGCTGCTGCTGGCGTTGGCGCTCACCCTGATGTTCGCGGGGTTGATCGTGAAGCTGTGGTGGCTGGTGATCGCCTCCTTGCTGATCGGTCTCCTGTTCCAGCTGATATGGCTGTGGCCGCGCGCACAACTTGCCGAGCGGAGGCTGTGAGATGACCATCGTCGCCGTCCCGCGCACGGAGCTTCCGATCGGCAGCGTCACCCCGCGCACCGTCGGCTGGTGGGGCATCATCGCCGGCATCGTCACGGAAGCCTCGCTGTTCGCCTATCTGCTGTTCGGCTATTTCTACTTCGCGATCCAGCCGCACGGCGAGATGTGGCCGGCTGAAATGCCGACCTTCAAGCTCGCCGGACCGAACACCGTGATCCTGCTGATCAGCAGCGTGGCGGTCTGGTATGGCGAGCGCGGCGGCCGTCAGGGTTCGCGCCTGAAGCAGGCCGCGGGCCTCGGCACCGGCTTTCTGCTCGGCGTCATCTTCGTCACCATCCAGGTGCTGGAATGGAAGGCCAAATCCTTCTCCTACAATTCCGGGCCCTATGGCTCGCTGTTCTTCGTCATCACCGGCTTCCACATGGGCCATGTCGTGCTCGGCCTGCTGATGCTGTTTCCGCTCACGATCTGGTCCATGCTCGGCTATTTCGGCCCTGGCCGCGACGCGCCGATCTCGATCGGCGCGATCTACTGGCACTTCGTCGATGCCGTCTGGTTGACCGTGTTCTTCAGTCTCTACATCACGCCTTATCTGGGCCTGCGCCATGGCTGACGTCGAAACCGCCGTCCATCACGGGCATCCCGCGCCGCATCGCCATCGCTTCGGCATCGGCTGGCTGCTGGCCGCGCTGGTCGCGCCGCCGATCGGCTGGTCGCTGCATCTCCTCGCCAACTACGCGCTCGCCAGCCACGCCTGCTATCCGATCGACATGCCGAAATCACCTGTCCGGCCCGACCTGTTGTGGGGCGGCCTGATCGCGATCGATGTCGTCAGCCTCGCACTCTCAGCCGCATCGGCCTTCATCGCCTACAGCGCCTGGCAGACGAGCCGGCAGGAAATGGCCGAGCATCGCGCAGCCATGATCGAGGCCGGCGAAGGCCGCACGCGCTTCCTCGCCGCCTGGGGATTGCTGACGAGCGCGTTGTTCTTCATCACCGTCGCATCGGACTCGGCAAGTCTCTGGATCCTCAAATCATGCAGCTGAGCCTCATCCGCCGGCTATTGCCATTGGCGCTGGCGGCCCTGCCCGCCCCCGTGGCTGCGCATGGCACGGGTCCGCCGCCGGGCATCGCCGAGCTCGTTTTCGGCCATGGCTGGAGGCTGGAAGCCCCGACGGCCGTGCCGATGGCGCTTGCGACAGGCCTGTATGCGCTGGGCATCGGCCGCGCCATGCGTGAGAACAGGACCGAGCTGGTCTCGACGCGACGCACGCTGGCGTTCGCCGCAGGCATGCTGGTCCTTCTGGTCGCGCTGGAGTCTCCGCTGGATACGATGAGCGCAGACCTGTTCTCGGCCCACATGGTGCAGCATCTGCTGCTGATGCTGGCCGCCCCGCCGCTGCTGGTCGCCAGCGACTGCGTCAGCATCTTCCTGCGCGCTTGTCCTTCACCGGCCCGCAAGCGCATCGTGCGGCTCTGGCACAAAGTCGGTCTCGGTTCCACCGTCCATGCTTTGATGCATCCTCTTCTGGTGTTCGTACTGTTCAACGGCAGCTTCGTGCTCTGGCACGCCCCGGGACCCTATCAATGGGCGCTGCAGAATGAGGCCATGCACATTCTCGAGCATTTCAGCTTCTTCGTCAGTGCGCTGCTGTTCTGGTCGGTGGTGCTGCCGGTGCCCAGCCATCGCCGCCGTCTGGCGCATGGCCCGGCGTTGCTACTGATCATTGCGACCGCGGTGCTCAGCGGCCTGCCTGGCGCGCTGATGATCTTCGCGCCGCGGCCGCTCTATCCGGCCCACGCCGATGGCGTGATGAGATGGGGCCTCAGCCTGATGCAGGACCAGGAGCTCGCGGGATTGATCATGTGGATTCCCGCTGGCGGCGCCTACGTACTCGCCGCGGCATTGGTCTTTCTCGGCTGGCTCAACGAGGCCGAGGCGCGCGCCTCCCGGGCGGCGCGCCGCACTGCGAGCCTGCAACGCTTCACGGCAGGTTGAGCATGTCCCAGGCATTGGAGATAGCCGCGGCGGCAACTCGTTGGATACGAGCCTATGAGTTCACGCCGCAGCACGCGCTCTATACCGGCCAGGCCCTGTTTACACTGGGCTGGTCGCTCGTCTGGGCAATTGCGCTGGCGATCATCACCTTCGTGCCGATCGGCGTCGGCCCGCTGCTGATGGCAGCAGGCCTGGCTTGTCCGGCCGCGCAGCGCTGGTGGCGGTCGCGCCGCTAGCCTGGCGCTAGTCCTTGGCAGTCCCCGGCTCGGCCATCTTGCGGTGCTGCTTGGCCAGCGTCTCCGCCGGCATGACATTGGCGATCGTGGTCTGGAGCTTGTTCTTCATCCCTGTGACGACGTCGCTCTCGCCGTCCATCATTGCCTGGAATCCCTGGCGCGCAACGTCGCCGGCATCGTCCTTTTTCTCGGTGCCGACCTTGGTGTCCATCATGTCGGCGCGGCGGAAGAAGTCGGTCTCGGTGGCCCCCGGCATCAGGCAGGTCACGGTGATCTTGGTGTCCTTCAGCTCCTCGCGCAACGCGAAGGAGAACGAGTTGAGGAAGGATTTGCTGGCATTGTAGACAGCCTGGAAGCTGCCGGGCGTAAAGCCGGCGATCGATCCGGTGATGAGGATGCGCCCGGCATTGCGGCTGCGCATCTGGTTGCCGACCTTGTGGATCAGCTCCACCGTTCCCATCACGTTGGTGTTGATGAGGCGGCGGATATCGGCAAGATCCTGATCGAGAAAGGCATGGCCCAGACCACGGCCGGCATTGGCCAGCAGCGCGTCGACAGGACGGCCCTTGGCCGCGGCATACAGCTTCTCGACGCCTTCACTGGTCGAGAGGTCGGCTTGCACGGCCTCGACCTTGGCGCCGTCGGCGCGCAAGGACGCGGCCGCCCGCTCGATCTCCGGCTCGTCGGCTGCAATCAGGAGATCGAAGCCTTCATCGGCGCAACAGCGCGCGAGCTCGAGGCCGATGCCGGTCGATGCGCCGGTGACGATTGCGAACTGGCCTGATGATGCCATTGAGAGTCTCCTGGGTGCGCGCGTGAGCTGGTGATGTCGCCCAATCGCAGCGCGTGCCGATCGTTCCTGACGATCCACACCTGCGTGGGAGCGACGTCAGCGTGAATGGAACCAATGAACCTCTCTCCGCTTGGAGGCGCGACCTCATCTCACAGAAGGTGCGACCTCAGCTCATGCCGCCCGCTCATTCCAACTGGATCGCCGCCGCCAAGCTCGGGCTGGTCAGCAGCACCTTTTCGACCATCGTCAGCCAGCTTGCGGCAGCTCAGTTCGGCCGCGACGCCGCGGTCGACTGGATGACGGTCGCCGCGATCCCGCTGCGCGACGGCATCATCGGCTCGGAGCCGTCCTGGGGCGCGATCATCTCCGGGATCGCGTTTCATCAATGGGCCGACTTCTCCTGGGCGCTGGTGTTCTTCGGCCTGTTCGGTCGCTGGACGGCGGATTTGCGTCCGCTCACAATCCTCGCGCTGGCGCTGCCCTGGGCGGTGTTCACCTCGGCGTCCGAATGGTTCGTGCTGGTGCCTCTGTTTCCGTTCTTCCAGCCGATCTTCACGCTGCAGCAGCCCTACTGGATCGGCCTGCTGGTGCACGCCTCCTCGGCCGTGATGTACCCGCTGTTCGTCTGGCTGCGCTTTCCGTTCGCGACGGCGCCGCAGACCAGCGCTGTCACCTTCGCCAAAGCGTGGGCCATCGGTGGCGTCGCCGTCGTCGCGGCGCTCGGCAGCGTCGCGGCGCTTGGCACGCTCGGTC
Source organism: Bradyrhizobium sp. ORS 375 (assembly GCF_000239775.1). Lineage (GTDB taxonomy): Bacteria > Pseudomonadota > Alphaproteobacteria > Rhizobiales > Xanthobacteraceae > Bradyrhizobium. The sequence continues at coordinate 7,381 of NZ_CAFI01000273.1, forward strand.
ATCAGCTGCCGTGGATGGGAACGGATCGCGCCGGCGATCAGCACTATATGCGCCACATGACGGCGCATCATCGGCAGGGCATCGCGCTGGCCCGGCTCGGCGCGGAGCGCGCGCGGGATCCTCAGCTCAAGGCACTCGCTCGCCTGATGGTCGCAAGCCAAGCGGGCGAGAACCGCATCTTCGACGCGTGGTGGCAGAACTGGTTTGCAACGGCAATGCCGGCCTGCTCGACCCAGGAGCTCGCCGAGATGCCCGGCTATCTCACCGACGCGCAGCAGGCCGAGGCGCGCAACGCCGCGCCCGACCAGTTTGACGCCACCTTCATCCGCTTGATGAGTCTGCACCATGCGGGGGCGGTGCGAATGGCCGATGCGGAATGGCGCGGTCGTGGCGACACGCGCCTGCGCATCATGGCGCACGCCATCCGCCATGAGCAGCAGGGCGAGATCGCTCTCATGCACAAAGTCAACGGTTTCGATGCGGTTCGCGCGGCGGTCCGCAACATGCTCGCCGACAATGTCAACGCGACGGACGCGGGAACCCGATAGGAACCGACGCGCGCTGGAAGGATTGTACGTTCCGTTTTGATGGATCTCACCATGCGGATCGTCGTGAGCTTAGTGTGCATCGTGACGCTGTGCGGCTGTCAACGCGAGGAACGGCAGCTTAGGCTCGATCCACCGACGGCCGCTGCGCTGGACGGCATCGCGCTGATGCCGAACAAGATCGGCGGCGCGCCGCCGCAGATCTACTTCGCGCTCGATCGGCCCTATGAGACCAATGCCTACAATCTGAGCCAGGGCAAGCGGCTCTACACCTGGTTCGGCTGCAAGGGCTGTCATGGTGACGGCCAGGGCGGCATCGGCCCGTCGTTCCTCGACGGCTGGTGGTACTACGGACCCGAAACCGTCTCGATCTTCGCCTCGATCCGTGATGGCCGGCCGCACGGCATGCCGGCGTTCAGAGACAAGATGACGAGCGAGCAGATCTGGCAGCTCGCCGGCTATGTCCAGACCATCGGCGCCTATTCGGCCAAGACCGCCGCGCCGTCGCGCAATGACGACAAGCAGACGCGGCCCGCGGAGAACCGCGCCCCGGCGGCGATCCTCTTCAATGAGGGACCGACGCCTGTTCATCCCGATCAGGGGCCTCAGCCGTGACGCGCCGGATCAGAACAGCGCTGTCGAGCGTACCGCTGCTGCTGCTCGGAGGCTGCAGCAATTGGCAATCGGCCCTGGACGCGCGCGGCGCATCGGCGATCAGCCTCAAGCACCTCATCGTTCTGATCGTGGCGGTGTGCTCGGTGATCTGGGCGCTGGTGATGATCGCGATGATCCATGCGCTCTGGCGGCGCCGCGAGGCGTGGCGGGCGCCGCTGGACCTGAGGGCGCCGCGCGAGCGACGCATCGGCTGGATCGTGAGTATCTGCGTCGGCCTGACCGCCGTGATCATTGCCGGCTTCACGGTCGCGAGCTTCTTCACCACGCGCAACATCAGCGTCGCCGGGCAGGACGACCTCACCATCCGCATCGGCGGATTGCAGTGGTGGTGGAGCGTCGAATATCTCGGCCCCGATCCGGCCCGGGGCTTCGTCAGCGCGAACGAAATTCACATTCCGACCGGACGCAATGTGCGCCTGCTGCTGCAGGGCGACGACGTGATCCATTCGTTCTGGGTGCCGAGCCTCGCAGGGAAGCAGGACCTCATTCCCGGGCGCATCAACGAGATCACCATCCGCGCCGACAGGCCGGGCACCTATCGCGGCCAATGCGCGGAATTCTGCGGCCTGCAGCACGCGCATATGGGCTTTCTGGTGACGGCCGATACGCCCGAGGAGTTCGCGAAATGGGCCGAGGCGCAGCGCGCCACGGCCGCAAGCACCACCGACGACGAAGAGATCGCCGCCGGCCGCGACACCTTCATGCGCAAGCCTTGCGCCGGCTGCCACAGCATCCGCGGCACGCAGGCGACCGGCACGAGCGGCCCCGACCTCACGCATGTCGGCAGCCGCGCCTTCATTGCCGCCGGCCTGCTGCCGACCTCGCGCGGCGCGCTCGCCGCCTGGATCAGCGATCCGCAGACGCTCAAGCCCGGCAACAACATGCCGCTGGTGCCGCTATCGCCCGATGAGCTGCGCGCGGTATCGGCCTATCTCGCGAGCCTGAAATGACCGACACGATCGCCCACGCTCAGATCCTGGATACCGAGCTGGAACGTCCCAGGCTCACCGGCCAGCTTGCGGAGACCTGGAAGACTGAAAGCGGCCTGTGGGGCGCCCTGTCCACCGTCGACCACAAGATCATCGGCCGCCGCTACATCACCACCGCCTTCGTGTTTCTCCTGCTCGGCGGCGTGCTGGCGATCCTGATGCGGTTGCAGCTCGCAGGACCTGAACAGCGGCTGATCGGCCCCGACCGCTACAACCAGATCTTCACGATTCATGGCGCGAACATGATGTTCCTGTTCGCGGTGCCGGTGATGGAGGCGATGGGCGTGTATCTGGTGCCGCTGATGGTCGGCACGCGCAACATCGCCTTTCCGCGGCTGAATGCGTTTTCCTACTGGATGTTCCTGGCCGGCGGGCTCGTGCTGTGGATCTCGTTCGCGCTGGACATGGGACCTGACGTCGGCTGGTTCGCCTACGTGCCGCTGTCCGGGCCGCAATATGCGCCGGGCAAGCGCGCCGACATCTGGGCGCAGATGATCACCTTCACCGAGGTCGCAGCCCTCGCGGTCGCGGTCGAGATCGTCGTCACCGTGTTCAAGCAGCGCGCGCCCGGCATGTCGCTCGACCGCATTCCGCTGTTCGTGTGGGCGATGCTGGTGACGTCGTTCGTCGTGATCATGGCGATGCCCGCGATCATGGTCGCCAGCACCAGCCTCATCCTCGACCGTCTCGTCGGGACGCACTTCTTCAACCCGGCCGAAGGCGGCGACGTGCTGCTGTGGCAGCATCTGTTCTGGTTCTTCGGTCATCCCGAGGTCTACATCATCTTCATTCCCGCGGTCGGCATGGTCTCGACCCTGGTCGCAACGTTCTCGCGCCGGCCGGTGTACGGCTATCTCGCGCTGGTCGTGGCGCTGATCGGCACCGGCATTCTCGCCTTTGGCCTGTGGGTGCACCACATGTTCACGACCGGGCTGCCGCGGCTCGGCGAGAGCTTCTTCACCGCCCCCAGCATGGCGATCGCCATTCCCTCCGGCGTCCAGATCTTCTGCTGGATCGCAACGCTGTGGGAGGGCCGGCCGGTGTTCAAGACGCCGCTGCTGTTCGTGATCGGCTTCATCGTCACCTTTGTCATCGGCGGCCTCACCGGCGTGATGGTCGCCTCGGTGCCGTTCGACACCCAGGTGCACGACACCTATTTCGTCGTCGCCCATTTCCACTACGTGCTGATCGGCGGCGCCGTGTTTCCGCTGCTCGGCGCGGTGTATTACTGGTTCCCCAAGTTCACCGGCCGGATGATGAGCGAGCGGCTCGGCCGCTGGGCGTTCGGGCTGATCTTCATCGGCTTCCACGCCACGTTCTTTCCGATGCACATTCTCGGCCTCGAGGGCATGCCGCGGCGGGTCTACACCTATCAGCCCGACCTGCCCTGGCACGGGCTCAATCTGTTCGCCAGCGCCAGCGCGGTCGTTCTCGCCGCGGGCTTTCTCGTCTTCTTCATCGACGTCGTGATGAGCGCCCGCTCGGGCAATCTCGCCGGTGACAATCCCTGGGACGCGCCGACCCTGGAATGGGCGACATCCTCGCCGCCGCCGGCCTACAACTTCGCCCACATGCCGGTCGTCAGCGGCGCCCACCCGCTGTGGGAACAGCCGGGCGCATTGAACGTGGCCGATGGATTGCATACCGATAGGCGCGAAGTCCTGGTGACGGCGATCACGACGGCCGCCCCTCAGGCGCGCGAATCCTCGCCGCAGAATTCGATCTGGCCGCTACTGACGGCGATCGCCACCAGCATCATGCTGATCTGGTCGATCTTCTCGCCCTGGGCGGTGGTGTGGGGCTCGATCCCGATCGCGATCACGCTGATCGGCTGGTTCTGGCCCAAGGGCACGCCGGAGGACGAGGCATGAAGGAGCGCGTCGTTCTCGATCTGTCGAAGCTGCCGCTGCACGGGCTCGGCCCGGCCAGCGTGACCTGGTGGGGCACGCTCGGCTTCATGCTGATCGAGGGCACCGGCTTCGCGCTGGTTATCGCGGTCTATCTCTATCTGATGAGCCTCGCGCCGGTCTGGCCGTTGAACGCGCAACCACCGGACGTGCTGGCGGGCACGCTGATGACAGTGGTGCTGGCCGCGAGCGTCATTCCGAACATCATGCTGTCGCGCTGGGCCGAGCACCAGGATCTGCGCAAGGTGCGCATCGGCATGGTCGTGATGTCCGCGCTCGGCATCGTGCCGCTGATCATCCGCGTGTTCGAGTTCGCGGCGCTCAACGTGAAATGGGACACCAATGCCTATGGCTCCGTGGTGTGGACGCTGCTCGGGCTGCACACCACGCACATCGTCACCGACCTGATCGACACGCTGGTGCTGACCGCGCTGATGTTCTCGCGGCATGGCGACAACCTGCGCCGCTACGGCGATGTCCAGGACAACGCGATGTATTGGAACTTTGTCGTGGCGGCGTGGCTTCCGATCTATGGCTGCATCTATTGGCTGGCACGGATATGACCGCACCGACGACCACGGCAAAGCTTTCGGCCTGGGCCGGCCTCGTGATCGGGGGGCTTGCGTGGGCCGCCAACACCCAGCTCGGGGAGATGCTGCCGACCAACGATTGCATCAGCACGATGCGCCCGTCGGCCATCGTTTCGGCAGCGCTGCTCGTCATGGTTCTCGCCGCCGCCGGCCTGTCATGGTGGCTCGACGGCAAGCCATCGGCGCGGGCCGACCGGACGCTGCCGTTCGCGTCCCACTTGAGCGCGCTGACCGCGCTGCTGTTCGCCTTCGCGTTGCTGCTGCAGGCGATCGCCTCCCTGGTGCTGAGCGGATGCGAGCGCTGATCCTCCCTCTGGTGCTGCTGCTTGCGCCCGACGGCGCAGCGTGGGCGCATGGCGGTGCGCCTGATGGCGAAGTCGCGTCCTGGACGTTCGATCCCTGGATCGTCACGCCTCTGCTCACCAGCGGGCTCCTCTATGCGGCCGGCAGCGTGAGGCTGGCTCGCCGCGTCCATCGTCTCAATTCGGTTCGCGCCGGCGCGTTCTGGACCGGCTGGCTCACACTCGCGGCGACGCTGACCTCGCCGCTGCATTGGCTCGGCGAGCATCTGTTCACCTTTCACATGATCGAGCATGAGATTCTGATGGCGATCTCTGCGCCGCTGATCGTCGCCTCACGCCCACTCGGAACGATGCTCTGGGCTTTGCCCCGCGGCGTGAGACGCTGGAGCGGCAGGACGTTGAACCTGCCGATGCTGCGCAGCGCATGGTCCTGGCTCGTACGCGGCGGCAACGCCACCCTGCTCCACGGCGTCGCGATCTGGGTCTGGCACGTCCCAGTCCTGTTCGATGCCGCCGTCGATCAGGTCGCGCTGCATCGGCTGCAACATCTGAGCTTCTTCGGCACCGCCGTGCTGTTCTGGTGGGCCGTGCTGTGGCGCAGCCAGGCGGGCGCCGCGGCGTGGCACGTGGTGATCACGATGCTCCACACCAGCGTGCTCGGCGCGCTGATGGCGCTGGCGCCGCGCGTACTCTACAGCGCCCAGACCGCCAGCTCGGCCGCATGGGGATTGACGCCGCTCGAGGACCAGCAGCTCGCCGGGCTGATCATGTGGGTGCCAGCCGGCACGATCTATGCCGGCGCAGCGCTCGTGCTCATCGTGCTTTGGATCAAGAGCTCCAGCGAGAAAGCGAGGCCGTCCGATGTCCTCCATGCTGTCTAGACCGGTGCTGATCAGCGCCGTCGTCGTCATCGCGCTCGTCGCCATTGCCGGCCCGACCACCATGGCCTGGTCGTCACGCCAGCAGAGCGAACGCGCCGCCCGCGCGATGACCGGCGGAGATCCGGCTCATGCCCCCGAGTTGATGCGGCGCTACGGCTGCGCCGGATGTCATACCATTGCCGGCATCACCGGCGCGGACGGACAGGTCGGACCACCACTCACCGGGTTGCGCCAGCGGGTCTATATCGGCGGCGTCGCCAACAACTCCGCCGACAATCTGGTGCAATGGATCGTCTCGCCGCAAATCTTTTCGCCGCGCACCGCAATGCCGGCCACGGGGATCACCGCGGCCGAAGCCCGCGACGTCGCGGCCTATCTCTATTCGCACTGAGCGGTCACGGCTTCGGCGTCGGTCGCGCCGGCAACGCCTTGATGTAGGCCGCGATCGCATCGCGGTCCTGCTGCGGCAGTTGCGCAGTGTTGATGACGACGTCAGCCATCGACGAGCCGACGCGGCCATGGTCGGGCGTGTTGCCGGACTTCAGCAACTCGGCAATCTGGCTTTGCGACCAGTGCCCGATCCGCGCCGGCGTGATGTTGGGATAGAAGCCGGTGCCGACCGGGTCCTCGCCACCGGCAAACCGCGTCTTGTCCTTGACGCCGCCAAACAGGTCGCGCGAGGAGTGGCATTCGTCACAGTGCCCGAGCGCTTCGACCAGATAGCGGCCGCGATTCCATTGCGCATCGTGCGACGGATCCGGCTTGATCTCGCCCGGCCTGAAATACAGCAGCTTCCAGAAACCGACGACGCGACGGATCTGGAACAGCGGATCGAGCTGATGCGGCGGCGCGCGCCCATGCACCGCCGGCAAGGTGCGCAGATAGGCCATGAGATCGGCCACGTCGCCGACGCTCATATGCGCAAAGCTCGGATAGGGAAACACCGGATAGTAATGGCTGCCAGCGGGCGAGACGCCGCTCAGGAGCGCGTTTCCGAGGTCCTTGACCGTCCAGGCGCCGATCCCGTCGACAGGATCGCTGGAGATGTTCGGCGCGCGGAACGTGCCATAGGGCGAGGCCAGCGCAATGCCGCCGCCAAGCTTCAGCCGGTCCGACTGGCCCGGCGAGGCGTGACAGGACGAGCAATCGCCGGCGAGGAACACCTGCTCGCCGCGCTTGGGATCGCCCACCTGATCATAGAGGCCGGTCGCATCCGCCGAGAAGGCGGGCCTCGGCGCGGTGATCAGCCACGCCACCGCGGCGCCGATCACACAGATGCCAAGAGCTGCTGCAGACAACCTGATCCAGAGCCGCTTCCACCGCCGCGTCAACGCGCTTCACTCCCTGAGCAGACGCGAGCCTGAACGCGATCGCGGCCGCGAATGTTCCTGCGCGGGGAACACAGGCTCACGGAACAATAGGAACGATTCGACCTGCCGATCTTGAATTGGGTTGTGAGTGGGAATGGGCCGCCGGGATCCGACGGCTGATGAGGACGATGCCGGATGCAGGCAGGTTTTGCGTTCACGAAGCTGGCTGACCGCCTGACCAGCCTGTTGGAGCTATCAAGCGACGATCTCGAGTTCCTGGCGCGAATGCCCAGCTCCATCCGAAGCTTCGTCCCGCATGAGGAGGTCTGGCGCAAGGGCGATGAGCCCTCGGCGTGCTGCCTGCTGCTGCAGGGCTATCTCTGCTGGAAGGATGCCGACGCCGGCGCCGGCCAGATCACCGCGATCTACGTTCCCGGCGACGTGCCCGATCTCTTCACCACCATCGTGCCGCAAGTCACCGCGCAGCTCTGCGCGTTGAGCCCGGCCGTGGCGGCATTCGTGCCGCACGCCTTCTTTCGCGAGGCTCGCGCACACTCCGCGCGGCTGGCGCACGCGCTGTCGCTGCTGATGCTGGCGGACGCCGCAGCGCTCAGGACGTGGCTCACCAATCTCGGCAGCCGCGACTCGCTGAGCCGGGTGGCGCATCTGATCTGCGAAGTCACCATGCGGCTGCGCGCGGTCGGCCTCGGGCGCGACCTGCGCTTCCCATCGCCGTTCACGCAATCGGATCTCGCGGCGATCTGCGGCATCTCGCCGGTGCACGCCAATCGGACGATCCAGGATCTCCGCCGCCGCGCGCTGCTGCACTGGCATTCGCGCACGATCACGGTGACGGATTGGGATGGACTGACGCGGCTGGCCGGCTTTCGTCCGGACTATCTGATGCTGCGCCAATCGCCGGCGCTGGAGCCGCACGCTCTCCTGCAGCAGTCCGCAGGCTCTCCGCTCGAATCGTCTGCCCAGAGCTGATCGCAGCAACGCGGCCACGAAGCGCTTGCACGACCTCTGCGACGACCCCGCTCCAGTCTCCAGGAGACTGCTGGTGAAACAGCCTTGCCTGCGGATACCAATAGGTTCGGCATCCCCAGGCGGGCCAGCGCCAATCGCAATCCGCATGCAGCATGATCCAGGCCTCGCACCCGAGTGCGCCAGCCAGATGCGCCACCATGGTGTCGACGGTGATGACGAGATCGAGCGCACGCAGCGTGTTCGCGAGCACCTCGATATCGGGTGAACTTGCGTCGCGAGCCCCGATGTCAGTCACCTCGGCGGCCGGGAGTTCGGGCTGCAATGAGAACGCGGCCACGCCGGGGATCACCAGGGTTCGAACGAGGCTGGCCGGCAGCTCGCGCCGCTTATCCCAATTCCCGACTCGCCACACCAGCCCGACGGAGACTGCATCTCGCGCCGGCAACGCGAGCGGCGGGCCTGCCGGCGCGAGATAAGCTGCGCGCATGCTGACGTCGTGGCGGTCAGCTCGGAGCGCATGCGCAAGCTCCATGATCTCGATGTCGACGTCGAAGCTGACATCAGGCGCGCCGTCATGCAGGGGAAGCACACGCGCTATGCCCGGGATTCGCGCGATCAGACCGCAGAGCGGCGGCTGGCACCACACGATGACCTCTCGGGCGATGCGCGCCAGTGCAGGCAGAAAACGGGCAAACTGAATCGTGTCGCCGAGCCCATGATAGCAGCGCACCAGCACAACCCGGTCGGCGAGGTCCTCGCCGCGCCAGATCTTCTGCAGGTGACGCGGCCCCTCATGCTTGGGCGGGCCGCTGGCCCGGAGCTCCGACAGATCGCGGTCGGCGATCGCCCATGCGCGCGCGAAGTCTTGCCCGCGCATGGCGGCGACCCAATCGTTCTCGTCCGAGCTGTAGCCCCCCGCTTCGCTCACGAGTCGCGGCGAACGAATTTGTGGAACCGGCTGATCTTCCCGTCCTTGGTGCGGTCCTGGTAGAGGAAGGCCAATTCGGACTCATCGAACTTGCGGAAGAATTCGTCCCAATCGATCTCGTCCAACGACTTCTCCTTGGCGCCGAAGTCGATGCGCAGGATGCCTGCGTGACCGTTTTCTTCGGTCGACGCGACCGTGGACGGTCGGCCGTCGCGCTCCTCGGCCCATTTGCGGATCTTGTTGTGATCGGTGGTGGTTGCGCTCTCGCTCATGGCGGACTCCTCACAAGACGTGCGAGGCCGATCATGCCTCGCTGCTGCGATCAAACGCGAGAGCATGAAAATCGTTCGTAGGACGGAGAGTGCTCGGCTGCCCGAGCTTCTTCTTCATCATTGAAGAAGATCGTTCCTCCATGACGTTGTCGGACTCTAACTTGGATCAATGTTTTTCTGCTTTCCGGTAGCAAACAATGACGCGGCGTACAGGCCGGCCGTCTCGGCAGGAACGAACATACCTTTGGCACGTTCGCCGACGTACTTAGGTTTCATTCGCGTCACGCGACAAAGCCATCGCCGGAGGACGACACTCGATGCACTCCCGTCTTCAAGACAGACGCCGCGTCCGCGTCGGTGTCGTCGGGGTCGGCAATTGCGCCAGCTCCTTCATCCAGGGCCTCAGCTACTACCGTAATGCGAAATCCAACGAGCCCGTTCCCGGACTGATGAATGCGGAAGTCGGCGGCTACCACATCAGCGACGTGGAGATCGCCTCCGCGTTCGATGTACATGCCGACAAGGTCGGCCGCGATGTCGCCGACGCGATCTGGGCTCGGCCCAACAACACCTACCGCTTTGCGGATGTGGACGAGACCGGCGTGATCGTCGCGCGCGGCCCCGTGCTGGACGGCATCGGACGCTATCTCGAGGATGATGTTCCCGTTGCAGACGAGCCGGAAGCCGACGTCACCGATGTCCTGAAGCGCTCGCGTACCGACATCGTGGTTTCCTATCTTCCGGTCGGCGCGCAGAAGGCAACGGAATACTATGCCGCGCGCGCCATCGAGGCCGGCTGCGGCTTCGTCAACTGCATCCCGGTCTTCATCGCGTCCGATCCGCCGTGGCGCGAGCGCTTCGAGCAGGCAGGCCTGCCCATCGTCGGCGACGATATCAAGAGCCAGGTCGGCGCCACCATCGTTCACCGCATGCTGGCCAATCTGTTTCGCGAGCGTGGCGTCCGGCTCGACCGCACCTATCAGCTCAACGTGGGTGGCAACACCGACTTCAAGAACATGCTGGAACGCGAGCGGCTGAGCTCCAAGAAGATCTCGAAGACGCAGGCCGTGACCAGCCAGTTCGACGTGCCGCTCGACGCCGACAACGTCCATGTCGGCCCGAGCGACCACGTGCCGTGGCTGACCGATCGCAAGCTCGCTTACATCCGGCTAGAAGGCACGACCTTCGGCGGCGTGCCGCTGAGCGCCGAGTTGAAGCTGGAGGTGTGGGACTCGCCGAACTCCGCGGGCGTGGTGATCGACGCCGTCCGCTGCGCCAAGCTGGCCCTGGACCGCGGCATCGGCGGCGCGCTGACCGGGCCGTCCAGCTACTTCATGAAATCGCCGCCCCAGCAGTTCACCGACGAGGAAGCCAGGCGCAGAACGCGGGCCTTCATCGACGATGTGCCTGTCGACGACGCCGGCTGAAGGCCTGATGATGACGACCACGATCCACATGATCCGGCACGGGCATCATCCTCTGCTCGGCCGCGTCCTCTGCGGCCGCATGCAAGGCGTCGAGCTCGATGATCAAGGCCGCCGCGAGGTGGAGATCTGCGCCGCGCTGATCGAGCCTCCCTCGTTGATCCAGTCGGGCCCGCAGCTGCGCGCACTGCAGACGGCGGACATCCTTGCCGGCCGCTATCGGCTTCCGGTCGAGATTGCGCCGGCGCTGGACGAGCTCGATGCCGGCGACTGGACCGGCCGCAGCTTTGCCGAGCTGGAAATCGATCCGGCCTGGCGGCAATGGAACGAGAAGCGCGCCTCGAGCACGCCGCCGAACGGAGAGAGCATGGCGGCAGTCCAGCAGCGGATCGTATCTCACATCAGTCACCTCTGCCGGAACCGCAGCGGCGAACGCATCGTGCTCGTCAGCCATGCGGAGCCGATCCGGGCTGCGATCATGCATTATGCGCGGATCGCGCTCGACGACTTTCATTCGGTCGAGGTGGCGCCGGCCAGCATCAGCACGCTGATCGCGGATTCAACTGGGATCAAGCTTGACCAGGCCAATCAGAAGGTGCCGGCGTGAAGATCGTGATTTTTGGCCTGACCATCTCATCGTCCTGGGGCAACGGTCACGCCACGCTATGGCGTGGGCTGTGCAAGAACCTGATCCGCGCCGGCCACAGCGTGGTGTTCTTCGAGCGTGACGTGCCCTACTACGCCGAGAATCGCGACATGGCGGAGCTCACCGGCGGCGGCCTGGTGCTCTATCGGTCGTGGCAGGATTGCGCGCCGGTCGCTGCCGCCGAGCTGCGCGCCGCAGATGCCGCTGTGCTGACCTCCTATTGTCCTGATGGACATGAGGCCACAGCGTTGATGCTCGATCGAGCACGCGGGCTCAAGGTGTTTTACGATCTCGACACGCCCGTCACGCTCGACCGGCTGCGCGCCGGAGAAACACTCTCCTACATCGGTCCGCGCGGGCTTGCCGATTTCGACCTCGTGCTCAGCTTCACCGGCGGGCCGCGGCTGGTCGAGGAATATCGCAATCGCCTCGGCGCGCGCCAGATTGCGCCGCTCTACGGCCATGTCGACCCCGACGTACATCGACCGGTCGCGCCGGAGCCGCATTACCGGGCAGCGCTGTCCTACCTCGGCACGTACTCCGCCGATCGTCAGGCGGCGCTCGAGGAGCTGTTCGTCGACCCGGCCCGTACCCGCCGCGACCTCCGCTTCCTGATCGGCGGCGCGCAGTATCCGCAGGATTTCCCCTGGTCGTCCAACATCTACTTCGTGCGCCATCTGCCGCCGGCCGAGCACGCCGCTTTCTTCGCATCCTCGCGGCTGACGCTCAACGTGACACGGCGCGCAATGGCCGAGATGGGCTGGTGCCCGTCGGGCCGGCTGTTCGAGGCGGCCGCGTGCGGCGTCCCGCTGCTCAGCGACAGCTGGGACGGCATCGAGCAGTTCTTCTCACCTGACGCCGAGATCATCTTGGCCGCTCGCGCGCAGGACACGCTTGCCGCGCTCGCGCGCGACGATGGCGAGCTGGCGCGCATGGCGGCCCGCGCCCAGCAACGTACGCTCGACGAGCACAGCTCACAGCAGCGCGCAGCCGAGATGATCAGCCTGTTCGAACGGGCGGTCCGGCGCGCACCGGCATTCACGACTCAGGAGGCCTGACATGTGGGGCATCGTCCCAGCCGCCGGCCGCGGCAGCCGCATTCAGCCCTTGGCGTTTTCCAAGGAGCTGCTGCCGGTCGGCAGTCGCAGCGACAATGGCACGGACCGGCCTTGCGCGGTTTCGGAGTATCTCGTCGAACGGCTGATCCTCGGCGGCGCCGACAAGATCTGCTTCGTCATCTCGCCGGGCAAGTCGGACATTCTCGAGTATTTCGGCGACCGCTATGGCAGCGCGCGTCTCGCTTACGTCGTGCAGCCGGAGGCCGCCGGCCTGTGCGACGCCGTGTTCCGCGCCTCCACCGTGATCGGCGAACGTGAGGACGTGGTGGTGGGGCTGCCGGACACCGTGTGGTTTCCCAAGGGCGCACTGGCGAGCCTGCCCGATGCCGATCTGTCGTTCCTGCTGTTTCCGGTCGAGCATCCCGAGTTCTTCGATGCGGTCGTGCTCGACGGCGACGCGGTCAAGGAGATCCAGGTCAAACAGCGCGATGCCTCGTCGAACTGGATCTGGGGCGCGTTCCGCATGTCGGCCCGCGGTTTCCACGATCTCAACACTCTGTGGGAAGCCCGCAACCGCAGCGATGAGTATTTCGGCACGCTGGTGAACAGCTATCTTGCCGCCGGCGGTTCCGGCGTCGGCATCATGGCCGGCGAGGCCTATGTCGATGTCGGCACCATCAACGGCTATCGCACGGCGATTGCGCTGCTGGCAGCGTCCCAGGACAGCGTCGAGCCGCGGCCGACGGTGCGCGCCGCCGTTCGGACCGGCGTACTTCCAACGCTCAACGGAGGCCGGGCATGACGAGCGATTTGCTCTCGCGCGACGAGATCCGCCGCCGGGTGGATGCGCTCGGCCCGTGGTTTCACAATCTCGACCTCAAGGGCGTGCCGACCGCGCCGACGCACTTCCTCGGCGACTATCCGAATGTCAAGTGGCAACGCTTCGCCGAGATCATTCCGGATGATCTCACCGGCAAGTCGGTGCTCGACATCGGCTGCAATGCCGGCTTTTACGCCATGGAGATGAAGCGCCGCGGCGCGTCCCGCGTGCTCGGCCTGGATACCGATGACGACTATCTGGCACAGGCGCGCTTTGCCGCCGGCGTCAACGGACTGGACATCGAGTTTCGCAAGCTCTCGACTTACGACGTCGGCCAGCTCGGCGAGACGTTCGATCTCGTGATCTTCATGGGCGTGCTCTACCACCTGCGCCATCCGCTGCTCGCGCTCGACCTCATCCGCGAGCACGTGGTCGGCGATCAGCTGCTGTTCCAGTCGATGCAGCGCGGCTCCTCGGAGGTCGACGAGATCGCCCGCAACTACGATTTCTGGACGACCAGTCCGTTCGACAGTCCGGGCTATCCCAAGATGCATTTCATCGAGCACAAATATGCCGATGATCCCACCAATTGGTGGGCGCCGAACCGGGCCTGCGTCGAAGCCATGCTGCGCAGCGCCGGCTTTGCGATCCTCGCCCATCCCGAGGAGGAGGTCTATCTGTGCCGCAAGGTGCCGCGGCCGCAGCAGGACGGTCCGGTCTATCCAGCACGAGGTGAGCGATGATCGAGGCGGCGAAGATCTGGAACGAGCCGAACAACAAGTCGCATTGGGACCTGCAGCTCGATCCCGACTGGGCGCGCTTCGCCGAGACCGCGATCGCGGCTGGCAAGGCGATCCGCTCGGCAAATGCGACGCTGCCGCGCGTGCTCGGCGGCATCTCGCCGATCGATCCCGCCTTCATCAACAACATGAAGGCGCGCGGCGCGCTCGATCACGTCGACGCCGTCGCGGTGCACGGCTTCCCGCTGGATTGGAATCTCTGGAAGATCGACGAATGGCCGGCCAAGCTGGCTGAAATCCAAGCGCTGGTCTCGGTGCCGGTCTGGGTCACCGAGGTCGGCGTGTCCTCGTTCGGCGCCGACGAGGTGCAGGCCTGGGGATTGCAGCGCACCGCGGAGCTGCTCAACGGCCGTTCGCCGCGCATTCATTGGTACAGTCTCTACGATCTGCCGACGGCATGGGAGGCGACGACGCGGCACAAGGAGGCGGAGGGTTCGTCCTACTATCGGCACTTCCATATGGGCCTGTTGCGCGAGGACGGCTCACCGAAGCTGGCCGCCGAGGTGTTTCCGGAGCATTCCCACGGCATGGGCCTGTGCCAATGGTTTCACTTCGAGGACCATCGCCTGGACGAGGCCGTGCGCTGGCTGCGTCGGCTCGGCGTCCGGCACGTTCGCACCGGACTGTCCTGGGCCGACAGCTTCCGCCCCAACGCGCTCGACTGGTTCGATCGCCAGATGGAGGCGCTGGCGGAGTTCGACGTCACCGTGACGTTCTGCTTCACGCCCGAGCATCGCGGCGTCGCTCCGCATCACACCAGCCCACCGATCGATGTCAACGAATTTGCCGATTTCTGCGCCGGCATGATCTTGCGTTATTGCGCAACCACCGGCGTGACAGCTCCGCCTCCGACGCTGCCGGAGCCGCTGCCATGCGCGCCCTGATCCTGGTGATGGATTCGGTCGGCATCGGCGGCGCGCCTGATGCGTCCAGCTATGGCGACGACGGGGCCGATACGGTTGGCCACATTGCCGAGGCCTGTGCCGCCGGCCGCGCCGACAACGGTCAGCGTCAGGGACCGCTACAAGTTCCGTATCTGGCTGCGCTCGGACTTGGCGACGCCTGCCAACGCGCCACCGGCCGCAAGCCACCAGGTCTCACGCAGCGAGCCGGCGCCGGGGCGGCGTTCGGCATCGCCCACGAGCAGTCGCGCGGCAAGGATACACCATCGGGACACTGGGAAATCGCCGGCGTGCCTGTTCCCTTCGAATGGGGCTATTTCCCGAGGACCGTCCCAACCTTTCCGCCCGACCTGATCGAGCAGCTGTGCGCGTCCGCTGGCCTGCCCGGCATACTTGGTGATTGCCACGCCTCGGGCACCGAGATCATTGCCGAGCTGGGGGAGACGCATATGCAGACCGGCCGGCCGATCTGCTACACATCCGCCGACTCCGTATTCCAGATCGCCGCCCATGAAGAGGCATTCGGGCTCGACAGGCTCTATCAGCTCTGCGACCTCGCGCGCCCGCTGGTCGATCGCTTCAACATCGGCCGCGTGATCGCGCGCCCCTTCGTCGGAGGCTCCTCGGCCGATTTCCGACGAACAGCCAATCGTCGCGACTACGCCGTCCCGCCGCCGGAGCCGACGATCCTCGACATCGCCTCTGCGGAGCAGCGCCACGTCGTCACGATCGGCAAGATCGCCGACATCTTCGCCCATCGCGGCACAGGCCATAACCTCAAGGGCGAGAGCAACGATGTGCTGTTCACGCGCATGCTGGAGGGTCTCGATACGCTGGAGGACGGCGGCCTGCTGTTCGCCAACTTCGTCGACTTCGACACGCTCTACGGTCATCGCCGGGATATCGCGGGCTATGCCCGTGCGCTGGAAGCCTTCGATGCGCGATTGCCTGAGTTGCTGAACGCGCTGCGCACCGACGATCTCCTCATCATCACCGCCGATCATGGCTGTGATCCGACCTGGAGTGGCTCCGACCATACGCGAGAGAGCGTTCCCGTGCTGATCGCAAACGGCCGCAGCGCCGGCCCGATCGGCGCGCGCAGCAGCTTTGCCGACATCGGCGCTACGGTTGCTCAGCAACTCCGGCTGACACCAACGTGTCATGGCTCTGCGTTCTGGTGAGAGCGCCGTCTCATGTGGGTTATTGATATAGGTTAGAGAAACTATTGTTTGTACGTCGCGTAGGAACCAACATTCGTTGCGCCGCTTCTCACCGGGAGAGTTCGTTCCAAAATCGCTTAGAGGGAGTAGCTCGGCATGACACGTGTCCTGATTACCGGAGGCGCTGGGTTCATCGGCTCCCATACGGCCGATGCGCTGATCTCCGCAGGCTACGAGGTCAGGCTGCTCGACTCGCTCTCTCCTCAGGTGCACGGCCAACAGCGCCAGCGTCCTTCCTATCTGCACGCCGACGCCGAGCTGCTGATCGGCGACGTCACTGATCCGATCGCCGTCGAGCGCGCGCTGCGCGGTGTGGACAAGGTGCTGCATCTCGCCTCCAGCGTCGGTGTCGGCCAGAGCATGTACGACATCGAGTCCTACGTGCGCACCAACGAGCTTGGCACCGCGGTGTTGCTGCAGGCTTTGGCCAACCGTCCCGTGGCCCGTCTGGTCGTCGCCTCCTCGATGAGCGTCTATGGTGAGGGCGCATGCCGCGCCGCCGACGGATCGATCGTCGCGCCCGACGAGCGCTCGCTGGATCAGCTCAAGCGCGGCGATTGGGAACTCACCGACACGGCCGGTGGCCTGCTCGCCCCGATGCCAACCCCGGAAACCAAGCAGCCGACGCTCAGCTCGATCTATGCCTTGAACAAATATGCGCAGGAGCGGATGTGCCTGATCACCGGCAAGGCCTACGGCATTCCGACGCTGGCGCTGCGCTTCTTCAACGTGTTCGGCCCGCGCCAGGCGCTGTCAAATCCCTACACCGGCGTGCTCGCGATCTTCGCGGCGAGGCTGCTCAACGACCGCCCGCCGCTGGTGTTCGAGGACGGAAGGCAGCGGCGCGACTTCGTCCATGTCCATGACGTCGCCCGCGCCTGCGTGCTGGCGCTCGAAAGCGACCATGCCGACGACGTGTTCAACGTCGGCTCGGGCCAGAGCCGCAGCATCGTCTCCGTCGCCGAGGATCTCGCCCGCGTGATGGGGCGCTCGCAGATGACGCCGACGATCACGGCCAAGTATCGCGCCGGCGACATCCGGCACTGCTTCGCCGATATCAGCAAGAGCGAGCGCCTGCTCGGCTTCAGGCCCGCGGTGCGGTTCGAGGACGGGCTCGACGAGTTGGCGCATTATCTCGCCGATCAGATCGCCGACGACCAGGCGGAGAAGGCGACCGAAGAGCTTTCGCGACGCGGGCTTGTTGCATGATGGACGCGACGACGAACCAGGCTCCGATCGTGATCACCGGCGGCTGCGGCTTCATTGGCTGCAATCTCGCCGACCGGCTCGCGACGCGTGGCGATCATGTGCTGATCCTCGACAATCTCGTCCGTGCCGGCGTGCGCGAGAACGCACAATGGCTGAAATCACGCCACGGCGACCGGATCACCATCACTGTCGGGGACATCCGGGATCCGATCACCGTGATCGACAGCGTGAAGCAGGCCAAGGCCGTGCTGCACCTCGCGGCACAGGTCGCCGTGACCTCCAGCCTCGACAGCCCCGTCGACGATTTCGAGATCAACGCACGCGGCACCTTGAACATGCTCGAGGCCGTTCGCCTGCATAATCCAGGCGCACCCGTGCTGTTCGCCTCAACCAACAAGGTCTACGGCCGGCTGATCGGCGACGACGAGATCACCCGCACCGGCCAGCGCTATCAGCCGATCAGTGACGCGCTGGCGCACGGCGTCTCGGAGCGCGCGCCGCTCGACCTCTACAGCCCCTATGGCTGCTCGAAGGGAGCCGCCGACCAATACGTTCACGACTATGCCCGCGTCTACGGCCTCAAGACCGCCGTGCTGCGGATGAGCTGCATCTATGGCCCGCGGCAGTTCGGCAATGAGGACCAGGGCTGGATCGCCCACTTCGTGCTCTCCGCCCTGCGCGGATCGCCGCTGACAATCTATGGCGACGGCTGCCAGGTGCGCGACGCGCTCTACGTCGCCGACGCCGTCGACGCCTGGCTCGCCGTGCTCGATCAGATCGACACCACGCGCGGGCATGTGTTCAATCTCGGCGGTGGGCCGTCGAATGCGATCAGCCTGCTGGAGCTGATCGATCAGATCGGACAACTCTCCGGACCTGTCAAATACAGCTTCTCGGAATGGCGCCCCGGCGACCAGCCCTGGTACGTCACCGACATCAGCGCGCTGGCCCGCGCGACCGGATGGCGGCCGCGGACATCCTTTGCCGACGGACTTCGCGGGCTGCACGGCTGGCTCGCTGGTCGCTTTGCCGAGCAGCGGGGCCAGGAGGCGCTGGCATGACCCGTGTCGCCCTGATCAATCCGAACTGGACGTTCGACGGCAGCATCTATTTCGGCTGCCGCAGCCCGCATCTACCGATCGAGCTGGGCTTGTCCCAACGTCTGCTGGACGAGGCCGGTCACACAACGCTGCTACTGGACGCTCACATGTTCGACCTGTCGCCGTCGGACATCCTGGCCGAGCTCGCGGCGTTCCGGCCCGACATGATCGTGCTGACGACGGCGCCGACCTATTTGTTCTGGCGCTGCGCGCCCCCCGAGCTGCGCGTCCCGCAGGAACTCGTGCTGACGCTGCGAGAGAGCGGCGCCGTCGTCGTCGCAGTCGGCCCGCACGGCTCGACAACGCCGCGCATGACGCTCCGCAAGCTCGGCGTGGACATCGTCGTGATGGGCGAATGCGAGCACGGCGTGCTGCGCCTCGCCAACGGCGAGCGCGACTTCGCCGGCATCTGCTTCACGGCCGCCAATGGCGACATCATCGTCAATGGCGGACCACAGGCGGCAGTCTTCACCGACCAGCTCGCGCTGCAATGGCCGGAGGAGATGATCCGCCGGCACCATCATCACCATCACCGCTTCGAGGCGACTCCGGTGGGCCCCGGCGCCGAGATCGAGGCGTCGCGCGGCTGTCCCTATCACTGTACATTCTGCGCCAAGGACAATTTCCGCAACGGCTATCGCAGACGCCCGCCGACCGTCATTCTCGACGAGGTCGATCGGCTGCGCGCGCAGGGCGTCGAATACGTCTATTTCATTGACGAGATCTTCCTGCCCAATGCCGAGCTGTTGCAGGGCCTCGTTGCGCGCGGACTCAAGTTCGGCGTGCAAACCCGCATCGATCTGTGGAAGCCCGAGATGCTGGAGCTGCTTGGACGCGCCGGTTGCGTTTCCATCGAGGCGGGGATCGAGAGCCTAACGCCGGAGGGCCGCGCGGCGCTGGCCAAGAACTGCCGGATGACAACCGAGCAACTCGCCGACCGGCTGGTCGAGGCGCGACGTCACGTGCCCTTCGTGCAAGCCAACCTCATCGAGATGCCGCAGGATGACGATCCCGTCGTGCAGCGCTGGCGCCAGCGGATGCAGGATGCCGGCGTGTGGGCCAACGATCCGGTGCCGCTCTACCCCTATCCGGGATCGCCGGACTATCAGAAGCTCTGGGGCTTGCCTGATGATCATGCCTGGGAGCGCGCGCACGCGCATTATCTGACGCTGTTCAGCCAGTTCAGCGACGTGCAGAACGAACGTCCCATCCCGCTTCCCGCCCTCGAGCTGCAGGTCGCGCCATGAGCACGCTTGCCGGGGTCAGCATCCTGATGACGACCGACACCGTCGGCGGCGTGTGGAGCTATGCGACGGCGCTGGCGACGACGCTCGCCGCGCGCGGTGCCGACATTCATCTGGTGACGCTGGGTCCGGCCCCACGGGCGGATCAACGCGCGATGCTGCAGGGAACGAGCGTCGAGCTCGTCGAGACGGACCTCGCGCTGGAATGGCAGGATCCGGACGCCGGTGACCTCGACCATGCCCGCAATGTGCTGCTTGCCCTTGAGCGCGACATCCGGCCCGACATCGTTCATCTCAACAGCTTTCGTGAGGCCACATTCGACTGGCGCGCGCCGGTGCTCGTCGTCGCGCATTCCTGCGTCCATTCGTGGGGCCTTGCCTGCAATGAGACCGGCTTTCTGCAGGAGCCGGGTTGGCAGCGCTACCGCGCGCTGGTCGCCGACGGTCTGCGGCGTGCCGATGCCTGGGTGGCACCGAGCTGCGCCTTTGGCGAGGTGATCGGCCGCATGCACGAGCCGCATCGCCCCGGTGCTCTGATCTGGAACGGCGCGGCCCCCGCGCGCCAGGTGCCGACCGCGAAGGACACCTTCGTGCTCGCGGCGGGACGGATGTGGGACAAGGCGAAGAATCTCCAAGTGCTTGCGGAGTGCGCCGACGGTCTGCCCTGCCCGATCCGCGTCGCAGGAGCCGGCACCGACATCACTCGTCCTCAATCGTCGCTGCAGCAGCTTGGCGAGCTTGCACATGGCGAGCTGCGCGACTGGATGAGCCGCGCTGCGATCTTTGCAAGTCCGGCGCTGTACGAGCCGTTCGGCCTGTCGGTGCTCGAGGCGGCGTCTGCCGGCTGTGCACTCGTGCTCGCGGACATTCCGACCTTCCGCGAACTCTGGCAGGATGCGGCCGTGTTCGTCGTTCCGAGCGATGTCCGCGCGCTCAGGAGCACTCTGAGCTGGCTCGCAACCGATCATCGCGCGCGCGTCATGCTCCAGGACGCCGCACGCCAGCGTGCGGCCCGCTACACGCTCAGTCGCATGGCCACGTCCTACGGCGAGCTCTATGGCAACCTGCTCGCGCAGACCGCGCCCGATCATCGTACGAAAATCCTCGCCGAGGCCTGTGCATGAAGTGCGTGCTGCTCTACCATGCGTTCTCGTCGTGCTGGAACAATGGCAACGCCCATTTCCTGCGCGGCGTCGCACGCGAGCTGCATACGCTGGGTCACGAGGTCATCGTCTATGAGCCCGCTGATGGCTGGAGCCGCCTGAACGCAATCAAGGACGGCGGCAATGACAGCCTGCGCGCGGTCCCCAGGCTGTTCCCCGGCGTGACTGTCAGAGCCTATGATTGCACGCTCGACCTCGACGAGGTGCTCGACGGAGCCGAGCTCGTGATCGTGCATGAGTGGAACGAGCCCGATCTCGTCAAGGCGATCGGCCGCCATCGCATCGCGAACGGGCGATTCGTGCTGCTGTTCCACGACACGCATCACCGCGCCGTCACCGCCCCGCATGAGCTTGGCCGCTTCGACCTCGCCGGCTATGACGGCGTGCTCGCCTTCGGCGAGGTGCTGCGTCAGATCTATCTCGCACTCGGCTGGACGTCGCGCGCCTTCACCTGGCATGAGGCCGCTGACACCGCGCTGTATCGTCCGCTGCCCGATGTCATCGCGCGACACGATCTTGTCTGGATCGGCAATTGGGGCGACGACGAACGCAGTGCCGAGCTCAGGGAATTCCTCATCGCGCCGGTCGCAGCGCTTCAGCTCGACGCCACCATCTACGGTGTCCGCTATCCCGACGACGCGCTCGCGGCCATGCGGCAGGCAGGCATCCGCTACGGCGGCTGGCTGCCGGCCCACCGTGCGCCGCAGGCATTCGCGCAGGCCCGCGCCACCGTCCACGTGCCCCGCGCCCCCTATGCGCGATCGCTACCGGGGATCCCGACCATCCGCATGTTCGAGGCGATGGCCTGCGGCATTCCGATCGTGTCAGCGCCATGGAGCGACGTCGAGGCGCTGTTTCCGGAAGACAGCTATCTGCGCGCCGCGAACGGCGCCGACATGCGCGAAGCACTCCGACTGCTGCTGTCCGTTCCCGATGTCGCTGCCGAGATCGCGGAGAAGGCCCGCAGCGCCGTGCTTGCCCACCATACCTGCCGGCACCGCGCGCAAGAGCTGCTGCACATAGCGACCAAGCTGCGCGGCCAGGGTCAGGCAGCCTCCACGCAACTCGCAGGAGCCGCATCGTGAACATCTGCTTTTTCGGCTCCAGCCTGGTGTCGTCCTATTGGAATGGAGCAGCCACCTATTATCGCGGCATGCTGAAGGAGATTGCCAGGCTCGGACATCAGATCACCTTCTACGAGCCGGACGCCTTCGAGCGGCAGGCCCATCGCGACATCCAAGATCCCAACTGGGCCAGGGTCATCGTGTATCCCGCGTCGCCCGATGGCTGGCAGCGTTCGGTGGACGACGCCGTGCGCTCGGCCGACCTCCTGATCAAGGCCAGCGGCGTCGGCGTGTTCGACGCCGAGCTCGAGGACGCGATCGCCACGATCTCGACCGATGCCCTGCGCATCTATTGGGACGTCGACGCGCCCGCGACCCTGGATGCGATCGCTGCCGACCCGCAGCATCATCTCCGCCGAGCGATTCCGCGCTATGACGCGGTCCTGACCTATGGTGGCGGCGATCCGGTCGTGCGGGCCTATCGCGCCGCTGGCGCTCGCGATTGCGTACCGATCTACAACGCGCTCGCCCCCGACACTCATCATCCGGCGAGCCCGCGCGCCGAATTCGAATCCGATCTCAATCTGCTCGCCAACCGCCTGCCGGACCGTGAGGCGCGGATCGAACGCTTCTTCATCGATGCCGCCGCGCAGCGTCCGGGACAGCGCTTCGTGCTCGGCGGCTCGGGCTGGCACGACAAGCCGATGCCGGCCAACGTCCGCGCCATCGGCCATGTTGGCACCGCCGATCACAACGCCTTCTTCTGCTCGGCACGCGCAACGCTGAACGTCAATCGCGACAGCATGGCAGCCTATGGCTTCTCGCCGCCGACCCGCGTGTTCGAAGCCGCCGGCGCCGGCGCCTGCCTGATCACCGACCAATGGGAGGGCATCGATCTGTTTCTCGAACCCGACCGCGAGGTCCTGGTCGCCGCCGACGGCGCCGCCGTTGCCGCGCACCTCGACGCACTGTCGCCGGACCGCGCCCGCGCGATCGGCGAGCGCGGCCGCGCGCGCATCCTGGCGCATCACACCTATCGCCAACGCGCTCACCAGTTCAACACCCTGCTCGAGGGCATGAGCACCCGCATCGAGGCCGCAGAATGAACCTGAACATCGTCGTCATCGGATTGTCGGTCACATCGTCCTGGGGCAACGGCCATGCCACGACCTATCGTGCGCTGCTGTCGGCGCTCGCGCGGCGCGGCCACAGCGTGACATTTCTGGAGCGCGACGTGCCCTGGTATCGCGAGCACCGGGACCTCACCGATCCGGACGGCTGGAGCGTGAAGCTCTATCAATCGCTGCAGGATCTGCCCCGGCTGTTCGGCACGACGGTGCGTGACGCGGATCTCGTGATCATCGGCTCCTATGTGCCTGACGGCATCGCGATCGCCGACTGGGCGACATCGCATGCGCGCGGCGTCACCGCCTTCTACGACATCGACACGCCCGTGACCCTGGCGCAGCTCGAGCACGGACTGGCCTATCTGTCGCCAGCGATGATCCCTCGCTTCGACCTCTACCTGTCGTTCTCCGGCGGGCCGGCACTGGCGATGATCGAGGACCTCTATGGCAGCCCGCTGGCGCGCGTGCTGTATTGCAGTGCCGATCTCGACCTCTATCAACCGCGCGAGACGCCGCAGCGCTGGACGCTGGGTTATCTCGGCACCTACAGCGCCGACCGCCAGCCACAGCTCGAGCGCCTTCTGCTCGAGCCGGCGCGCGGCCTCAACGCGGACAGATTTGTCGTCGCGGGCGCGCAATATCCCGATACGATTACATGGCCTGCTAATGTCGAGCGGATCGCTCATCTCCCGCCGCGCGAACACGCCGACTTCTTCTCCGCTCAGCGCTTCACGCTCAACGTCACCCGCGCCGACATGCGGGCCCTCGGCTTCTCGCCGAGCGTTCGGCTGTTCGAAGCCGCTGCCTGCGGCACGCCGTTGCTGTCAGATCATTGGCCCGGCCTCGAAACCATCTTCGCGCCAAACAGCGAGATTCTCGTCGTCTCGACGCCGCAGGAGGTCAGCGCAATCCTGCGGGAAATGACCGAGGATACGCGACGTGGCATCGCCGAGCGCGCCAGCCGCCGCGTCCGCCGTGACCACACGCCCGATCACCGCGCCCGGCAGCTCGAGGACTACTACCGCGAGGCGCTGTCCCGCCGGACACGTCCGGTACGCCAGGCGCTCAAGCAGACCTCGCCCGAGGCCGTCGAACTGAAACTGGGATTGTCATGACCATTCAGATCTCCATCCCCACACGACGCTCATTCCGTACACTGGTCGCCGGCGGCGCAGGCTTCATCGGCTCGCACATCTGCGACACGCTGCTCCGGCGCGGCGACACCGTGATCTGCGCCGACAATCTGCATACGGGCTCGCTGCGCAACATCCGCCCGCTGCTCAATCATCCGAATTTCAGCTTCATCGAGCACGACGTGCGTGAGCCGCTCGAACTGGAGGGTCGGCTCGACCGTGTCTACAATCTGGCCTGTCCGGCCTCGCCGCCGCATTATCAGCAAGATCCTGTTGGCACGATGAAGACCTGCGTGCTCGGCACGCTCAACCTGCTCGAGCTCGCGCGGGAGAAGTCAGCGCGAATCCTGCAGGCCTCGACCAGCGAGGTCTATGGCGATCCCGAGGTGCATCCGCAGCCAGAAAACTATGTCGGCCATGTCAACACGATCGGACCTCGTGCCTGCTATGACGAGGGCAAGCGGGCCGCCGAGACGCTGATGTTCGACTATCAGCGCATGTACGGCATCGAGATCAAGGTCGCACGCATCTTCAACACCTATGGCCCCCGCATGCATGAGAACGACGGCCGGGTGGTGTCGAACTTCATCGTCCAGGCGCTGCGTGGCGCGCCGATCACGGTGTATGGCTCCGGCAGCCAGACGCGCAGCTTCTGCTTCGTCGACGACCTCGTCCGTGGCCTGGAGATGCTGATGGAAAGTCCGGGTTCGGTCACAGGCCCCATCAATCTCGGCAATCCGCACGAGATGAGCATCGAGGCGATCGCACGCGAGGTGCTGACCTGCACGCAGTCGCGCTCGACGCTGGAGTTCAAGCCGCTGCCGGTCGACGATCCGAAGCGGCGAAAGCCGGTGATTGCGACAGCAGAGCGACTGCTCGGCTGGCGTCCACAAATTCCGCTGCGCAAGGGCCTGGAAGCGACGATCGCCTATTTCGCCCTGGAGGTCGCCGGGCGCGGCCCGTCAGACCCGGACAAGCGGACGCCATCGCGGCGTGCTGGACGAGCGCAGCTCGCCTTGGCGCGATCTCAGTAGACGACGATCTCAGGAGACGAAATGGCATCGCCCGGGACCAGCCCGGGCGATACTCCGTCGAGGCGACCATTCTCGACGATCACTTGCTCAGCGACTTGGCCATGTCGAGATGCTTCTGCAGCACCGGCACGGTCTGCTGGGCGAAGTCCGACAATGGCGAGTTCGCCGACGCCTCCTTCTGATACTTTTTGATGTCCTCCTGATGGTCGCGCACCATCGCCTGGGCAAAGGCGCGGTCGAACCGATCGCCGGAGAGACCTTCGAGCTTGTTGTAGACGGCCAGCTGCTTCTTGCTGGGCTGTGACGGCGCCTGCATCCCGTTCTGGCTCGCCAGTTGCTGCGCCTTCTGCAGATGCTCGCCGTGGTCCTGCTGCAGCGCCTGGCCGAACTGCTTGACCTGGTCACTCTGCCCCTTCTGCTGCGCCAGCTTGCCCATGTTCACTTCGGACAGATCGCCCTGGATCGCCTCCGTCATAAAATGCTGATCCTTTGCCGGCGACTGCCCCTTCGGCGCAGCAGCGGCGCTACCGACAACGAGCAGGGTCACTGCGCATGCCGAAAGGACGGTCGGGATCATTCTCATCTGATTGGAAGGTGCCATCTTGCTTCGCATTTGGATCTCCGGGGTTCGAATCTGGTCGTCGCGACGGCAAGATTCAGCGCCTTCGATCGTTCCTATGCCTCTCGCCACAGAGGGCCTGAGCTCGGCGACGCCTCGAGTTCCGCGAGCTCGCGGCTGCCGATCGATCCCGGACAGCTCTGCGCACGCTCAGGCGGTGCGCACGCGCGCGAGAAAGTCGACGACCTCCTGCTTCAGGCGCAGACCGTCGGCGGAGAGCGACTGCGCCGCCGTCAGCACTTGCGATGACGCCGCACCGGTGCTGGTCGCGCCGGACTGTACCTCGACGATTCCGGACGAGACCTGAGTCGCGCCCACCGCGGCCTGCTGCACATTGCGGGAGATTTCCTTGGTCGCATTGCCCTGCTCCTCGGCGGCAGCGGCAATGGCGCCGGTGATATCGGACATGCCCGCGATCGTCGACATGATGTCCTTGATCGCACCGACCGCCATCGAGGCCGCGGATTGGATTTCGGCGATATAGCCGGAGATATCCTTGGTCGCGTCGGCGGTCTGCGCAGCAAGCTCCTTCACCTCGGAGGCGACGATGGCGAAGCCGCGTCCGGCGGAGCCGGCGCGCGCGGCTTCGATCGTGGCGTTGAGCGCCAGCAGATTGGTCTGCTGGGCGATCGCCGTGATCATGCCGACGATGCTGCCGACCTTGTCCGCAGCCGTGGCAAGCTTGGTCATCGACTGGTCGGTGCTCGTCGCCTGCGTCACCGCGTTCTGGGCGACGCGCGAGGCGCCGTCGATCTGGCGGCCGATCTCGGCCGCGGTCGCCGCCATCTCCTCGGTCGCTGCGGCGACCGACTGGACGCTGGCCGAGGCTTCCTCCGAGGCGGACGCCACCGTGGTCGACAGCTCCCTGGTGGTCGATGCCGTGTTCGCCAGAGTGGACGCCGCCTGCTCCAGACTGACCGAGCTCGATGAGACACGATCGACGATGCCGCCGATCGCGCCCTCGAACGCGGCAGTGAAAGCTTCGACGTCCTGTTTGCGCTGGGCTTCCGCGCGCGCTTCCGCCGCGACCTGCTCGGCACGCAGGCGCTGCGTATCGATCAGGCTGGTCTTGAACACCTGCGTCGCCCGCGCCATGTCGCCGACCTCGTCGCCGCGCTCGAGTCCGGTGATCGAGATCGACAGCTCACCGCCCGCCAGCGCGGCCATGTTCTGCACCATCAACCCGATCGGCCGCGACACGGCGAAGACGCTCATCAGGCCTGCCGCGCCCAGCACCAGAATAGCGATGGCGCCAACCGTGACAGACGTCGTTTCGGACCGGGAAATGACCGTCCAGACCGCACGCTTGTCCGCCGTTGCCTTCGAGGAGGCGAAGCTCACGATGCCGTCGGCCAGATCGTCGATGGTTTTCGCGATCGGCAAGGTGACGTTGCGCGCCAGCTCGGCCGCCTCGGCCTCGAGCGCACCATTGTCTACGGATGTGCCGGCCGCGAGGTCATCCGCGATCCGCTGCCGGATCGCAACGATGCGCTTGGCATTCCCGGCGTACGCATCGATTGCTTTCTGCAGCGTCTGGACACGGGCCTTGTTCTCGGCCGAGACCGATCTGAGCATCATCTCGGCGCAGAACTTGTCAGCTGCACGACGCCCGTCGGCAAGATGCTGCTCAGCCGCGCGGATCTCTGCGTCCGACCTTGCGAGCCGGATGTCACGCACGGCGAGCTGCATCTGCCTCGCCGCGGCTTTGGTGTCGATCGCCAGCCCGGCGACCTCCTGCTGCTCAAAGGCGCGGCCAAGATCGCGATCGATGCTCGCGTTGCCGACGACTTGGCTCGTGATCATGATCACGACGAAGACCATTCCGCCGAGCGTGGCGGTCACGAGCTTAGTCGAGATACGGAAACGGTTGAGGAAGCGGAACATGACCGGTTGAGACTTGTGAGTTGACCTCCGCGCAGTCTCGCACCCGCCGAGTGGAAGATCGTTGTGTCAGCACAAGCAGATACGTGAGTTTTCTCACACCACAACCACACGACTTAACGCGCTGTTCATGACTCTTCGGATGAGCCCGAGACCGGCCTTCCGGAGACCGCGTGCACGGACGACCCGAGCCGCCGCCCCGCGCTGCGATGTCGCGTTCATTTGGAGAGGACCTCGCGCCGCACTCAGTCAGCGCAGCACATGCGAGGTGAAATCGGGAAGCGTGAATTGTCACGCCAGAAATGGTCGGAGCGGCAGGATTCGAACCTGCGACCCCTGCGTCCCGAACGCAGTGCTCTACCGGGCTGAGCCACGCTCCGACTTGGGAAGCCGGCTTATAGCGTCGGGTTTCCGTCTTCGCAAGGCACACGAGGCAGGAAATCGCATCGAAATGGCAGATCGCAGGACAGGGGGGTAACCGCTTGAGGGGGCGAGACTTTACCCGCCAGCCATGGCGCCTGTGCAGCCTGGCCGCCGATTTGCGCGCTTCATTCGGACGCCTGCGCCCGCTATAGGCGAGCGCGGAAGCCACCGCCGTTCCGTACCAGTGATGCCCGCGCCAGACACACACGCGATCGAGACCCGGATCCTGCCCGCCGATGCGGCTGGAATCACGCAAGCGGCTGCGACGTTCGCACGCGGCGGGCTGGTCGCGTTTCCGACCGAGACCGTCTACGGCCTCGGCGCCGACGCGGCCAACGCGACGGCGATCGCACACCTGTACCAGGCGAAGGGCCGCCCGGCGTTCAATCCGCTGATCGCCCATGTCGCCGACATCGCCGCCGCCCGGCGGATCGGCCGCTTCGAGGCCACGGCGGAGCGGCTCGCCGCGGCGTTCTGGCCGGGGCCGCTGACCCTCGTGGTGCCGCAAGCGGATCAATGCCCCGTGGCGGATCTCGCCACGGCCGGTCTCGACACCGTCGCGATCCGCGTGCCGGCGCACCCGATTGCGCGGGCGCTACTCGCCGCATTCGGCGGCGCTGTGGTCGCGCCCTCGGCGAACGTCTCCGGCCATGTATCCCCAACCAACGCGGCGCATGTCGCCGCCGACCTGTCCGGGCGCATCGACCTGATCCTGGATGGCGGAGCCGTCGATGTCGGCGTCGAATCGACCATCGTCGGCTGCTTCGACAAGCCGACTTTGCTCCGCCCTGGCGGGGTTCCGAGCGAGGCGATCGAAGCCGTGCTCGGCGAGCCGCTGGTCCGGCCGCCCGCTGCGGAGATGCATGCCGCCGAGCAGCCGCTCGCACCGGGCATGCTGGCCTCGCATTATGCGCCGCGCGCCGCCGTGCGGCTCGATGCGACCGAGGTCGCGCCCGGCGAGGCCCTGCTCGCCTTCGGACCCCTGACCTTGCCTGGCGCCGCGCAGGCCGCCGCTGTTCTTAACCTCTCGGTCGTCGGCGATCCGGCAGAGGCGGCCACGCACCTTTTCGGCTATCTTCGCAGCCTCGACGCCACGGCCGCGCGCAGCATCGCCGTGATGCCGATCCCGAACGACGGGCTGGGCGAGGCCATCAACGACCGGCTGCGCCGCGCCGCGGCGCCGCGATAATACTGGAAGCGACCGACCATGAACATCAGCCAGCCTGCCGTCCCGCCGCTGCCTCCCGAGCTGATCGCGCAATTCGCCGCCATCGTCGGCGAACGCCAGGCGTTGACGGCGGAGGCGGACGTCACGCCTTACGTCACCGAGGAGCGCAACCTGTTCCACGGTCGCTCGCCGCTGGTGCTGCGTCCCGGCTCGACTGCGGAGGTCGCCGCGATCTGCAAGCTCGCCAGCCAGCACCGCATCGCGCTGGTGCCGCAGGGCGGCAACACCGGCCTGGTCGGCGGCCAGACGCCGCATAATGGCGAGGTCGTGGTGTCCTTGAAGCGGATGGACAAGATCCGCGACGTCGACACCGCGTCCAACACGATGATCGCCGAGGCCGGCGTGGTGCTGCAAGTCGCGCAGCAGAAGGCCGCGGAGGTCGATCGCCTGTTCCCGCTGTCGCTCGGTGCCGAGGGCAGCTGCACCATCGGCGGCAATCTCTCGACCAATGCCGGTGGCACCGCCGCGCTCGCCTACGGCGTCGCGCGCGAGATGGCGCTCGGCGTCGAGGTGGTGCTGGCTGACGGGCGGGTGCTGAACGCGCTGTCCAAACTGAAAAAGGACAACACCGGCTACGACCTGCGCAACCTGTTCATCGGCGCCGAAGGCACGCTCGGCATTATCACGGCGGCGAGCCTGAAGCTGTTCCCAAAGCCGCGCGCCATCGAGACGGCCTTCGTCGGACTGAAGTCGCCGGAGGATGCGCTGAAGCTGCTGGCGATCGCGCAAGCGGAGGCCGCGGGCAGCCTGACCAGCTTCGAGCTGATCGCCCACATCGCGCTCGACTTCTCGATCCGCCATGTCGCCGGCAACCGCGCGCCGCTGTCCGGCCCGCATCCGTGGTTCGTGCTGATGGAGCTGTCGTCGTCGCGCGACGATGCACGGGCAACGCTGGAGACCATCCTCGAACAGGGCTTCGAGGGCGGCATCGTCGACGACGCCGTGATCGCCGACAATCTCACCCAGCGCATGGCATTCTGGAAGCTGCGCGAGGACATCTCCTGGGCGCAGAAGCCGGAGGGCGGCTCGATCAAGCACGATATCTCGGTGCCGGTTGCTGCCGTGCCGGCGTTCATCGCCGAGGCCAATGAGGCCGTCGTCAGGAAAGTGCCCGGCGCGCGTCCGGTGCCGTTCGGTCATCTCGGCGACGGCAACATCCACTACAATGTCAGCCAGCCGATCGGCGCCGATACCGCCGACTATCTGGCGCGCTGGCACGAGGTGAATGCGGTCGTGTTCGAGATCGTGCTGCGCATGGGCGGCTCGATCTCGGCCGAGCACGGCATCGGCGTGCTCAAGCGCGACGAGCTGCCGGACGTGAAGGACCCGACCGCGATCGCGCTGATGCGCGCGATCAAGGCGCAGTTCGATCCGCTGGGGATCATGAACCCCGGCAAGGTGCTCTAGGCTTCCGACGCACTCATGGACACGACCTCCGCTCTCACCATCTCCGACATCACCGATGCCGACGTGCCCGCGATCATCGCGCTGTGGCAGCGCTGCGGCCTGACGCGGCCGTGGAACGATCCGGCCGCCGACATCGCGCTCGCCCGCCGCGGCGATGAGTCCACCGTGCTCGTCGGCCGCAGCGGCGGCGCGATCGCGGCCTCCGCCATGGTCGGCCATGACGGTCATCGCGGCTGGGTGTATTACGTCAGCGTCGATCCTGATCATCGCGGCCAGGACCTTGGCCGCGCCATCATGGCCGCCGCCGAGGATTGGCTGCGCGGGCGCGGCATCGCCAAGCTGATGCTGATGGTGCGCGGCGACAACACCAAGGTGCAGGCGTTCTATCAGGCGCTCGACTATGCCGTGCAGGACAGCGTGGTGTTCTCGAAATGGCTCGACGGGCGCCCGCCGACTCCCGGCATGAAGTAGAGGTTCCGCATGAGCATCTCCGACCGCATCCGCGTGCACGAGCGGCGCGTGCTCTCCGACCATTACGGCACGCTGACCTCGACCAGGTTCGAATGGCGGCGCGACGACGGCACCTGGCAGATGCAGAGCCGCGACGTGTTCGAGCGCGGCAACGCGGCGGCGATCCTGCCCTACAATCTGGTCCAGCGCAGCGTCATCCTGGTCAAGCAATTCCGCTATCCCGCCTTCATCAACGGCTACGATGATCTCCTGATCGAAGCCGCTGCTGGCCTACTCGACGAAGCCTCCCCGGAGGAGCGCATCCGCCTCGAGGCCGAGGAGGAGACCGGGTTCCGGCTGCACGACGTCAAGTTCCTGTTCGAGGCGTTCATGAGCCCGGGCGTGGTCACCGAGAAGATCCACTTCTTCGTCGCCGAGTACGAGCCGCATATGCGCGTCAGCGCCGGTGGCGGGCTGGCGCATGAGGGCGAGGAGATCGAGGTGCTGGAGGTCAGCATCGACGAGGCGCTCGCGATGATCGCCGACGGCCGCATCCAGGACGCGAAAACCATCATGCTGCTGCAGCATGCGGCGCTGCGGATTTTCGTCTGAGCGCGGCCAACGCCTCAGTCGCGGGTCTTGCTCCCCTGTCGTCCTCCGCGAAAGCGGGGGACCCAGGATTCCACCAGCAGTCGTTTCAACACGAGAAGCCGCGGCGTACTGGATCCCCGCTTTCGCGGGATGACGACCTTTTGCGTTGTTACAGCCTGCCTCAGAACAAACTTCCCTGACCATCATCCACTGGCGCAATTGCAATCTTACGCGATGCAACCTTCTTCGCCGGCTTGCGCTGCGCATCTTCCGCCGCGCGCATCTCCTCGGTCATCGGCAGCAGCAATCGCTCGTCGTCATTGGCCACCGCGTTGACGCGGGTCGACACTTCGTACCAGGAGAACTCGCCGTCTTCCGGCGCGACCAGCAGCCGCATCGCGTCGGTCGGATCATCGCTGCGGCAGTCGAGCCACAGCGAGAAATCATCCGGCCTGATGGTCACCGGAACCCGATGATGCAAGGCAGCGAGAGCGGGGTTGGCAGCCGCGGTCACGATGGCGACCGTATCGACCTCCTCGCCGTTCGGTCCCATCCAGGTTTCGGCGAGTGCGGCGAAGCCGAATGGCGCGCGATCGCTGCGATGGATGAAGAACGGCCGCTTGCGGCCGTCGATCACCTGCCACTCGTAATACCCATCAGCGGGCACAAGCACACGCCGTCGACGAATCGCGTTCTTGAAGGCGGGCTTCTCGCGTACGGACTCCGAACGCGCATTGATCAGCAGCGTGAAACTACGGGGATCCTTGACCCACGCCGGCATGAAGGCCCAGCGCATCAAGCGATAATGTCTGACGTCGTGATCCAGCAAAACTACGGGAATCGGCTGCGTCGGCGCAATGTTGTGGCGCGGCGGAAAGTTCGGTTGTTCCTCGTAGCCGAAGATCTGCCTGAGAGCCGCGGGTGGTGAAGTGATGACGAAGCGTCCACACATAATGTCACTCAAATCCTGCTGTGTTCAGCACCTTTTAACCGGGGTTGGGAACACTGCAGCGGATGACCGCAGCGGCGACCCAATCCGTGCCTTCCGATCGCACGACCCAACGACCGGCTGGCAGCGCTATCGATCCGGCGCGCGCCGCGATCCTGCGTGCCGCCAACATCAATCCGCGCACCGGCCTCGCCACCGACTATCTGAATCATTTCAACGAAGCCGTGATGCTGCTCGAGATGATTCCCGATATCCCGGAATGCGCCGAGGATTTCCTGGCGTGGTCGCCGCTGACCTATCCAGAACATTTCACGCACACCAATTTCAAGGCCCGCGATCTCGTCATCGAAGCCTATGAGCAGGCCGAGCCGGCGATCCGCGACCGCTTCGACCATCTCACCAAGACCATGACCGACATCCTGCTCGCGGTCGGCAGCGCGATGCGCGAGGCCAAGCAGGACGCAACCAAGGCCAAGCTCGCCGAGCAGGCCGCGGGCTGGGTCAAGCCGCTGGTGTCGCAGGCCGGCGGCATCATCAATGGCGACATCGATTTCGATCCGGAACCTGTGGCGGAGGTCGACGAGGTCGACGCCGTCGACGCGATCATGGCGAGCTTCTAGTGTCGCACGGAGCTGCGGCCGTGCGCTCTTCACGTTAGAGTGCACACTGCGCCCCGGAGCAGACCTGCCATGATCCTCGCCCCACCTCCCCGCCACCCCCAGCTCGCCGTCAGCGCCGCAATCTTCCGCGACGGCAAGATCATGCTGGTGCGCCGGGCGCGGTCTCCGGCGAAGGGCGCCTACACCCTCCCGGGCGGCCGGGTGGAGTTCGGCGAGAGCCTGCACGACGCGCTGGCGCGCGAGGTGATGGAGGAGACCGGGCTGTCGATCACGATCATCGGGCTGGCCGGCTGGCGCGAGGTGCTGCCAGCCAAGGGCGGCGGCGGCCATTACGTGATCCTCCCCTTTGCCGCGCGCTGGCAGGCCGGCGAGCCCGTGCTGAATGACGAGCTGGACGACGTGCTGTGGCGCGCTCCCCACGACCTGGACGGACTGTCCCTCACCGAGGGCCTGCCGGGCATCATCGCCACCGCCCGGGCGCTGCTGTAGGCGCCTTGCGTCCGCCACCGGGCGAAGGCATATGACGGCGGTGCTCCTGATGGTCCCCAAACGCCTGCTGGCTGTTCTCGTCCTCGTTGCGGCCTGCGCCGCCGCGCCTGCGCGGGCGCAGGATGCGGCTGCGCCGTTCGACGGCGATCTGCAGCGGCTGGCCGAGATCCTCGGCACCCTGCATTACCTCCGCGGCATCTGCGGCAGCAATGAAGGCGCCAAATGGCGCAACCAGATGCAGGCGCTGATCGACGCCGAGACGCCTTCGGGCGAACGCCGCGCCCGCATGATCGCCGGCTTCAACCGCGGCTATAACGGCTTCCAGCAGACTTACCGGACCTGCACGCCGGCGGCGATGGTGGCGATCCGCCGCTACATCGACGAGGGCTCGAAGATTTCGCGCGATCTCACCGCTCGCTACGCCAATTGACGGGGCCGGCGCGTTATCCACGTTTGTGTTAACCTTGTTAACCTTTCCTAAAGAACTGGCCTAGGCGTCCGCGTTCCCCGTGATACACCTGCCTTGTCCGGCGCGCCCGCGTTCGGATTTCCTTGCGCCCCGGCGCGCCGCCAGACTGAACTCAATGAGCTTCCCCGTTACCTTCAGTGCCCTTCCCGCCGCCCTGCCCGATCACGAGCAGAAGCAGGCCGCGCTCAGCTACCTCAACGAGGCCTGGGCCGAGGCGCGCCACGACGGCGTCGACGGCGATTGCCTCGCGCAAGCCAGCCTGTTCGCGGCGTTGGCCGAGCTCGTCACCACCTATGGCGAGGACGCGGTCGCCAGCTTCGTCGAGGGCATGCCTGAGCGCGTCCGCAACGGCGAGTTCTCGCTGTCCCGCGCGATGCAGTAGTTACACACGGGCTGTCGTCGTCCGGCTTGACCGGACGACCCAGTATTCCAGAGCCGCCAGTGTGTCCTCGATAGGCCGCGGCGTACTGGATCCCCGCTTTCGCGGTGATGACAGTGGTGGATGCCGAACGGCCTCCGGGCCACCGCAGCGCTGATCAGCGCGGGGCTGTCTTTGCGAGCTTGCCGTCCATCTACACATTTCAAATAGCAGGACACGCCTCATCATCCTCGCGGCGCGATGCACCCGAGCGATGACCGACGTTCGTCCCCCGCAAGATCGAGGGCGCAGGGAAGGCTGGGCGTCGGCTGACGCCCATGGCCCCCGTGCGAACAAGAATGCACGGGGCAGGAACCACAGGTGCAGCCGGATGAGCCCAGCCTTCCCTGCGCGATGGGTTTAACGCTTACTCCGTGCTCTCCCTGGGGACCGGCTGTCTTGCCCCCATCATCAGCGCCGACGCTCTCGCATCGACAGCCGACTTGACCTCGGCACCGGGAGGTCAGAACCACACGGCTTGACGTCCGCATCGAGATTGTTCGTCCGCGCGGACAAGCCACGCTGCAACCCGACACGTCCACCGCCTCCCCGCCTCGCGTCTCGTGACGACCGCGCGTACGCCCCTCTCGTTGAGGCGGGATGCGAGAGCAGTGGCATGAATTCTGGAAAAAAGAAAGATGTTTCTGAACCCAGACGGGACGGTCGACGCGATGGCATTGAGGCGACGCGCAAAATTGTCGTTTCGGCGCATGTGCTTTGTAGAGTCGTCGTGGCTGAGAGTACCGCCCTGACCAACCTGATCGCGCACTGATTTGCCCGACGAGCAGCCGGGCGCGGCAGCAGCCTACTTCATTCGGTCGGCGCGAAATCAGGAATTGCGATCGAGCACGCTGAACTTGCCGGAGAGCCCGCGTCACCGATGTTCTCAATGAGCAAGCACGCTCCGACCCCTCAGACCGGCACCAGCGGAACACGCCGCTTCATGGATTCCGATGTTCGAGGAATTCCTTCACCGGCCCGACGAAGGGGTGCATGAACTGGCCGAGCATGCCGCCGGGGATCGGCTTCACCGTGCCGTATTTGACCGGCCAGCGATCCTTGGGCAGGTGCCAGGTTCGGCCCAGCATATCGAACAGCGGCGTATGCGCCGCGTAGTTCTTGTCGATCGCCTCGGCGTCCGACGCGTGGTGCCAGTGATGGAATTGCGGCGTGACGATCACGTAGCGCAGCCAGCCGACATCCATCTTGATGTTGGAATGGATCAGCACCGACTGCACGGAGATGAAGATGAGATAGGCAAAGATCGTGTCCTGCGGGAAGCCGAGCAGGACGATCGGCACCAGCACCAAAGCGCGCGTGGCCAATGGCTCGAGGAAATGCAGGCGCGATCCCGACAGCCAGTCCATGTGTTCCGGCGAATGATGGACCGCATGGATTCGCCACAGCCACGGCACCTCGTGATAGGCGCGGTGGGCGACGTATTCGACGGCATCGGCCGCCAGGATGACAAGCAGGAAGCGGACGAACGCCGGCAGGGCCACGACATGCGCCTGCAGGGACGGGCTGATCGCCCAGGCGAAAGCGTCATGGGCAAAATGGGTCGAGACCACCAGGAAGACGCCGATCAGCAGGTGGTTGACGCCGAAATAAGCGAGATCGAGCCGCCAGCCGGGGCTGAGCGGCCCCTGCTCCGGCCGTACCCGTGGGAAGACCCACTCCAGCAGCATGAAGGCTGCGCCGGTGAAGAAGAGATCGAGCACCAGCCAGTCGAGGCCGAGATAGAAGCGCGGCTGGAGAAAATCCGGCGTGGACACGTAGGGCCCGCCCAGCAGCATGGCGAGGAACAGCGCGCTGAGGCCGATCGCAGCGCTCAGCCGCAAGCCGCCAAGGACGATTCCGATGACGCCGAACCAGGCACCTGCGACCATGGCGATCGCCAGCGTGAGGCGGAGCAGTTCGACGTCGTAATGGACGCGCAGCTCGGGCGTCGTGAGAAAGGCGGGATAGCGCAGGCACAGCACCGCAGCGACACTGAGCACGCCGATCGCAGCGCAGAGCGAACTGCCGATGCGCCCTTCGCCAATCCGCGGCCTCGAACTTGCTTGAGCCATCGACGCTCTCCCCCAAACGCTCTCCAGCGCGGAAGCAGGCGCGCGAGAGTTTTCTCACATCCATCGCTACGGTAAGTAGATGCCCGACAAGAGTTAAAATTGCCGGAAGCCAAAGTCTGCTTTGGGCCAAAGCGGTCTTCCGACCCCGCGACTGCGTCCTTTCGCTGCTCCCTGAGAGCGGGCATCGCCAGGGACGACGAGACGATCCGAGCTAGGTCAATGGACGACCTTTGGCGTTCAATGACAAAAGGCCGCGAAGGAAAACGAAAGCAGGCTGCTTTTCACCTGCCGTGACCACCGTCCGTGGCTCGGATGAGCGAAAGCGATCCCCGGGGTCTCACATGCGGCATTGGTGAACCCGGATGTCGCTACGCTCATCCGGGTTACATGATCTGCACCCGTCCTCTCTCGCTCTCGTCGGCCGTATCGCTTCCGAAACCTTCACAATAGAAATTTGCGGGCTTTTGACGCGAATGAACATGTCCCCTTAACGAAAACGGGAAATACTAGGCAGCTGATTTTTACCTAAATGGCCGCAGGACCGTTTCGAGCTTACGCGAGATCTCGATGGCCATATCGCGAGCTGGTCACCACCGAATCGAAATCCGAGATGCCATCACAGAAGAGCACGCCGGAGTCTGCACTGACCACGTGAAGACTTTAGTAAGAAACGTCGAAGGGAAAGTCGGGGATTACTGATGATTGCGCCGGAAGAAGAGAGATTGCTGAAAACCTACCTGGTCGAGATGTTCGGCCAGATCAGCAGCATGCGGCGCGAGCTCGCCGCTCTTCAAGGCGACGGCAAGGGCAGTTTCGCCTCGATGACCGACACGCTCGACGCGATCGTGGAAAACACGGAAGCAGCCGGGAACACGATCCTCGAAAGCATGGAGGCGATCAGCGAGAGCGTCGGGAAGCTGCAGGGCGTCAAGGACCCGAAGACCGTAGCGGTCTGCGAGGAGATCGTCGACAGCACCAACAAGGTGTTCGAGGCTTGCGCGTTTCAGGACCTCACGGGGCAGCGGATCACGCGCGTGGTCAAGTCGCTGAAGTTCATGGAGGACCACATCAACAAGCTGGTCCGCATCTGGGGCAAAGAGGAGCTGGCGCGGATGGCCGCCGAGCTGACTGCGGCGCCCAGCGAGCCGGACCTGCTGGAGGGCCCGAAACGGCCGGGCGTGGCGATTTCCCAGGACGATATCGACAAGCTGTTCGGGTGAGTTGCCGCGGGGCGCGAGACTCTCCGTCCCCTGCGCTGTCAGATACAGTGCCCTCTCTCCTCGTGGGAGAGGGCATCTCCGAACTATCAACGTCCTCGGTTGGGTGAGGGGTTTGTCTCCGCAAGCGCGGCACGCCGATAGAGACCCCTCACCCGACCGAGCTTGAGGATGCGCCGTACCTGCCCTCTCCCACCCTGGCGAAGCTTCGCTTCGCCTTGGGGGAGAGGGCACTGTATCTGACAGCGCGTCGCTAACCACGCCAGCTCAATCCGGTGCGAGGATTGAGCGATCTAACTCAGTGCAGCAGCGCCTTACGGCCGCAACGTCTCCATGAACCTGACCGGCTCGCCCGTCGCGGGCGTCAGCAGCTCGCCCTGCCACATCACCCGGCGGCCGCGGACGAAGGTGCCGACCGGCCAGCCGGTCACGCGTACACCGTCGTAAGGCGTCCAGCCAGCCTTGGAAGCCACCCATTTGTTGGTGATGGTCTCGCTGCGCTTGAGGTCGACGATCGTGAGGTCGGCGTCATAGCCGGCGGCGATGCGGCCCTTGCGGGCGATGTTGTAGATGCGGGCGGGGCCGGCGCTGGTGAGGTCGACGAACCGTTGCAGCGACAGGCGGCCGGCGTTGACGTGGTCGAGCATGATCGGCACCAAGGTCTGCACGCCGGTCATGCCGGACGGCGAGGCCGGATAGGTCTTGGCCTTCTCCTCGGCGGTGTGCGGCGCGTGGTCGGAGCCGAGGATGTCGACGATGCCCTGGTGGACGCCCCACCAGATGACGTCGCGATGATCGGCTGAGCGCACCGGCGGGTTCATCTGCGCGTAGGTGCCGAGCCGCTCGTAGCACTCCGGCGCCGCCAAGGTGAGATGATGCGGCGTGGCCTCAACGGTCGCGACGTCCTTGTGGTCACGCAGATACACGATCTCTTCCTTCGTCGAGATATGCAGCACGTGGATGCGCTTGCCGGTCTCGTGCGCGAGGTTGACCAGGCGCTGGGTGGCGCGCAGCGCCGCCTCCTCGTCGCGCCAGACCGGGTGCGAGCGGGGGTCGTTCTCGACGCGCAGGCCCTTGCGCTCGTTGAGGCGGTATTCGTCCTCGGCGTGGAACGCGGCGCGGCGGCGGATCACCTGGAAGATGCGGCGGAGACTGTCGTCGTCCTCGACCAGCAGCGAGCCGGTGGATGAGCCGACGAACACCTTGACGCCGGCGCAGCCCTCGGCGCGCTCCAGCACCGGCAACTGCTCGACGTTCTCGCGGGTGCCGCCGATGAAGAAGGCGAAATCGCAATGCATGCGATGCCGGCCGGCTTCGATCTTGGCGGTGAACGCCTCCTCGGTGACCGTCAGCGGATTGGTGTTGGGCATCTCGAACACCGCGGTGACGCCGCCCATCACGGCGCCGCGCGAGCCGGTTTCGAGATCCTCCTTGTGGGTGAGGCCGGGCTCGCGGAAATGCACCTGGGTGTCGATCACGCCGGGCAGCACGTGCAGGCCCTTGCAGTCGACGATCTCGGCGGCCGAGGCCGCGCCGAGATCGCCGATCTCGACGATGCGGCCAGCGGTGATGCCGATGTCGCGGACACCTTCGCCGTCCTGATTGACCACGGTGCCGGATTTCAGAATGACGTCGAACCGCTGGCTCATGAACCCCTCATAGGATTTCATTCTCCTGATCACCCCAAGGCAGTTCGATCATGCTGCGCGCCTGCCCATTTGCTGGCCTCTGAGGGCGCGCGCATCTCAATCTTTAGAATGAAGCCACCGCGCAGGGGTGTTTCAGCCTTGTGGTTTATGCCAGGGCGGCTTACGTTTCAGTGCGGCGTGTCGCAAGAGGTTTTTCGAATGAAAGCGACGTTTCTCGACGACCGGGGCGTGGTCCAGGTCAGCGGCGACGATGCACGCAAGTTCCTCAACGGTCTGGTTACCACCGACGTCACCAAGCTCGTTCCGGGCGAGGCCCGGTTCGGCGCGTTGCTGACGCCGCAGGGCAAGATCATCATCGATTTCCTCGTGACGCAGGTACCGGCAACAGAAGGCGGCGAGCGCTTCCTGCTCGACGTTCCCCGCGCGCTGGCGCAGGCGCTCGCCGACAAGCTCAACGTCTACAAACTCAGGGCCAAGGTCGCGGTCGGCAACCTCTCTGATAGGCTCGGCGTGATCGCGGTCTGGGATGGCGCGGTCGGCACAATGCCGGAGCAGAGCTTCATCGATCCGCGGCATGAGCGTCTTGGCGCGCGCGTCATTGCGTCGCAGGATGCGCTCGCCGACATCGCGGCCAGGCTCGGCGCCGAGATCGCCGGCGCGGAGGCTTATGAGGCGCATCGCATCGACTGCAGCGTGCCGCGCGGCGGGCTCGACTTCATGTATGGCGATGCCTTCCCGCACGAGACCAACATGGACCGGCTGCACGGCGTGGACATCGGCAAGGGCTGCTATGTCGGCCAGGAGGTCGTGAGCCGCATGCACCATCGCGGCACCACGCGGACGCGCACCGCTCAGGTGCTGCTCGATGGCCTGAGCCCCGAGCCCGGCACGCCGATTCTCGCCGGCGAGAAGACGGTCGGCACCATGGGCTCGGCCGCGCAGCGGAAGGGCATGGCGCTGCTCCGGATCGACCGCGCCACCGAGGCGATGGAAGCGGGCACGCCGCTGACGGCAGGCGGCCTCACCCTGCGCGTGGCCGATCCGGACGCGCTGCAGGGCGCGCCGAAGCAGACGGTCGCCTGAGCCGTCCGCATGGGTCGCTCCTCTGTCGTCCATCCCGATGGCCTGACGCGCTGCCCCTGGCCGGGCAGCGATCCGCTCTATGTCGCCTATCACGACACCGAATGGGGCGTGCCGGAATATGACGATCGCGCATTGTACGAGAAGCTGATCCTCGACGGCTTCCAGGCCGGCCTGTCGTGGATCACGATCCTGCGCAAGCGCGACAATTTCCGCCGCGCCTTCGATGATTTCCAGCCGGACAAGATCGCGCGCTATAGCGACAAGAAGATCCACGCGCTGATGAACGATGCCGGCATCGTCCGCAACCGCGCCAAGATCGAGGGCGCTGTTCTCAGCGCGAAATCCTGGCTCGACATCCAGGACAAGGGCCCCGGTTTCTCGAAGCTGTTGTGGGGCTTCATGGACGGCGCGCCGAAGGTCAATCAGTTCAAGACGACGGCGAGCGTGCCGGCCTCGACGCCGCTGTCAATCAAGATGTCGAAGGAGCTGGCCTCGCGCGGCTTCAAGTTCGTCGGCCCCACCATCGTCTACGCCTTCATGCAGGCGACCGGCATGGTCAACGACCATCTCGTCACCTGCTTCTGCCACGAGACCTGCAGCGGCAAGCGCCGCGCTCCGCGCCTCAAACCTCCCAAATGACAACTGAGAAGTCCCCGAGCGGGCAAGATCGTGTCTGGCAGCGCATGCTCTCAGGACGGCGGCTCAACCTCATCGACCCCTCGCCGCTCGATGTCGAGATCGGCGACATCGCGCACGGGCTGTCGCGCGTGGCGCGCTGGAACGGCCAGACGTCCGGCGCGCACATCTTCTCGGTCGCGCAGCACACGCTGCTGGTGGAGACGGTGATGCGCGCGAAGAAGCCCAACATCGATGCCAGGCTGCGGCTCGCGGCGCTGCTGCACGATGCGCCGGAATACGTCATCGGCGACATGATCTCGCCGTTCAAGGCGGTGCTCGGCGGCAGCTACAAATCGGTCGAGAAACGGCTGCTCGGCGCCATTCACGTCCGCTTCGGCCTGGCCGCAGAGCTTGCGCCCGAGATCGAGCGTCAGATCAAGGCGGCCGACCGCGGCTCGGCCTATCTGGAAGCCACCCGGCTCGCCGGCTTCTCGGAGAGCGAGGCGAAGAAGCTGTTCGGTCGCGACCCCGGCCTCCCCGACGCGACCGTCACCGAATATCTCACGCCGTGGAGCGCAGCCAAGGCGGAGAAGCGGTTCCTGACCCGCTTCAACCTGGTGCTGGGGTCATGCTGAGATGCCGCTGACGCCGGAGGAACGCCAGAACGAGCGGCTGAAGCTGTTGGCCAACTGGATGAACACGCTGGCGACCGCGATCGTCACCGCCGGGACATTCGTGCCGCTGGCCCAGTTCGTCTACGGGGTGCTGCCGCCGGGCACCCCGGCCGGCCTGATCTATGGCTCGGGCGTGGTTTGCATTGCCACCGGAGTCCTCCTACATTTGCTGGGTCAGTGGATCCTGGGAGGTCTTCGATGACCACGCACCAGCTCGTTGCCCTGAGCTTCCCGCTCCTGACCGCCCTGGCCGTCGCCGTGGTGGCTCTGTTCGTGCGCCGCCCCTGGACCGAAAAGCCGGTCGAGGTCGGCTCGCCGAGCCGCGAGCGCGTGCTCGAGCACGTCGAGCGCCTCAACGCCGAGATCGAGGTCAAGACCCATCTGGTCCGTCAGGAGCTGCGGCACCTCAAGAACACGCGCTGACGGCTGCTCGCCCACGCATGCGCCGGAGCGGGACATATGCGCCCGCCCGACAGCTGACATCCAAAACGCGCTTTTGCCCTTGTGTCGCCGTTCGTATAATCGGGCGTCCAAAGGCTCCTCATGATCCACGTCTGCTCACTCGCCGCTTTGCCCGAGACCGTGCGCCTGACCGGCGCCAGTCACGTGCTGACCATCATGGCCAATGTCGAGCAGGTGCAGCGGCCCGAGAGCATCCGGCCCGAGAACCACCTGCGGGTCTCGGTCGACGACATCACCGAGCAGCTGCCGGGCTTCATGGCGCCGAGCGACGACCATGTCACCCAGGTGCTGGAGTTCGTGCGCGGCTGGGACCGCGCGGCGCCGCTGGTCATCCACTGCTATGCCGGCATCAGCCGCTCCACCGCCAGCGCCTTCGCGGCGGCTTGCGCGCTCAACCCGCACCGCGACGAGCTCGATATCGCCTGGGCGATCCGCCAGGCCTCGCCGATCGCCTCGCCCAACCGCCTGATCGTCAGCCTTGCCGACCGCGCGCTGGGCCGCCAGGGCCGCATGGTGCGCGCGCTGGATGCGATCGGCCCGGGCGCGATGATGGTCGACAGCCAGCCCTTCCGCATCGACTTGGAATGAGCCGCAGCCGTCTCAGCCCCGTCGTTCCGGGGCGCCGCGCCAGCGGCGAACCCGGAACCTCGAGCTGGTCGCGCTCGATAGACCGCCCGGACTCAAACCTCTGGGTTCCGGGTTCGCGGGTCGCGCGCCCCGGAACGACGGTGCATCGAAAGGCGCGCGCCGAGTAGCCGTGTACCAGCGCAGCTTGAACTTCCCGTCCGCCGTTTGACACTCAAGGAACTGCAGCCATCGTGACGGCACGCGCGTGCCGTCACGTCGATTCGCGGCGCGAGCCGCGGGCCGGCATGGCCCTGTTCCCTCCCCATGACGCCGGCGGGCGCCATCGATTTCAGGACTGCGACTTCGTGATGTTCGACTGGCCTCTGGACTGGATTGCCCTCCTGGTTGCGTTCGCGGCGCTCGCCTTCGCGCGCCGCACCTCCGACCGATTGGCCGAGGTGCAGGCCCGGCTGGCCAAGCTGGAAGCGGCACGGGCCGTCGTCGCTGGCCCGGCGGTGCCGGACGCTCCGCCGCTGAGCCCGCT
>NZ_CAFI01000272.1 GCF_000239775.1 Bradyrhizobium sp. ORS 375
GAGCGGCGTCGTGAGCGGCGGTACGGCGGCGCGCGGACCGCCGAGCTTGGCGCGCGGGTCGCGCCGCGGATCACGTCCCGGCATCGGCACGTCAGCGGCATTAGGCGTGGCCGGCGCTGCCTCCGAGCCGCCCGGCAGCGACGCCGTTGACGACGGATAGGCCGGCGGCACCTCGCCGCGCGCGATCGCATCCAGACGACGTGTCTCACGATCGATCGCGCGGACCGCGAGCCAGGACGACAGCGACGTCACGTCGACGACGCGCGTCAGCGCATCGGGCGTGCCCATCACGAAAAGCTGCACCTCCGGCCGGCTGTTGGCATTGCCGACGGTGTTCGAGCTCAGGCTGGCACGAATGTCGGCCTGGTCGGCCGGAATGTCGAAGCCGCCGGAGACGATGGCGCGCGCGCCCTGCGCTTCCAGCGTGGTGGCGCCGACACGGACGCGGCCGTCGCGGATGATGAACGGAATCTGTGCCGACGCGACCGACAACGTGCCCGAAGCCAGCGCCGGCTCGACGACCTGCCGCAGCTTGCCGTCGTCGGTCACCTGCCCCGCATCGGCGGCGCGCAAGGCGGCATCGAACGCCCGCGGATCGAGATTGGCGATCGACGCGTTGTCGAGCGTCACGGTGCCATTGCCCGAGAGCGCATTGACCAGGCCCTGGACGCTGCGGCCTTCTGCGGCGAGCGTCATCTGGGCCGAGATCTTGCCGGCAGGCATCCTCAGATTGCGATAGCGCAGCGCGTTGCCGTCGATGCCGGAGAGCTCGACCCGTCCATTCAGGACGAGGCCGTTCGGATTGGGCCGCGCCTCGACGGTGGCGATGACGTCGCCGCCACCGAGCTTGCCCTTGAGGTTCTCGATGGTCATCGACTGACCGTCGCTCTTGATGGCGCCTGCCAGCGGCCGCAGGTCGGTGCCGTTCAACACGGCGCCGCTGAGCGCCTGGAATGCGACGCGGCCGCGCCAGCCCTTCACGAGGCCGGCCCCTAATGGCTCGGCTTGCTCAC
This sequence comes from Bradyrhizobium sp. ORS 375, assembly GCF_000239775.1. Taxonomy (GTDB): domain Bacteria; phylum Pseudomonadota; class Alphaproteobacteria; order Rhizobiales; family Xanthobacteraceae; genus Bradyrhizobium. The sequence goes on from NZ_CAFI01000272.1 coordinate 1,014, forward strand.
GGCCAGCCGCGCCGACCAGCACGGCGAACACCTGCGGCACGTCGAGCGCGTCGAGTCCGACCTCGCCGTCGACCTGCCTGTCGTCGTCGAGATTGACCGCCAGCCGGCCGCGCAGCCGCGAGCCGCCGACCGTGCTGTCGATATCCTCCAGCGTGAGGCGGCCGCCCGACAGTCCGAGCTTGCCAAACAGGCGGATGTTCTGTGCGGCGGCGTCCTGTGGCTTCAGGCCCAACAACGGAGCCAGATTGGCGTTGCGCAGCCGCAGATTGACGTTGGCCTTGGTAGCCTCGCCCCAGGGCTCCACGGTGCCCTGCGCATCGCCGTCGAGGCCGATGCCGGACAGTTTCGCAGTGACCCGCAGCGGCGTGCGCCAGCCACCGGTGACGCTCGACTGGAATTCGGCCGGACCGCTGCCGACGGCGGCGATCCGATCGAGCCCAAGCAGCGCCAGCACGACATTGCCCTGCTCGGCCGAGATGCGGCTCTCGACGCCGAGCTCGGTGCGATCGATCGCATCGACCTCGAAGCTGCGCAGCGCCGCGGCCGACGGTTTTGCCGTCAGCGTCGCCGAGCCCTTCAATTGCGGCGCATCGAGATCGAGCACCGCCTTGGCCTGGCTGCGATCAGCATTGGCGGGATCCTTGGCGAGATCCAGCGTGAGCTTCAGCCGCGCGGCGCCGGCGGGCGTCGCGAGCGCATCGAAGCGTGCCGTGACCTGCGGCGCGAACGGCTGCACCAGCGCGGTGATCTCCTTCAGCGAGCCGGCCAGCGACGTCACCGTCAGCCGTCCGGTCGCATCGGCGCGATCGAAGCGGCCGGCGCCCTCGGTGGTCACGCCGCCGCTCTGGCCGAACTTGATCTGGTCGACGGCGATCGTCTTCGGATCGTAGGACACGCGCGCGGTGAGCGGACGCAGCTCCTGGCCGCTGAGCTTGGCGCGGCCGACATCCAGCGCCACGCTGGCCTCCGCCGGCCACTCGCCGGTGACGCCGACCAGCGAGCGCGTCACCGCCATCGCCGCATCGAGATCGAGACGGTCGCCCTTCAGCACGGCCTCGAAGCGCGAGCCGGCGCCGGCGGGGCGGTTGATCAGCGCCACGCGGCCATCGACCGAGCCGCCGTCGATGTCGGCCTTCAGGCCATCGATGGCGACCCGCTCCGGCGCCACGTTGAGGTCGCCGCGGATGCGCAGCGGGCGCTGCGTGCGATAGCTGTTGTCGGTGCGGCCCTGCAGCCAGGCGACGAGCGCGTCGGGCTCGGAGGAATCGAGATCGAGTGCGCCGGTGAAGCCCGCGGTGACGGAGGTGGAGATGCCGATGGTCCGGAACGTCAGATGGGTCGATCCGGGCGCGCGCAGGTCGACCTTCTCCAGGCTCCAGGCGGTGGTCTCGTTGTGCAGGTCGGCGGTGAAGTTCTGCACCGGCCGGCCCGACAGCATGATCTGCTCGGTCGTGAACTGGACGTTGGCCGGCAGCGGCAGGGTGGGCAGCTGCGCGATCCAGTTGCGCAACGCCGGCAGCACCAGCGCCGGCGCGATCGCGCGCCGGTCCTTCACCTCGTCGCCCCCGAGCAGCTTGTCGGCATCGAGCTGGCGTGCCGACAGCGACGCCTTCAGCACCGGCGCGGCGCCGAACTTGGCGTCGCCACTGCCGGTGAACTTCAGCGAGCGATCCTCCTGGCCGAAAGAGACCTCGATCTGGTCGAGCTTGGCGGAGGCCTGGTCGCCGACAATCTTGGTCGCAATCCGCCACGGCGTGCCACCCGCCTGAGACGGCGGCGCGCTCTTGGCCTGTTTCGCGGGCTGGTCCTTCCCCGGCTGTTCCTTGGCAGGCTTGTCAGCGCCCTGCTCCTTCGGCGGCGACGACAAGGTCAGCGCGCCCTCGAAGCGCGGCGAGCGGTTGGGGAAGCTGATCAGGCCCTCGACATCGGCCATGACCGGACGCTCGCCGGGGTCGATGTTGAGATGGACGCGCAGGCCGTTGGAATCCTTGTCCTGGCTGGACGACAGCCGGAACGGGTAGCGCCCGCCGCGGATCGACACCGCGCCGTCGCCCCGCAGCGAGCCGGCCAGCGAACGGACGTCGCCGGAGAACACGATGTCGGCCAGCTCCAGCGTCGAGCGGCTGGCGGCATCGTGCAACGCGACGCGGCCGGTCAGGTTGAAGCGATCGATCGCGAGCGCGGCGAGATTGAACCGGCCCGAGGCCGCCGGCAGGTCGACTTGGCCCTTGGCATCAAGGCCGAGATCGGCCGCCATGCCGCCGATGGTCAGTTCGTTCGCCCGCCACTGCCCGCGCATCAGGTCGCCCAGGCTGAACTCCACGTCGAGCTTGTCGGCGCGCAGCTTGCCGAGGTGGTTGGCGCCGCCGAAGGTGACCTGACGCAGCCGCAGGGTCGGCGTCGGCAGCAGCCGTGCGTCCAGCGCACCAGCGACCCGCACGGGCACGCCGATGATCTTGCTCGCCTCGGCCTCGAACTGCGGCCGGAACTGGTTCCAGTCGACGAAGTACGGGCCGATCAGCGCAGCAAGGAGCGCAAGGATGAAGGCAATCGCCAAGCCGAGCAGGGTCGTCTGCACGGGGTCTCCCTCAAAGGACAACGCTCCGGCATCGCAAAGCCTTCAGCCCATGCGGGCGCGGCCCCACGGACGTCGATACCGGAGCGCTGCATCATATAGGATTAAGTATGGCGAAGTCACAGCGCTGTCGTTGTTTCCGGGGGCGGTGCACAACAACTCCGTTAACGAAGATGGTTACCAGTGCGCCGGCAGCCGCTTCAGGCCACGGAGCACGAAGGTTGGCCGCCATTCGGGGTTGTCGGGATCGTCGAGCTTCAACTCCGGCAGCCGCCGCAGCAGGGTTCCGATCGCGACCTCGGCCTCGATGCGGGCGAGCTGCGCCCCCAGGCAATGGTGGATGCCGCCGCCGAACGACAGGGGCTTCACGTTGGGCCTGGTGATGTCGAGCTGCTCCGGATGGTCCGGATAGACGGCGGGATCGCGGTTGGCCGAGCCCAACAGACACAGCACGGTCTCGCCCGCCGGGATGCGCCGGCCACCGAGATCCTCGATGTCCTCGAGCGCGACCCGCCCGGTCAGCTGCACCGAGGAATCGTAGCGCAGGAACTCCTCGATCGCGTTGGTCATCAGCTCCGGGCGCGCCTTCAACAGGGCCAGCTGATCGGGATTGCGATACAGCGCCAGCAGGCCGTTGCCGATCAGATTGACCGTGGTCTCGTGCCCCGCCCCGAACAGCAGGATGATGTTGGCGGTGAGCTCCTCGTGCGAGAGCTTGGCGCCGTCCTCCTCCGCCTGCAGCAGCTGCGTCGTCAGGTCGTCACCGGGCTGCTTGCGGCGCAGCTCGAACAGATGCTGGAAATACGCCCGGGAGACCGCGTTGCCGGCATTGCCTTCTTCGATCTCGGCCTTCGACAGCGGCACCGGCTCGAGCAGCCGGCCGCCCTCGCGCGAGCTCTTGTAGAACGCCTCGCGATGCTCCTCGGGGATCCCCAGCATGTCGCAGATCACCGTGACCGGCAGCTTGAAGGCGAAGTCCTCGATCAGGTCCATCCTGCCGCGCGGAATGATCTCGTCGAGCGTGGAGTCGACGATCGCCTGGATCCGCGGCCGCATGTCCTCGACGCGGCGCGCCGTGAACGCCTTCACCACGAGGCCGCGCAAGCGGGTGTGATCCGGCGGATCCTGCTGCAGCATCCAATGGCTCATGCTGCGGAAGATCGGCTCGTTCATAATGTCGGGGCCGTAGCGGCGGATCGAGCGGGCGACGAAGTCCTTGCCAAAGCGCTTGTCGCGCAGCACGAGGCTCGACTCCGCGTGCCGGCTGGCCAGGAACGAGCCGAACGGCGTCACATGCACCGGATCATTGTCGCGCAGCTGCTGATAGAACGGATAGGGATTGCGGATGAACTCCGGCGACAGCGGATTGAACAGCGGCGCGGCCTTGGCGGCCTGGACATGCTCGTTCATATGGTCCCTCTCCAGAGTTTGCCTATTGGTTCACGGCCGCGGCGCCGTGGCAAGTCAGCCAGTTCACACATCATGCCGGAGCTTCCGCCGGCGTCTTCAACCTATGTAACTGTCCGGCGACGACGCGCACCCGGCGCGGCGCCGCGATCCAGATCGCGGCCGCCGACACGAAGGCGCCGGCGAAGGCGATCGCGAAGCCCGGCGTGTAGCTGCCCGTGACATCATACAGCACGCCGGTGACCCAGGGGCCTGCGGCACCGCCGCACAGCCCGATCAGCATCAGCGTGCCAAAAATGCTGCCGAAATGCGCGCCCTGAAAGATCTCCAGCACAACCGCGCCCATCACCGATGTGATGCCGTAACCGAGCGCGCCCTGCGTCGCCACCATGACATAGACCAGCACGAGCGACGGCGACGCCTTGAGCGCGATCAGCGCGGCGAAGCAAATTGCGAAGCCGAGGCAGCCGAGCCCCCACACCGCCTCGCGGCCGAGCCGGTCCGAGAGATGGCCGAGCACGATCTGTCCGGGAATGCCCAGCAGGCTGACGGCGCCGAGCGCCCACACTGCCACGCTCGAGCTGAAGCCGATCTCGAGCAGATATTTCGTCTGGTGGACCTGCACCGCGTACCAGACGTAAAGCCCGAAGAAATAGCCGAGCGCGAGCCACCAGAACCGCGTCGTGCGCAGCGCGCGCGACAACGTCCAGTCAATGCCGGCCCAGGCGGCGTCGACGATGTTCGAGATGGGCTTGGCGGCGCTGGCGAGCGGCGCGGCATCGCCGTCGGGGCGCAGGCCGATCTCCTCCGGCTTCTTGCGCAACAGCAGATTGATCGGCGCGAGCACGACCAGCACGACGATGCCCATCGCGGTGCAGGCGGTGCGCCAGTTGGTCTGCGCGATCATGTGCTGCACCCAGGGCAGCAGCGTCATCGAGCCGATGCCGACACCGGCGAAGGCGATGCCGATGGCGAGGCCGCGTCGGCGGATGAACCAGTTCGGCAGGAACAGCGATTGGCCGGAATAGCCGAGGCAGACGCTGCCGGAGCCGACCATCACGCCGATGGTGAGGTAGAGATGCCAGGGCTGCGTGGTCAGCGGCGCGAGTAAGAGGCCGCCGGCCATCAGCGCGACGCCGAGTTCCATCACCGCGCGCGGGCCGGTGCGATCCATCAGCCGTCCGATCAGCGGACTGACGATGCCGGAGGCGACGAAGCCGAAGGAGAAGGCGCCGGCGGTGACGCCGCGGTCCCAGCCGAACTCGGCCAGGATCGGCGGATAGAACAGCGAGAACGCGGTGCGCGCATTGACGCCGATCGCCATCGTCACGAAGGTCACGGCGACGATGACCCAGCCATAATAGAACGGCAGGCGCATTGTTGTTGTTTTCACTCCCTGTGCATCCTTCGCATCATTTGCCTGCGGAGGGGTCAAGGACTTTCTGCTGCTCGCGCCTCGGCGTCAGCTACCTCCGAGGTCATGTGTGCGGCGCACCATCCTCCATCCTCATCATCGGTGTCGTCCCGGCGAACGCCGGGACCCATACCGGGTGATCTCGCGGTGAGAAAAGACTGGTCGTCGCTCGTGCCCCAAACACCACCCTGTGGTTATGGGTCCCGGCTCAAGGCCGGTACGACAGCGAATGAGTGGTGCGCTTCGTAGATCGCGGCTGCACGCTCCTCGCGGCGCCAGCGGCGTCCGAGCTCTGCCAAGTGATCGCCCTCGAAAGGAGAAGGGCGCAGGGAAGGCCGGGCGCTGGCCGCGCCCGTGGCCCGCCTGCGAACAGAAATGCAGGCGGCAGGTACCACAGGTGTGGCCGAGAACGCCCGGCCCTCCCTGCGCGATGGTCTTCACGCTTATAGGCAGGCTTCCTGGCGCTCGGCTTGTTGGCCGCCATGCGCGACAACGCGTTTCACGCGCTGCGCGGTGATACCAGCGTCGAGGTATCAGAACCCTGCAACTTCACGTCCGCCAGAGCATCGTTCGTCCGCACATCAACGACATGCTGCAAGCTCTCGCGGCCACCGCTCCCCGCCTCGCGTGTCGTGACGATCGCGCGCAACGCCCCTTCAGAGTGAGGCGGGATGCGCGGAAGGATCGTGGTGATTTGTCCGACGGCGCAAGGGAAATCGGCTGCGACAAAGTAACCCGACGGGCAGACTACACGCTCTCGTCATTCCGGGGCGATCGTCGATGCGCAACCGCGAAGCGGATGCGTATCGATGATCGAACCCGGAATCTCGAGCTGATGAGACAAGAATGCAAGCCAATGTCGAGATTCCGGGTTCAAGGCCTGCGGCCTTGCCCCGGAATGACGGTGCTTGGGGCAACGGAGAACTAATAAGTTCGACGACCTACGCCGCAGCCTTCGCCTCATCGACGCCATGGAACGCATACACGTCCATGCGCAGCACGCCGTAATTGGCGCTGTTGTGCAGGCGCTCGACGCGGGCGTTCTCGCCGGCGGCGCCGAGGGCGGCGAACAGCGGCAGGAAGTGCTCGTCGGTCGGATGGTTGTCGCGGGCATGCGGCGCGAGGCGGCGGTAGTCGACGAGGTCGTCGACGCGGCCTTCGATAGCGGCATGGTGCACCCAGTCGGCGAAATCGACCACCCAGGACGGCGCGGGATCGTCGATGTCGAGGCGGCGCTTGCGGAACTCGCCGAGATTATGCGTGAAGCTGCCGCTGCCGATG
>NZ_CAFI01000271.1 GCF_000239775.1 Bradyrhizobium sp. ORS 375
TCGTTCAATGCAGCAATCGACTCAGCTGCCCGGTGTCCACGGCTGATAATCGCCGGTCGCCTTCGGCCGACGGCCGCTGGCGAGCGTCGAGCCGGCCGGACGATAGGCGAGCGGCGTGCCGGTCAGGTTGGGTTGATGCGGCTTCTCCCACTCGCGGGACTTGTAGCCGTCCTGCGTCGGCGGCACATCGACCATGTGATGGATCCAGCCGTGCCACTCCGGTGGGATGCGGCTCGCTTCGGCGAGGCCGTTATAGATCACCCAGCGACGCTCGAAGTGCAGCACCGGATCGATCTTGCCGCCGGCGGTCCGATAATAGCGATTGCCCTGCGCGTCCTGCCCTACGAGCTCGCCGAACCGCCAGGTCCACAACTGGGTGCCGAAGGTCTGGCCGTTCCACCACGTGAAGAGCTTCAGAAAGAACTGTTTCATGCGCCTGGGGCCGGAATTGTGAGCGTCAGGGCTCTGATGCCACCCCACCGGCGACTTGTCCAGTGTTGCACCGCCCGCACCCGCGACGATGCACCGGTTCGCGCTGGGGAACGACCTCCCCCGGCTGCGGTTAGGTCACTTTCCCCTGATGGAGCGACATCGATGACCAGATTGAAGACATTGA
>NZ_CAFI01000270.1 GCF_000239775.1 Bradyrhizobium sp. ORS 375
CCCGGCTCTCCCTGCACCCTCAGTTTAGAGAGGGTGATTGGACCAGCAACACTCGGACGCGAAAGCGGGTGCGAGAATGCAAAGTCGTACCCGCAAATTCCGCTGTCGTCCCGGACAAAGCCGGGACGCGCAACGCGCGGCGCCGATCCGGGACCCAGACTCCGCGGCGGACGGATGATGCACGCTGGAGCATTCAGCTCGCGCCGCAATGTCTGCCGGTGGTTATGGATCCCGGCGTTCGCCGGGCTGACACCGAATGGTTTGCTCACGGATGCGGATTCAGCGAATCCGCAAGGACAGTTCACCCTCCCCTGGAGGGGGAGGGTCGCCTCACGAGGAGCGAAGCGAAACGTGAGGTGGGGTGGGGTGATCTCTCCTCTGGCACCCATGCGTGTGGAGAGATCACCCCACCCCGCTCGCCCGCTTCGCGTCCGATCGACCCTCCCCCTCCAGGGGAGGGTGGCACCGCGTATGTCGCCTTGCCTTGGCGAAGCTGGATGCGCCGTTCAGAACGGCGCGCCGCTGAGGTCGGCTTACTTGAACCCGGCGAACCGGCTGTCGAACGAGTTCGACGGCAGCACCGGCGCCGCGCCGGAGACCAGGGCGGTCTGGGTCTGCGCCGGAGCCGAGGCTGTCGTCGCCGGCGCTGCGCTGGCGGCGGGCTTGAACGGCGGTCGCGCGGCGGCCTGCTTCGTCTCGGCTGGCTTGGTCTCGGCTGGCTTGGCGACTGCCACCGGCTTCGGCGCGGTCTTCGTCTCCGCGGGCTTCGCCTCAGCCGTCTTGCTCTCGGCCGGCTTTGCGG
>NZ_CAFI01000269.1 GCF_000239775.1 Bradyrhizobium sp. ORS 375
CCGAATCAGCGACGGCGTGAAGATCTCGGAGCGCTACAAGACCACCGACCAGGTCGAGAAGGCCACGATCGAAGAGCGCAACTACACCTACCTGTATGAAGACCAGGACGGCTTCCACTTCATGAACCCGGAAACCTACGACCAGGTCCAGGTGCCGAAGGATGTCGTCGGCACCCAGGCGGCGTATCTCCAGGAGAACATGACCGTCAAGCTGTCCATGCACGACACCAACCCGGTCTCGATCGCGCTGCCGCAGCGTGTCACGCTCGAGGTCGTGGACACCGAGCCGGTCACCAAGGGCCAGACGGCGTCGTCCTCCTACAAGCCCGCCGTTCTCTCCAACGGCGTCCGGACCGGCGTGCCGCCGCACATCACCGTCGGCACCCGGATTGTCGTCATGACCGAGGACGGTTCATACTGCGAGCGCGCGAAGGACTGACACGGCAACACGGATGATCTGACGCCGGGGGGCGCGGGGATTGGGGGCAAGGAACACCTTTATCACCGTCGCCCTGGCGGCGGTGATCACGCCGGCCGCGACCTCTCTGGCAGGCGCGGCCGAATCCTTCGCCACGCCTGTCATCTCGCTTCAGCGCGCCGATTGGCGCGCGGCACTCGACCAGCTTCGCTCCGAGCTCACGACCGCGCCCGA
>NZ_CAFI01000268.1 GCF_000239775.1 Bradyrhizobium sp. ORS 375
GTCTCCGCAGACCGTGCTCGTGGAGAGTCCCCTTCACCCGGATTGCACCTGCGATGCAATCCGGCCTCTCCCCGCAGGCGGGGACAGGCTAATCTGAGTTCCAGGCTCTCAGCTCGCAACATCATCACACCCGTCCCAGCGCGAAGCCGCGCGCGATGTAGTTGCGGACGAACCAGATGACGAGCGCGCCGGGGATGATCGTCAGCACGCCGGCGGCGGCGAGCAGGCCCCAGTCCATGCCGGCGGCCGAGACCGTGCGGGTCATGACCGCCGAGATCGGCTTGGCGTCGACCGAGGTCAGCGTACGCGCGAGCAGCAGCTCGACCCAGGAGAACATGAAGCAGAAGAAGGCGGCGACGCCGATGCCGCTGGCGATCAGCGGCACCAGGATCTTCACGAAGAAGCGCGGGAACGAATAACCGTCGAGGAACGCGGTCTCGTCGATCTCGCGCGGCACCGACGACACGAAGCCTTCGAGAATCCACACCGCGAGCGGAATGTTGAAGATGCAGTGAGCGAGCGCCACCGCCCACGGCGTATCGAACAGGCCGATCGCCGAATACAGGTTGAAGAACGGCAGCGCGTACACCGCGGCCGGCGCCATGCGGTTCGACAGCAGCCAGAAGAACAAATGCTTGTCGCCGAGGAAGCGGTAGCGCGAGAACGCATAGGCCGCCGGCAGCGCCACCAGGATCGAGATCACCGTATTGATGATGACATATTTCAGCGAATTGATGTAGCCGGAATACCAGCTCTCATCGGTGAAGATCCTGACGTAATTGGCCAGCGTCGGCTGATGCGGCCAGAGCGTCATCGTCGTGACGATCTCGTTGTTAGTCTTGAAGCTCATGTTGACGAGCCAGTAGATCGGCAACAGCAGGAAGACCAGGAACAGCGAAATGATGAGCCGGCGGCCCGGAATGGTGTTCATCACGCGCCCCCTTCCACCGGCCGGCGCTCGGCGCCGGCATTGGTCATGATGGTGTAGAACACCCAGCACACGATCAGGATGATCAGATTGTAGACCAGCGACAGCGCGGCCGCCTTGCCGAGGTCGAACTGGCCGAGCGCGATCTTGACGAGCTCGATCGAGATGAAGGTCGTCGAATTGCCCGGCCCGCCGCCGGTCACCACGAACGGCTCGGTATAGATCATGAAGCTGTCCATGAAGCGCAGCAGCACGGCGATCAGCAGCACGCGATGCATCTTCGGCAGCTGGATCGCGGTGAAAACCGCCCAGCGCGAGGCGCCATCGATCTGCGCCGCCTGGTAGTAGGCGTCAGGAATCGACTTCAGGCCGGCATAGCACAGCAGTGCCACCAGACTGGTCCAGTGCCAGACGTCCATGACGATAACGGTAAACCAGGCGTCAGCCTCGTTGGAGACGTAGTTGTAATCGAGACCGATGGCGTTGAGCGTGTAGCCGAACAGGCCGATATCGGCGCGGCCGAAAATCTGCCAGATGGTGCCGACCACGTTCCATGGAATCAGCAGCGGCAGCGCCAGCACAACGAGGCAGAACGCCACCGTCCACCCTGCCCGCGGCATCGACAGGGCCACGACGATGCCGAGCGGCACCTCGATGGCCAGGATCGCGAGCGAGAAGATCAGATTGCGGCCGAGCGAAGCCAGGAAGCGGCCGCCAAGGTCGGTCGAGGGATCGAGCAACTCCTTGAACCAGCCGACGCCGTTCCAGAAGAACTGGTTGTTGCCGAAGGTGTCCTGCATCGAATAGTTCACCACCGTCATCAGCGGCAGGATCGCGGAGAACGCGACCAGCAGGAACACCGGCAGCACCAGGAACCAGGCCTTGTTGTTGATGGTCTTGTCCATCACTCAGGCTCCCTCGACCAGACGGCTGTCGGCATAGACATGGACATAGGCCGGATTGAACTTCAGCCCGATCGCCGAGCCCGATGGCGAGAAGCCGGCCGGCAGCCGCGCGGCGAACTTGGCGTCGCCGACGCGAACGCGGGCGAAGCGGATGCGGCCGAGATCGTCGACGCGCTCGATGTTGGCGTCGAGCAGCCCCGGTCCGGGCTGCGCAACGTCGACGAATTCCGGACGCACGCCGATCTCGATCTTGGCGCCGGCCGGCAGCGCATCGTAGCTGCGCGACAGCGCCAGCGTGTGACCGGCAATGCGCGCCTCGCGGCCCTTGACGTCGGCGGAGAGTATGTTCATGCCCGGCGAGCCGATGAAATAACCGACGAAGGTGTGCGCCGGCTTATCGAACAGCTCTGCCGGCGTACCGCTCTGGACGACGCGGCCGTCATGCATGACGACCACGGTGTCGGCGAAGGTCAGCGCCTCGGTCTGGTCGTGGGTGACGTAGATCATCGTGAGGTCGAGCTCGCGATGCAGCGCCTTGAGCTTGGAGCGCAGCTGCCATTTCAGCTCGGGGTCGATCACGGTCAGCGGCTCGTCGAACAGCACGGCGGCAACATCGGAGCGCACCAGGCCGCGGCCGAGCGAGATCTTCTGCTTGGCGTCGGCGGTGAGCCGCGTCGCCTTGCGATTGAGGTCCGGCGTGAGGTCGAGCAGACGCGCGATCTCGGCGACGCGCTTGTCGATCTCGGCCTTGGGCACGCCGCGGTTCTTCAGCGGGAAGGCGAGATTCTCGCCGACCGTCATCGTGTCGTAGATGACCGGAAACTGGAACACCTGCGCGATGTTGCGCTCGCGGGTCGAGCGTTGCGTGATGTCGACGCCATCGAACAGGATCTTGCCGTGCGAGGGCGTCAGGATGCCCGAGATCAGGTTCAAGAGCGTCGTCTTGCCGCAACCGGACGGGCCGAGCAGCGCATAGGCGCCGCCCTGACGCCAGGTCATCGTCACCGGCTTCAGCGCGTAGCTTTCGACGTCGCTGCCATTGCCGTAGGAGTGGGCGAGACCTTCGAGGTCAATGCGGGCCATGCGGCATCTCCCTCAGATCGCCGGCGCCGCGACCAGGCGGTCGCCGGCGTCGAACACGAAGACGTTGGTCGGATCGAGCACGGCATCGAGGATCTCGCCGGGCTCGTATTCATGGACGCCGTGCAGCACGGCGACCCAGTTCATGCCGTCGCGCTTGAGATGCACGAAGCTCTCCGAGCCCGTGATCTCGGTGACCGAGACGGTCGCCGGAAACGCATGGCGGCCATGGCTGCCGTCGCCCTTGGCCAGTCCGAGCTGGTGCGGCCGGAAGCCGACGCGATAGCTGCCATCGGGCAGATCGGCGAACAGGCCGGCCGCCGGCGCCTTGACGCTGCCTGCATATTCGACGCTGTCACCGCGCTTCTCGATCTCGACCGTATTCATCGGCGGATCGGAGAACACCTGGCCGACGCGCAGCGTGTCGGGGCGCCGGTACACCGCTGCGGTGTCGCCTACCTGCAGCGCCTGTCCCTCCCACATGCACACCGTGCGGCCGCCGAGAAGCAGCGCTTCCGACGGCTCTGTCGTGGCATAGACGAAGATCGCGCCCGACGCTTCGAAGATGCGCGGCAGCTCGGCGCGCAGCTCCTCGCGCAGCTTGTAGTCGAGATTGGCGAGCGGCTCGTCGAGCAGCACGAGATCGGCGCCCTTCACCAGCGCCCGCGCGATCGCGGTGCGCTGCTGCTGGCCACCGGAGAGCTGCAGCGGCGTGCGCTTCAGATAGGGCTCGAGCCGGAGCAGCCTGGCTGCCTCCGCCACGCGCTTTTCGATCTCGTCGCGAGGCTTGCCCTGCACCCGCAGCGGCGAGGCGATGTTCTCGTAGACGGTCAGCGAGGGATAGTTGATGAACTGCTGATACACCATCGCGACCGAGCGCTGCCGCACGTCGGCGCCGGTGACGTCCTTGCCATCGACCAGCACGCGGCCGGTGGTCGGCTTGTCCAAGCCGGCGAGCAGCCGCATGATCGAGGTCTTGCCCGACAAGGTCGGGCCGAGCAGCACGCTCAGCGTGCCGCGCTGCAGAGTCAGCGACACGTCGCGAATGGTGGTGACGCCGTCGACGATTCGGGAGACGTGATCGAGCGTGACGCTCATGCGCGTCCTCCCGCCTCGCGCGCCGTCGGGACGGAGCGGTCACGGTTGGCTGTGATCCACGCATCGAGCGCGGCAATCTCAGCCGCCGACATTCGCAACCCCAGCTTCGATCGCCGCCACACGATGTCCTCGGCCGTCAACGCCCACTCGTTCGTCATCAGGTACCTGACTTCGCGCTCCGTCAAGGTGCCACCGAAGTCCTGGCCGAGATCGGCCAAAGATGTCGCACCCGCGAGCATGGTTTGAACCCGCGTGCCATAGGCATGCGCGATCCGCTTCGCATGTGCATCTGACAAGAATGGATAGGTCTTGCGGAGATCCGCGATAACAGCGGCGACCGCCTGCACCTTCATGTCGCCGCCCGGCAGCGGTGCCTTGCCAGTCCACCCCTCCTCCGCTTTCGCGCCCTTGAGATACGGGCCAAGGCGCTCGAGCGCCTCTTCCGACAAGCGACGGTAGGTCGTGATCTTGCCGCCATAGATCGACAGCAGCGGCAGGCCGCCGGGCGTGTCGAGCTCGAAGACGTAGTCGCGCGTCGCTGCCTTGGCCTCGCTGGCGCCGTCGTCATAGAGCGGACGCACGCCGGAATAGCTCCACACCACGTCGGCGGGCGTGACGGGCTTTGCAATATACTCGCCGAGCGCGGCGCAGAGATAGGCGATCTCCTCATCGGTCGCCTTCACCTTGGCCGGATCACCCTGGTAGTCGCGATCGGTGGTACCGATCAGCGTGAAATCCTGCTGATAGGGGATCGCGAAGATGATGCGGCCGTCGGCATTCTGAAAGATGTAGGCGCGGTCGTGATCGTAGAGCTTGCGGACCACGATGTGCGAGCCCTGCACCAGGCGCACCTTCGCTTTCGCATTGACGCCCGCGCCGGTCGAAAGCACCTGCTCGACCCAGGGGCCGGCGGCGTTGACGAGCGCGCGCGCCCTGATGGTCTCGCGCTGGCCCGTCTGGGTGTGCTCGGTCGTGACCAGCCAGACGCCGCCGTCCTGCCGGATCTCGGTCGCGCGGGTGCGCGTGCGGATCTCGGCGCCGCGGTCGGCGGCATCGCGCGCCGTCAACACGACCAGGCGCGCATCGTCCACGAAGCAATCGGAATATTCGAAGCCGGTGGCATAGCGGCCGGAGATCAGCGGACGGCCGACCTCGTCGCTGCGCAGGTTCACCGAGCGCGTCGGCGGCAGCAGCTTGCGGCCGCCGAGATGGTCATAAAGGAACAGGCCGAGGCGCAGCAGCCAGGCCGGACGCAGGCCGGAATGGTGCGGCAAGACGAAACGCAGCGGACGGATGATATGGGGCGCGATCTGCCACAGGATCTCGCGCTCGATCAGCGCCTCGCGCACCAGGCGAAACTCGTAATATTCGAGATAGCGCAGGCCGCCGTGGACGAGCTTGGTGGACCAGGACGAGGTTCCGCTCGCCAAGTCATTCATCTCGCAGAGAAAAACAGAATTTCCGCGTCCGGCCGCATCGCGCGCGATGCCGCAGCCGTTCACGCCGCCTCCGATGATGGCGAGGTCGTAGATCCGCTCCAACAGACGCATCCCCCGGCAACCGCCTTCAGACCGGCGATTTCACTTTCGGTTTCGAGTTAAACACAAACGAAAGTGAAAGCAAATCGAAATTCGCATGTTGGCCCGACATTGGGCAAAACCTGCCCAAACCGGGATCAAACAGCCTCTGGGAATGGCGGAGGGTCAGGCCCGACGCAGCACGGAGGGCGAGGCGGTCTCATTTGCCTCGGCCGCCTCATCCGTCTCGTCCGCCGGCATGGCCGAGACCACCTCGATGCCGCGGCTGTCGCACAGGCTGGCGAGCCCTTTGGGCAAGGGACGATCGGTGACGAAAGTCTGGATCTGGCTCAGATGCGCGATGCGCACCGGCGCGCTGCGGTGGAGCTTGGTGGAATCGGCGACCAGCATGACGCTGCGGGCATTGGCGATGATCGCCTGCGCAACCTGCACCTCGCGATAGTCGAAGTCGAGCAGCGCGCCCTCCTCGTCGATCGCCGACGCGCCGATGATCGCATAGTCGACCTTGAACTGCCCGATCAGCTGCGTCGCCGTCGAGCCGACCACGCCGCCATCGGAGCGCCGCACCGTGCCGCCCGCCACGATCACCTCGATGCGCGGATGCGGATAGAGCAGCATCGCGACGTTGAGGTTGTTGGTGATGACGAGCAGGTCCTGGTGCGAGGTCAGCGCGCTCGCCACCTCCTCGGTCGTGGTGCCGATATTGATGAAGAGCGAGGACCCGTTCGGAATCCGCGCCGCCGCGATCGCGCCGATCGCCTTCTTCTCGTCGGCCGCGACGAAGCGCCGCGCCTCATAAGCGAGATTCTCGACCCCCGAAGCGATGATGGCGCCGCCATGGATCCGCGTCAGCGCGCGCTGCTCGCAGAGATCGTTCAGGTCCTTGCGGATCGTCTGCGCCGACACTTCGAATCGGCGCGACAGGTCCTCCACCATGACGCGGCCGGAGGCGCGGGCGATGTTGAGGATGTCGGTCTGACGTTGAGAGAGAACGGCCATGGCGAGTTTTCGAAACGAGCTGCACCATGGTGATGCTGATCGAGTCAAGGGTCAATCGGCGAACGCCCCAAACGCACCGCAACAATCCCTTCCCCGCCTGTGCACCGCGAGATGGTCGCTGAACGCGACTGGCCGAGGTGGCGGGTTCGGCTCACGCAGCCGCGCTGAGCTCGCCGGTGACGATTCGAAGCGCGGCCCGCTCCGCCTCGCGGGCATTGCGAAACACCTGGCCTTCGAGCGCATTGAAGCGATGCGACGCCGCGAAGAAGCGGAAGCCGCCACGGTCGCGAATCACGATCCCCGCCGCCTGAGAGCTGACCTCGATGATGTAGGTGTCGGACATTGCGAATTCCCGTCATTCATTCCGGGGCTTATAACGGAACGCGGAGGGGAATGTTCCCTGCGGCGCCCGTAGCGTCGGTCCATGCTCTGAGGTCAGCAGGCGATTCTGTCGGCGATATGTTTGATCGATGCTCGCTTGATGATGAGATGTTGCAGAGAGCGAGGTGCCGCAGCGCAAACGCGTTTGTGCTGATATCATCGGGCATAACGACGGCGCGCACGCCTTCTCCACATCAATGCGGGTCGTCCGGGACCAGGGTGGCCTTACGATGCGAGGCGTCGGTTGCGCCGAGCCGGTCGTGATGGTGGCCGAGCAGCTGATAGATCGTGCGGAGATCGCGCAGCACCTCGACATGGTGCTGACGAAACGCGCTCAGCTGAATCTCATAGACCCCGATTCGCCGCTCCGCATGTGACAGCCGCTGCTGCAGCTTCTTGAGGACCTCCAAGGTCAGCTTGTCATCGATGTCCGACATGGACGTACTCCCACCCTGTTCGCGCAACATGCCCCCAGCGTTCCCCACGCGGCGTCGGCCATTTTGTCCGGCCTGTTCTCGCCGTCTCGGCGCGATCCTGGTCGCGCATGCGAGCTCCCAACAAAACCCGCATTGCGGCAGAGACGCGACGCTGCGCAGTTTCACAATCTGAAATTGCAATCATCGTAAACGTAGCGGGCTGCTGCGGGGGTCACATCATCGGCACAGGCGCGTGCGCACGTCATCGTTCACCAGTGACCCGCAATCTCCGTTGAACGCAGACGTGCAGGTGCAGTTCCTCGATCAAGGCTGCGTTATGGCTCGCCGGAATTAACGGAGGTGATTGACGGTCGGAGCGATCGCGTCCGCCGCGATCACGTGGCGGTCCCGCCGTCGCGCTTGATCGGCTGCGGCTTTCCGTCATCGTCGATGGAGACGTAGGTGAAGTTGCCGTCGGTGACGAGGATCGGCTGCTCCTCCCGCCGGCGCAGCACCCAGGCTTCGAGCCGCACGGTCATCGATGTGCGGCCGATGCGCACGAGATGCGCGTAGACCGAGACGAGATCACCGACATACACCGCCTTGCGGAAGTTCATCGCCTCGATCGCAACCGTCACCGTGCGCGACTTCGCCACCTTGGCGGCGAACACGCCGCCGCCGACGTCCATCTGGCTGAGCAGCCAGCCACCGAAGATGTCGCCATTGGCGTTGGTGTCGGCGGGCATCGTCAGGGTGCGGATGCAGAGATCGCCGCGCGGCTCGGTAGGGATGACAGGGACGGTCGGTTCGGTCACGTCAGAAGGTCTCCAGTTGCCGCAGCGTTCAAGTCGCGCTCAGTCCGGCCTGATCATCTCGAACATGTCTTCCGCCTTGATCTCGAAATAGTCGCCGCGGCGGCCGGCGCGCACGATCGGATGCGCCGCTGCGGTCTGGTAGACACCGTCCTTGATCAGAGTCTTGTCGATGTGGACGGCGACGACCTCGCCGAGCGTCAGCCATGCCTGCGCCTTCTTGCCGTCGGCGCCTTGCAGCTGGATGATCTGCGTGACCTTGCACTCGAACGCGACCGGGCTCTCGCCGACGCGCGGCACGTTAACGAACCTGCACGGCACCGGTGTCACCCCGGCGAGCGCGAACTCGTCGACCTCGCGCGCGACATGCGCCGCCGAGGCGTTCATGTGCTTGGCCAGATCGCGCGTCACCAGATTCCAGACGAACTCGCCGGTGTCCTGGATGTTGGCGACCGAATCCTTCCACTGCGTGGAGGAGAAGCCGATGATCGGCGGCGTGTAGTTGAAGGCGTTGAAAAAGCTGTACGGCGCGAGGTTCGCGTTGCCCTTGCCGTCACGTGACGAGATCCAGCCGATCGGGCGCGGCGCGATGATGGCGTTGAAGGGATCGTGCTTGAGGCCGTGGCCGTTCTTAGGTTCGTAGAAGTGCAAGTCGCGTTCGGTCACGCCGTGGTCTCCCTGGGGCACAGTCATTCCGAGGCGCCTCGCGCGACAAAATGGCAAGGCCATTTTGCTCGAGAGAGGCGAACCCGGAATCTCGAGATTCCGGGTTCGATGCTTCGCATCACCCCGGAATGACTGCAACCTAGACCGCAGCGCCCCGCGAACCAAGCCCCGCCAGCACGAAATCGATCATCTCGTCCACGGTCGGGCCCGGCTTGGTCGCGCATTGCGCGATCATCTGCGGATGGAAGAAGCGCATCATCGCGGTGGTCGCGCATTTCGTCGCCAGCACGATGTCGCTGACGGCGAACTCGCCGGAGGCGGCGCCCTGCCCGATCACGCGGCCGATGATCTCGGTGATCAGCAGCATGTGCGCCTCGCAGACCTCCCAGCTCTCCTCCATCGCGACAGCGACCATCTCGTGCAGCTTGTTGTCGCCGACATAGCGCTCGGTGTTCATGCGATGGATGGTGCCGAGCAGCTCGCGCAGCCGCGGCACCGCCGGGCCGGCGCGCCCGGCGATCGCGATCGCCGCCGCCTCGACCTGGCCCATCAGCTCGCGGGCGACGCCCTGGTGAATCGCCTTCTTCGAGTCGAAGAACCGATACACGTTCGCCGGGCTCATGCGGAGCTCCTTGGCGATGTCGGCCACGGTGGTCTTCTGGTAGCCGATCTGCCGAAACAGACGCTCCGCGACGACGAGGATGCGTTCGCGCGTATCAGGTTCGATGTGTTCGGAGACCAGCGTCATCATGCCTGCGATCTTGCTTGTCCTTCATTCGGCGGCCTCGGCGAGCGGAAGGGCCGGTGCCGGTCCATCAACGTGCTGCGCTGCAGAATGATCCTGCGCAGCTGCCCCGCGCTCATCCAGGCTCTTACGGAACCATAGGGCATACAGACCCGGCAAGTACAGCAGCGTCAGGAAGGTTGCAACGAACAAACCGCCCATGATGGTGATCGCCATCGGACCCCAGAACGCCGAGCGCGACAGCGGGATCATAGCCAGGATCGCCGCCAGCGCCGTGAGCACCACCGGGCGGGCGCGGCGCACGGTGGCCTCGATGATCGCCTCGCGCCGGGTCAGGCCGGAGGCGACGTCGTGCTCGATCTGATCGACCAGGATCACGGTGTTGCGCATGATCATGCCGGCCAGCGCGATCAGCCCGAGCAGCGCCACGAAGCCGAAGGGCGCATTGGCAACGTTGAGGCCGAGCGAGGCGCCGATGATGCCGAGCGGCGCCGTCAGGAACACCAGGAACAGGCGCGAGAAGCTCTGCAGCTGGATCATCAGCAGGGTCAGCATCACGATCGTCATCAGCGGGAAGAGCGCGAAGATCGACGCGTTGCCCTTGGCCGATTCCTCGATCGCGCCGCCCATCTCGATGCGGTAGGCCGGGTCGAGCTTGGCCCGGATGTCGGCGAGCTTCGGCCAGATCTGGTTGGTCACGTCGGGCGCCTGCACGCCGTCGGCGACGTCGGCGCGCACCGTGATCGCCATGTCGCGGTTGCGGCGCCACAGGATCGGCTCCTCATGGGCGTACTCGATCTTGGCGATCTGCTGCAGCGGCACCGCGACGCCGTTGCGCGAGGTGATGGTGAGGTCGCCGACGCCTGCGAGATCGAGCCGCTCCGACGACACCGCACGGGCGATGACGCCGACCTTCTCGATGCCGTCGCGGATGGTCGTCACCTGTACGCCGGAGATGAGCATCGCC
This sequence comes from Bradyrhizobium sp. ORS 375, assembly GCF_000239775.1. GTDB lineage: Bacteria > Pseudomonadota > Alphaproteobacteria > Rhizobiales > Xanthobacteraceae > Bradyrhizobium. Next base: position 10,536 of record NZ_CAFI01000268.1, read on the forward strand.
AGCGACTGCGAGACGTCCTGCGGGGTCAGGCCGAGCGCGCGGGCGCGGTCCTGGTCGACGACGAGCTTGAGATAGGGCGACTGCTCGTTCCAGTCGAGTTGCGGGTCCCTGACGTTCGGATTCTGCCGGACGACGTCGCGCACCTGCCGCGCGATGTCACGCACCACAGCTGTATCCGGGCCGATGACGCGGAACTGCACGGGGAAGCCGACGGGCGGACCGAAGTTGAAGCGGTCGACCCGCACCCGCGCCTCGTTGATCTCGCCATTTGCGGCTGCAGTCTCGATCCTTGCCTTGATGCGCTCGCGCGCGGCGACGTCCTTGGCGACGATGACGATCTCGGCGAAGGCCTCGTTCGGCAGCTGCGGCGAGAGGCCGAGCCAGAAGCGCGGCGAGCCTTGGCCGACATAGGCGGTGAAGGTCTCGATGTCCTTGTCGTCCTTCAGCAGCGCCTCGGCCTTGCGCGCGGCCTTCTCGGTGACGTTGAAGGCGGTGCCCTCCGGCAGCCGCAGCTGCAGGAACAGCTCGGGCCGCTCCGACAGCGGGAAGAACTGCTGCTGGACATGGCCGAAGGCGACGATCGAGGCGGCGAACACGCCGACGGTCGCGGCGACCGTGGTGATGCGATGCGTGACGCACCAGCGCACGACCGCGCGCAGGCCACGATACATCCGCGTGTTGTACACCGCATGCTCGTCATGGCCATGATGCGCCTTCATGTCCGGCAGCAGCTTCACGCCGATATAGGGCGTGAAGATCACCGCGACGAACCATGACGCCACCAGCGCGATGGCGACGATCCAGAAGATGCTGCCGGTGTATTCGCCGACCGCCGAATTGGCGAAGCCGATCGGCAGGAAGCCCGCGGCGGTGACCAGCGTGCCGGTCAGCATCGGGAACGCGGTGGACTCCCAGGCGTAGGATGCGGCGCGGACGCGGTCCCAGCCCTGCTCCATCTTCACCACCATCATCTCGACCGCGATGATGGCGTCGTCGACGAGCAGGCCGAGCGCGATGATCAGCGCACCGAGCGAGATGCGGTGCAGATCGAGCCCCATCGCGCTCATCGCGATGAAGACGATGCCGAGCACCAGCGGCACCGACAGCGCCACCACGATGCCGGTCCGCCATCCCAGTGCCAGGAACGACACGAACAGCACGATGATCAGCGCCTCGACGAAGGAGTGCACGAACTCGCCGACCGCGGTCTCGACCACCTTCGGCTGATCGGCGATCTGCTTCAGGTCGATGCCCTGCGGGACGGCCTTCATGAAATCGTCGGAGGCAGCGTGGACATCCTTGCCGAGCTCGAGGATGTTGGCGCCCTTGGCGGTGACCACGCCGATGCCGAGCGCCGGCTTGCCTTCCTGATGCACCTTGTAGGTCGGCGGATCGACGAAGCCGTGCGTCACGGTGGCGATGTCCCCGAGCCGGAACACGCGGCCATTGCTCTCGACCGGCGTCTCGGCCACAGCCTTGGCGCCGTCGAGCGCGCCGGTCACGCGCAACGGCACGCGCTGCGACGAGGTCTCGACGGTGCCGGCCGGCGTCACGTTGTTCTGCTTGGCGAGCGAATCGAACAGCGCCTGCGGCGTGACGCCGAGCGTCGCCAGTTTGGCGTGGCTGAACTCGACATAGATGCGCTCGTCCTGGGTGCCGTAGAGATTGACCTTGGTGACGCCGTTGACCTTCAACAGGCGCTGGCGCAGGCCCTCGGCGACCTTCTTCAACTGCGCGTAGTCGGCGCCGTCGCCGGTCATCATGAACAGGATGGAATCGACGTCGGAGAACTCGTCATTGACGAACGGCCCCAGCACGCCCGAGGGCAGCGAGGTCTGCGCGTCCGCGAGCTTCTTGCGCAGCAGATAGAACAGGTACGGCACGTCCTTCGGCGGCGTCGAGTCGCGGAAGGTGACCTGCATCGCGGTGAAGGCCGGCTTCGAATAGGTCTGCACCTTCTCGAAATAAGGCAGCTCCTGCAGCTTCTTCTCCAGGGGATCGGCAACCTGGCTCTGCATCTCCGTGGCGGTGGCGCCGGGCCACATCACCGAGACGTTGACCACCTTGACGGTGAAGAACGGATCCTCGGCGCGCCCCAGCCGCTCATAGGAGATGAAGCCGAACAGGCCGAGCGCAACGATCAGGAACAGCACCAGCGGCGGATGACTGACCGCCCAGGCCGACAGGTTGAACCGCTTCATGGCACGCTCCCCGATGATCCGAAGTCGTTAGTTCAGGCCGACAGTCTCAATGATCGTCATTGCGAGCGAAGCGAAGCAATCCAGGAGTCTTTCCGCAGGAGCAGTCTGGATTGCTTCGTCGCTTCGCTCCTCGCAATGACGACCGTATTTGGGTTCCTCATTCCGGGATGGTCCGAAGGACCTGACCCGGAATCTCGAGATTCCGGGTTCGATGCTACGCATCGCCCCGGAACGACGATCGTCAGAACGTCAGCGCCGAGACCACGCGCACCTTCTGCGCGGGGTCGATCTTCTGCACGCCGAGGGCGACGACCTTCTCGCCCTCCTCGACGCCCGCGGTGATCAGCACGTCCTTGCTGTCATAGGCTTTCACCTTGACCGGCTTGAGCGTCACCTCGCCCTTGTCGTTGACGACGTAGAGCGAGGGATCGCGGCCGTCGTTGAATAGGGCCGACAGCGGCAGCCGCGCCACGCGCGTCGTCGCGGGATCCGACAAGGTTAGCGTGGCGGTCATGCCGAGCGACACCGCGTCGTTGGCGTCCGGCAGCGAGAATTTGGCGAGATAGGTCCGCGTCGCAGGATCGGCGGCGGGCGCGATCTCGCGCAGCCGCGCCGTGTAGGTCTTGCCGGCCTCCGACCACAGCGACACGGTCGCGACGCCGGTCTTGGCGCGGTCGAGCAAGGTCTCAGGAATGGCGACCACCGCTTCCTTCTCGGCAAAGCGCGCGACACGGATGGCGGCCTGACCGGCGGCGACCACCACGCCGGGCTCGATCATGCTTGCCGTGACGACGCCGCGCGCATCGGAGACCAGGGTCGCGTAGGACAGCGAATTGCGCGTCAGCTCAACCGAGCGCTCGGCGCGGTTGAGCCGCGCGCGGGCCTCGTCGGCCGAGGCCTTGGCCTGGTCCATCTGCGCATCCGTGGTCCAGCCCTTTGCGCGCAATTCCTTCGCCCGGGTCTCGGCCGCGGACGCCTGCGCCAGCACGCCGGTGGCGGCGCGGAATTCGGCCTCGGCCTGCTCGGCCTGCAGCTTCAGATCGACCTCGTCGAGCGTGGCGAGCGGCTGGCCGACCTCGACGGTCTGGCCGACCTCGACGAGGCGCTTGGCGACCTTGCCGGCGACGCGGAAGCCGATGTCGGCCTCGATCCGGGGCCGGATGGTGCCGACGAAGCTGCGCTCCGGCGTCTCGGCTTCGTAGTGGACGGAGGCGACCAGAACCGGCCGGATCGGCTCGGCCTTCTGGGCGACAGTTTCATTGCACCCGGCCAGAGCGGCGGCCATGGTGGCCAGCGCGATGCCGGTCAACAGCTTGGAATAGCTCGCGAAAATCAGGCGGATCAACATCGGACACCCCTTGCTGCGATTGCGTTCGAGTGTCGATTGATTGCTGACGATTGTCAATAATCGTCAGTGATCATCACTTCGTGACTGTTAAGACATCTTGCCGCAGGTGCTCAGGTGAAAGGGCAAATCGCGATTGACGGGAGTGTCCGTCACCCGCGTCGTCATTCCGGGGCGACCGCGCCAGCGGTCGAACCCGGAATCTCGAGCTTGGTTTGCACCACAACGACTCATCTCGGGATTCCGGGTTCGGTCGCTTTCGCGACCGCCCCGGAATGACGGCGCCTGGTCCCAACGCACGGTATCCGCAGTGCGGATCACCGCAGGGACTCCGGGGACAGGTGAGATCTCGGTCGGCGGGAGTGTCCGTCACCCGCGTCGTCATTCCGGGGCGACCGCGCCAGCGGTCGAACCCGGAATCTCGAGCTTGGTTTGCACCACAACGACTCATCTCGGGATTCCGGGTTCGGTCGCTTTCGCGACCGCCACGGAATGACGGCGCCTGGTCCCAACGCACGGTGCCCGCAGTGCGGATCACCGCAAAGCGCTCACTCCGCCGGCGCTTGGCCGGCGAACTCCACCTTGCTCTCATGGCCGCCGAAGAACACCAGAAGCCCGGCGATCAGCGGCAGCGCCGACAGCGCGAGCAGGCCATGCGTGGTCGATCCGGTCGTGTCCTTGATCCAGCCGACCAGATAGGGACCGCCGAAGCCGGCGAGATTGCCGATCGAGTTGATCAACGCGATCGCGCCGGCGGCGGCCGTGCCCGACAGCCAGGCTGTCGGCAAGGTCCAGAACACGCCGAAGACACAGAACACGCCGATCGCGGCGACGGTCAGCGCGACCATGGTCAGCGTGGGATCACCGATCATGCTCGATGCCGCCAGCGCCACCGCGATCAGGATCAAGGGCGCGCCGACATGCACAACGCGCTCGCGCGTCGCATCGGAATGCCGCGCCCAGAGGATCATCGCGACGGTGCCGAACGCATAGGGAATCGCGGTCACGAAGCCGGTCTGCACATTGGTCAGGCCGAACGCCTTGACGATCTGCGGCAGCCAGAACTGCATGCCGTAGAGCGCGCCGACGAAGCCGAAATAGATCAGGCTGAGCACGATCACCTTCGGCGACGACAGCGCCTCGCCGAGCGTCATGTGTCCCGCCGCCTGCTTGGCCGCGGTCTCAGCCTCGAGCTTCGCGGCGAGCCAGGCTTTCTGCTCCGCCGTCAGCCAAGCCGCATGCTCCGGCCGGTCGGTCAGATAGAACCAGGTGACGACACCGAGGATCATCGAGGGGATGCCCTCGATGATGAACAGCCACTGCCAGCCCTGCAGCCCCAACAGGCCATGCATGCCGAGCAGCAGGCCCGACACCGGTGCGCCGATCACCGTCGAGATCGGCACGGCCACCGCGAACGCGGCGAGGAAACGCGCACGATACTGTGCCGGGTACCAATAGGTCAGATAGAGAATGATGCCGGGGAAGAAGCCGGCTTCGGCCACGCCAAGCAGGAAGCGCAGCGCATAGAAGCTCCAGGGTCCGGAGACCAGCGCCATCAGCGCCGAGATGATGCCCCAGGTCACCATGATGCGCGCGATCCAGCGGCTGGCGCCAAACCTCTCCAGCGCCAGATTGCTCGGCACCTCGAAGATGAAATAGCCGATGAAGAAGATGCCGGCGCCCCAGGCGAACACCAGCGGCGAGAATTTCAGCTCGGCGTTCATCGTCAACGCGGCGAAGCCGAGATTGACGCGGTCGAGATAGGAGAAGAAATAGGCGAGCACCAGGAACGGAATCAGCCGCCAGGAGATCGCGCGGATGGTTGCGGCCTCGATGTCGGAGCGGCTTGGCGCGGCGGGATTGTTGGCGGACGGGCTCATCGATCTCCTCCCCCGGAGCATTGCAGGATTTGGTAGTTGAGGGGCGGTGTTGAGCATCGGCGATGGCAAGTCAATCGGAAAACCTGAAATCCCACAGCCCGTCGGCGCATCGGCGGGGCGCGGCGCGCGCATGACGACATCACATGGCCCCTCGTTTGAATCGCGCTGACTCGACACGCTCCGCTGTCGTCCCGGCTTTGAACCGGGACCCGCGCTCGCAGGGAGGGTTTGAGGCAAATGGTCGTTAGCCTATCGCCCATCATGCTGGGTAGGCACCGCCGCACGGCGTTGGCGCTCCTGGCGGCGCTGATCGTGATCGCGCTCGGGCTCGCGCTGCGCTTCTACGGCCTGGGCCTCGGCCTTTCCGCCTTCATCGTCAAGTACGGCGGTTCCATCCTCTGGGCGACAATGGTGTACATGCTGATGGTCGCGCTGCTGCCGCTACTGCCATGGCGGAAGGTCGGGACGCTCGCAATCGCCATTGCCGTAATCGTCGAGGCCAGCCGGCTGATCCACGCGCCCTGGCTGGACAGCTTCCGCCTGACACTCGCCGGCGCGCTGCTGCTCGGGCGGATCTTCTCGCTGTGGAACATCGTGGCCTATGCGATCGGCATCCTGATCGGCATCTCGATCGACCGCACGCTCCTCGCTGTCGTGTCCACGCAGTGCCGGGAGCGTCAGTCTCCCAGCTGAAACCGTTGGAAGCGATGCAGCTCGTCCTCGATGATCCGCTTCAGCGCCTTGCGCTGATCACCGCGTGCCGCCTTGCCTGCACCGACCCAGCTCCATTTCTGCATCAGCAGCTTGCCGTTCTGCCGGTCGGTCTTCAGATCGAGCGCCGCGACGATCTGCTCGCCGACCAGCACCGGCAGCGCGAAATAGCCGAACAGCCGCTTGTCCTTCGGCACATAGGCCTCGAAGCGATGGTCATAGTCGAAGATCGCCTGCGTCCGCTTGCGCTGGATGATCAGCGGATCGAACGGCGACAGGATGTGCACGCGCGCGGGGTCGATCTCGATCACCTCCTCCAGCGCAGCCGGCATGGCCCAGTGCTCCTGCTTGCCGGCGCCCTCGAGCGCGACCGGCACCAGCTCGCCGCGCCGCGCGCGGGCTTCGATCACCTTGCGCACGTCCGCCTTGCGCGGCGCGTTGAGATGGCAGAGCGAGTCCAAGCTGACGAGGCCTTGGGCGCGCAGGCCGCGATCGAGCAGATAGGCCGCGATCTCGCGCTCGGTGGCGCCCTTCGGCAGTCTCTCCCAGCCGAAATGCCGCGTGGTGAGGTCGTAGGTCTTGAGCATGCCGTCGCGACCTGAGACCGTCAGCACGCCCTCGTAGAAGCCGAGCTGCAGCGCGCGCTTCGACGGCTTGCGGCTCGCCCAGGCGTGGTCCTTCTCTCTCAGCTCGTCGTCATCGATATCGCGGATCGTCAGCGCGCCGCCCTGCCGGATCAGCCGCATGACCTTGCGGCTGTCCTCGGGTTTCACCGTCGTGAGCCAGCGATGGCCTTCGCGGCGATAGCGGCGCATCGCCGGTACGTAATAGCGGAAGTCCTGCACCGGCACATAGGACAGCGCGTGAGTCCAATATTCGAAGACCGTCTTGTCCCCGCTCTGCGCCTGCTTCAGATCAGCGCGCCGATAGGCCGGGATGCGGCTGAACAGGATGTGGTGATGGCAGCGCTCGATCACGTTGATGGTGTCGATCTGCACATAGCCGAGATGCGCAACCGCTGCGGCGACGGCCTCAGGCCCAGCGCCGAACGGCGCCTCCTGGTCGAGACGCTGGGCGCGCAGCCAGAGGCGGCGCGCGGCGGCCTTGGACAATGCAATGGGAACGGCAGGCATGACCGGACGATCGTGCGAGATTCGGCCAACCTCCCGCAACCGCAATCGCTGCGGCGAGATCCGGGCGCGGAACTTACTGCTTCGCCTTATCCGGGATGCTGCCGGTCGCGATCTCCGTCTTGCAGCTGGCCCGGCCGGGGTCCGGTGCGCGACATTTGTAGACGCGGCCGGTCAGGCGGTCGACCAGCCAGGCCGTATCCTCCGATGGACTTTCGAGACCGACATAGCGATTGCCGACCGCGCCGATCAGCGTCGACAGCAGGATGGACGCCGCGATGATGCCCGCCCCGATCAGGGTCGACATGGAACCGGTGGATCCCGATGAATCCTGACTGCCCGTCCGGTGGGACTGGTAGTCGCGCCTGGGTGATGAGTTGAACAATGCCGTGCTTTTCTGTTGGCGTTTCTTGACTTCAATCGCTAGTTGCCCGCCTCGCTTCCCCGGTTTGCGATTTTTTTCCAGCGATGGATATCCGGTAGAACCGCATCTGGCCGATTTGTTGTTCGCGGACCGGCCGAGCGCTGAAGGCTTTGCGAGGACCTCGCAGCAGGTGGAGCGCCGTCGGAGGGGCCCCGTGGGGGTCGTGACCTTCGTCACATTCGAAAGCTTTGAACCGGATTTATCGTCCAAGCATCCAATGGCCATGAGCCACGACCATCCGAGGATGACGACGATGACCCGATATTTTGACCGTTTTGCACTCCGGGCGGCGGCGTTGACCGCCGTGCTGACGATCGGCGCCGGTGCCGCACTGGCCGGCGAGGCCGTGTCGGCCGACCAGATCCTGAACGCGCTGAAGCCGAAATCGGTCACGCGCGGCATCACTGTCGGCCCGCAGTCGGCCCCGCAGGTCGACGCGGCAGCGCAGGCCAAGCAGGCGGCGCTGCTCGACAGCGTGCGCAACCGCAAGACCCGGTCGCTGTCGCTCGGCGAGCGCGAGCAGATCGCCGAGCTCGCCGCGACCAAGCCGAAGATCGATCTCGAGATCCAGTTCGACTACAACTCGGCCGAGATCAGCAAGGGCTCGATGCAGGCGGTGCAGGAGCTCGGCAAGGCGCTGTCCGATCCGAACCTGAAGGGCTCGACCTTCGTCGTCGCCGGCCACACCGACGGCATCGGCGGCGACAGCTTCAACCAGGATCTGTCCGAGCGCCGCGCCGACACCATCAAGCGCTATCTGGTCGAGAAGTACGGCCTCACCGGCCAGGACCTCGTCACCGTCGGCTATGGCAAGACCAAGCTGAAGGACGCCGCCAACCCGGCCGACCCGCTCAACCGTCGCGTCCAGGTCGTCAACATGGACACCAAGACCGCGGCGGCGAAATAGAGGTCACGGCGTGTCCAGCACCTCGCGGATCTTGGTGCTGAGCATGGTCCGGTTGACCGGCTTCTGCAGCAGCGCAACGCCGGGATCCAGCCGTCCCTGATGGACGATGGCGTTGCGCGAATAGCCTGTCATGAACAGCACCTTCAGCGTCGGGCGGGTGACGCGCAGATCATCCGCCAGCTGCCGTCCGTTCATGCCGGGCATGACGATGTCGGTGAGCAAGAGATCGACGTCCAGCGGCTCGCGCGCGAGCAAGGCCAGCGCGGCAGGACCATCGGGCGCCTCATGCACGGCATAGCCGAGCTCCGCCAAGGTCTCGGCGATATAGCTACGCACCTCCGGCTCGTCCTCGACGACGAGCACCGTCTCGCTGCCGCGGCTGCCGACCACGGCGGCCCGGCTCTCCGGCGCATCGGCCGCGGCATGATGCGCGCGCGGCAGATAGATCTTCACCGTCGTGCCCTCGCCCACCTCGCTGTAGATATTCACGTGGCCGCCGGACTGCTTGACGAAGCCATAGACCTGGCTGAGACCGAGGCCGGTGCCCTGCCCCGGTTCCTTGGTGGTGAAGAACGGATCGAACGCCTTGTCCAGCACCTCACGCGGCATGCCGGTGCCGGTGTCGGTGATCGCGATCTGGACGTATTGACCGACGGCGAGATCGCCATGCTGCCGCGCATAGGCTTCGTCAATGAAGCTGTTCGAGGTCTCGATGGTCAGCTTGCCCTGGCCGCGCATGGCGTCCTTGGCGTTGACGACGAGGTTGAGGATCGCGGCCTCCATCTGGCTCGGATCGACCTCGACCTGCCACAGGCCCGCGGCCTCGACGACCTCGACGCTGATCGTCTCGCCGAGGGTTCGGCGGAAGAAGTCGGACATGCCCGCGAGCAGCTTATTGACGTTGGTCAGCCGGGGATCGAGCGGCTGGCGGCGCGCGAAGGCGAGCAGCCGCTGGGTCAGGGTCGCGGCGCGCTGGGCGCCGCTGGCGGCCTGCGCGATGGCGCGTCCCAGACGATGGCGCGCGGCATCGCCATGCGCGCGCAGGCTGCGCTCGGCGATCTCGAGATTGCCGCTGATGATGGTGAGAAGATTGTTGAAGTCATGCGCGACGCCACCGGTCAGCTGACCGACCGCTTCCATCTTCTGGGCATGGCGCAGCATGTCCTCCGCCTCGCGCCGCTGCCGGCTCTCGACGACGAGCGCCGCCTCGGCCGCGCGCAGCTGCGCTGGCGACGGGATCGCCAGGATCTTCGGCAGCAGCGGCCAGAGGATGCCCGCGGTCAGGATCGAGGCCAGCGCCGTCGCCGCCTTCACCAGGCCTTCGATGCCGTAGATCGGAACCCACAGCGTGATGATCGACAGCACATGCGTCACGCCGCAGGCCATGATGAAGCCCGCGAAGGCCCAGAACAGGAACCCGAAATCGACATCCCGCCGCTTGGAGACGAACAGCGTGAGCACCACGGGGATGGAGAAGTAGGCTGCCGCGATCACGGCGTCGGACGCGACATGCAGCCAGATCAGCTCGGGGTCCCACAACAGACAGATGCCGTGCGGAGACAAGGTCGACGAATCGAACAGCCGCTGCAACCACCCCAACATCGAGTCGTGCTCCCCCCAACCTGCTTTTCGAAGCGGAGCGAAACTGGCGGCGCGGACTCATCTCGTCAAGCAACAGGAGATATGGAACCGGATGGAACCTGATCGTTCCGCTGGAACTCAGATCCAGCTCTGGAACAGCATCAGCCGGGTGAAGGTGCTCATCGTCGTGCCGATGAAGGCGGCGCTGACCGGAAGCATCACGACGAAGCCAAGGGCCGCGACCGCGACGTAGGCCCACAGCGCCCAGCGCGGCCAGCGCAACAGGACGTGGACGAGCGCCAGGCTCGCCAGCGTCGCCGACGGCAGATAGTAGTAGAGAAAGCTCAGCGCGCGCGGCAGCAGCG
>NZ_CAFI01000267.1 GCF_000239775.1 Bradyrhizobium sp. ORS 375
ACTCGCCGCTCGGCCTGTGGGCCACCGAGGGCGGCAAGGGCAATGTCGTGATCGAGCCGTGCGGCGCCAACATCTGCGGCTTCGCCGAGAAGACGCGCGAGAAGATCCTGATCAACATGAAGCCGAAGGACAGCAAATGGGTCGGCCGCATCCATGATCCCGACGGCGGCGGCAACTACGACTCCACCATCGTCCTGAAGAACCCGACCACCTTGCGGGTCCAGGGCTGCGCCTTCGGCGGACTGTTCTGCGGCGGCCAGACCTGGAAGCGGATCAGCTGACGCCGCCTCCGTCGTCAGCCGATGCGAGACCCCGCCGGGATCAGTCCCCCCGGCGGGGTCGTTTGCTTGCTGGCTTTCATGCCACCTTGGCCGGGATGGCCGCGACGGCCGGCAGCGCGGCGCGCAGTGGCAGCGACAGCCGCACCCGCAGGCCGCGCGGCGTGTTCGGCATCAGCGCGATGCCGCCGTCGTGCTTCTTCATGATCTCCTGTGCGATCGACAGCCCCAGGCCGAAGCCGCCGGCGGAGCGCGCCTGGTCGAGCTTGACGAACGGCTCCAGCGCGCGCGCCTGCAGCGCCTGCGGAATGCCGGGGCCGTCATCGGCGACCTCGATGGCGATGATCCCGTCCGCAATGCTGTCCAGGCTGACGATCACCTCGCTGCCGTGCTTGACGGCGTTTTCCACCACGTTGGTCACGGCGCGCGACAGCGCCCGCGGCCGGCCCTCGCAGACCAGCCGCTGCGGGCCGCGATAGGTGACGGCGTGGCCGACATCGGCGAAGTCGCAGCAGATCGTCTCCAGCAGGCTCGACAGCTCGATCCGCGCCGGCTGCTCGGCCTTGGTGTCGTCGCGCAGATAGTCGAGCGTCTCGTCGAGCATCCGGCTGACCTGGTCGATATCGCGCAGCATGGCGCTGCGCATGTCGCCCTGCCCGATGCGCTCCGAGCGCAGCCGCAGCCGCGTCAGCGGCGTGCGCAGATCGTGGCTGATCGCCGCCAGCATCCGCGTGCGGTCGTCGAGCAGCGCGCGGATGCGCGCCTGCATCTCGTTCAACGCGTCGGCGACCTGGACGATCTCCTTCGGCCCGCGCCGGCCGAGCGGCTCCTGCGCGCCCGGCGAGCGGCCGAACG
>NZ_CAFI01000266.1 GCF_000239775.1 Bradyrhizobium sp. ORS 375
AAGCGCGGTGTTCCTATCAGAGTTGATGGGCGGACGCTACAGCCGTCACCTGTCTTCCCGCCGCGAGTCCGGATCGCAAAAAGGGCGGCCGTGAGGCCGCCCCTCGCATTGGATCCGCGTCCGGATCACTGGCAGATGTGCATCAGCCCGTCGCTGCCCTTGAACATCGTGCCGGGGCGGCACACCAGGCCGTTGCGGGTGGCGTAGCTGTTCCAGTCGCCATAGTAGCCGAGCTGACCGCGGTCGTAGGCCGGCTGGCTATAACGGTACGGGCCGGGATCGTAGGCATAGGCGTCGGCCGTGCGGAACGGCGCGGTCGCGATCGCACCGGCCGTTCCGATTGCCGCGCCGGCGACACCCGCGGCGGCACCGACTGCGCCAGCGGCGACGTCAGCCGGCCAGAAGCCGGTGCCGCGGCGATTCCAGTCGTTGTTCCAGCCGTTGTTATTCCAACCATTGTTGGTCGGGCGGCCGTCCGCGCGCTGCTGCATCATCGCGGCGTCCTGGCGGGCCATGTGGTGACGGTGGTGCATGTCGCGCGCCATCGCCGGGCCGGCGAGCGCAGTCGCGAGAACAGCAGCCCCGAGAATTGCAGATCTGATCATGGGTTGACTCCGTCGTTGCGCCCCGAACCTTAAGTGCATCCGGCCTTTGCTGTTCCGCGCTCAACCCAATGTTTTCGCCGCGCCTCCGAGTGATGATCAGCTGTTAACCGTCGTGCGCGAATGCGCTGAGCCCCTTAACCCGCACGAATGGCGCGCGCGTTAGCCTTACCGGCAGATTGAGCCGCGCGCTTAACCCATCGGGGCAGGCGTTGCGGTATTGATAGGACGGCAACCGGGGCGTGAATTCATGCGTTGTGCAACAGCTCTCGCGATACTGATCGGGACGGCATCCGCCGCGCTCGCCAGCGAAGGCTTCGAGATCGTCATCCCGCAACGGCCCGGCGTGCCCGTCGTCATCAACGGCATCGACGCCTCCTACGCCATCGTCGTAGGCCAGACCAGCCTTGGCAGGGGCAATTATATGCAGCCCACCATCTATGGCGGCCGTCCGGTCGAGCCCGAGCCCTATGTCGGTCACTACTACCCGACCTTGGGTGCGAAGCCCGGCTACGGCCGCATGGAGATCGAGCCGCCGGCCGATCGCAAGCTGCCGAAGCCGGCCGAAAGCTACTCCCGCTCCTGGGGCGCTCAGTCGCAGATGCAGCCGCCGCAGCCGGAGGTGCCGAT
>NZ_CAFI01000265.1 GCF_000239775.1 Bradyrhizobium sp. ORS 375
GCTCGATCGCAGCGCGCGCCGTCATGTCCCTGAGCGAGGTCGGCTGCAGGCCCTGCGGCTGCGGCCGCGGCATCATCGCCGCGCTCATGTTCGAGTGGCGCTGCCGCTCGAGATATTGCGTATATTGCTGGTCGATGAACTTCTGCTCTTCGGGCGTCGGGTTCGGGCCCGCGATGTCGAAGCTGCGGTCCTGCATGAAGTCGTAATAGACGTAGCCGCCGCCGGGCTTCCGTCTCCCGGCAAATTTCGCGTTACACTGCGCCATCGCCGCGGTCTTCTCTTCCTTGGTCGCGGACTTCTCGGCGGCGTCGGCGCATTCCTCGAAATCGGCCGGCGAGCGGCTCCACCACTCGGCATGCGCGCGTTGTGGTTGCATCGCGGACAAGCAGCTGATTGCGGCAAAGACCAATACTGGCAGGTGGGGTCGGTACACGAACGGCAATCCTCGGCGTCTCCTCGCCTCAGATGACTTCAGATTGTCGCCATTTTGCGGCGGTGTGTGACTCCTATGCTGCGCAATTTGCGACTTTCTTCGTCGTCCGCCGCCGTTCCGTGATCCCGTTGCCACAGTTCGCCGCCCCACGGCGGCCGCATCGTGCGCGAATCGCACCTTGCTGTGGCGTCCGGACGATAGGCTGTGGCGGCGAAACGCCGCTCCGCCATGTCCGAC
>NZ_CAFI01000264.1 GCF_000239775.1 Bradyrhizobium sp. ORS 375
CACGGCCTGCTGGCGATCGGCCACGGCGATTCGACCGCGGCGCGCCAGCACGCTGACACGGCGAAGCGGCTCGCCGGCGACGATCCGCTGACCTTGCTGCTGCACGCCCAGGCGGCGCAGCTCGAAGGCGACCGCGACGGCGCGCGGCGCGCGTTCCGCGCCATGGCCGAGCGCCACGACACGAGGCTGCTCGGCCTGCGCGGCCTGTTCATCGAGGCGCAGCGCGCCGACGATGCGATGGCTGCCGTGGTCATCGCCGACGAGGCGCTGAAGTCGGCGCCGAACGCGACCTGGGCGGCGCATGCCGTGCTCGGCTTCCGCTGCGCGCAAGGCGACTGGAACGGCGCATTGGCGATCCTCGACAGCAACTACACCGCGGGGATGATCGACAAGCCGGCCTACCGCCGCCAGCGCGGCGTGCTGCTGACGGCGCGCGCGCTGGCGCTGGAGACCGAGGACCGCGACCTGGCGCGCTCGAGCGCGATGGAGGCGGTGAAGCTGGCGCCGACCCTGGTGCCGGCCGCGGTGCTGGCCGCCAAGTTCGAGAGCGAGGCGCACCAGGTGCGGCGCGCGATGAAGATCATCGAGGCGGCCTGGGCGTCCTGCCCGCATCCGGATCTCGCCGACGCCTATGCCCATGTCCGGCTCGGCGATTCGGCGCGAGAGCGGCTG
>NZ_CAFI01000263.1 GCF_000239775.1 Bradyrhizobium sp. ORS 375
CTCGCCGACAGCATCGCCGTGACCGCCGATCTCGCGCGGGCCGCGCGCGCGGAAGCCGTGCTGATCGTCGTTCCCGCGCAGCATCTGCGCGGCGTCGTCATGCATCTGGCGCCGCTGCTGAAGCCCGGCACGCCGCTGGTCGCCTGCGCCAAGGGCATCGAGCACGGCACCCACAAATTCATGACCGAGGTGATCATCGAGGCCGCGCCGCGCGCGGCGCCGGCGATCCTGTCCGGCCCGAGCTTCGCCGACGACGTCGCGCGTGGATTGCCGACCGCGGTGACGCTCGCCGCGCCGGAGGAGGCGCTTGCCGCCGCGCTAGTGCAGGCCCTGGGCTCCTCGACCTTTCGTCCCTATCACTCGACCGACGTGCGCGGCGTCGAGATCGGCGGTGCCGCCAAGAACGTGCTGGCGATCGCCGCCGGCATCGTTGCCGGGCGCAATCTCGGCGCGTCGGCGCTGGCGGCGCTGACCACGCGCGGCTTCGCCGAGCTTGTCAGGCTCGGTCGCGC
>NZ_CAFI01000262.1 GCF_000239775.1 Bradyrhizobium sp. ORS 375
CGACCGCGGCGGTGGCCGGCGCCGGCTGCGGCTCGGCCAGCAAGGCCTTGTGCTGCAGCTTGGTCAGGAAGCCCGTCGAGGGATAGCCGCGTGCGGCCTGCCAGCGCTTCATGACGCCACGGGTCTCGTCGTCGAACACGCCGGTCATCTTGGTATCGAAGCCGAGGCCGGTGAGACGGCGCTGCACGTCGCGGCGCTTGGTCTTGTCGAGGCCGATCTGATCCTCGCTGACCTGGCTGCCTTCCTCGGTGAAGGTGGCGGGGTCGACGCCCTTGCCGACATTGCGGGTCGCCGTGTTCACGGCGCCGGTCTCGATCGAGGCGATGCGGGCCATCGCCAGCGACTTGAACTGCCCGTTCGGGTAGGTGGCGAGATAGGCGTTGAGCTCTTCCGGCTTGTTGGAATCCTTCACCGAGCGCCAGAACTCGAGCTCGGCCTCTGCGGCGGTCGGGCCCGCGGTGGCTGCGGCGGGCGTGGTGCCAGCGGTTGCAGCCGTGGCGGCAGGCGCGGCGGACGGGTTGAGATAGACCGCGCCGATCAGGTTGGTGTGCCCCCAGGGCAGCTGGCCCTTGTTGGTCTCCTCGTTGACCTGCGCGCGCACCGAGGTCATGGCCTGCTGGATCTCCACGCCGGGTTGGGCGATGTGCGAGATCAGCGCGCGGGTGAACGGGCTGTTGGCGCCGGCATCACCGTCGAGCGCGGTCTGGCCGGGACCGGTCGCGAACGCGATCAAGGTGCCTTCACCCGACTTCATCTCGGCGAGACCAGTCTGCACCGACACGCTGCGGGTCGGCGAGTTCGACTTGATCTTGGCGGCGAACGGGTTGTCGCGGCAGGCATCCAGGAACACCAGCTTGACCTTGGCATCGCCCATGGTCTGGTCGAGCGTGACGTCGATGTTGATCGCCGAGCCGAGCTTGACGTCCATCTCCGACTTCAGATCGGCATCGACCGGCAGCAGATAGTTGGTGCCGGAGATCGCGATGCCGTGGCCGGCGTAATAGAACACCGCGATATCGGCGCCCTGCGCCTTGCGCCCGAAGTCGAGCAGCTTCTCGGTCATCTTGTCGCGCGTGAGATTGGTGCCCTCGACGACGTCGAAGCCGACATTGCGCAGCGTCGCCGCCATGGCCTTGGCGTCGACCGGCGGGTTCGGCAGCGGCATCACGCTCTTATAGGCGCCGTTGCCGACGACGAAGGCGACCCGGCGGTCGGCCTTGGCCGCCGGGGCGGTCAGCACCATGCAGAGCAGGGACAGGGTGACGGTGAGAAGGCGCATCAGGAGATCCCCCAATGATCAAGCGAAGCGGTCACTGCAGCATTAGTCGCGGATTGACCTGAAAAGTCTTGTTCCCAAACAAAAAATCTCGCTTTTGCCACAAATCAGATCGCGAGTGTTGCGTCTGCACCATCTCCGGGCGCGTGCATTCACGGGTTCCGTGAGGAGAGTCACATCCGACGAGCGGCGCTCCAGCGACGAAAGTGTCTGGATCAGCTTTGCGACGAGGTCTTGACGGCCACCGGTCGCGGCTGCGGCGGCCGGAGGTTCAACAGATTGCCGGCTAGAATCAACGCGGCGCCCAGCACCGTGAAGCCGTCGAGACGCTCAGAATAGACCAGCCAGCCGACGGTCGCGGTCAGCGGCACACGCAGGAAGTCCATCGGGATCACGATGGTGGCGTCGGCATAGAGCATCGCGCGCGCCATGCAGAAGTGCGAGAAGGTGCCGCAGAAGGCCACGAGCACGATCCAGCCCCAGGCCGCGGCCGACGGCCACGTCCACAGCAGAAGCGTCGGAATCAGTCCGGCCACCGATTGCACCGCCAGCATCCAAAAGATGATCGAGACGGTCGGCTCGGTGCGCGTCAGGAACTTGACCAGCGCGATCGAAATGCCGAAGCCGACGGCGGCGGCCAGCGCGATGAGCTGCCCCGGATTGATCGCGCCGGTGTCGGGGCGCACGATCACCACGACGCCGACCAGGCCGAGCACGATGGCGGCAAGCTTGAACAAGGTGATGCGCTCGCCGAGGAACGTGGCCGCGAGCAGGGCTGTCCAGATCGGCATCGTGAACTCGATCGCGACCACCTGGCCGATCGGGATCAGCGTCAGCGCAAAGAACCAGCCGAGCTGCGCGCCATAGTGGATCAGGTTGCGGGCGGTGTGCTGCTTGAGCCGCGACGTGCGCAGCGTGGCAAAGCCGCCGCTGAGGACGATGACCGGCGACAGCATCACCAGGCCGATGAGGCAGCGCAGCTCCATCAGCTCGAAGACATTGAGTTCGCGCATGGCCTCCCGCCCGGCGACAGCCATCACCAGCATGAGGCTGAGCCAGCCGGTCATCCACAGCGCGGCCATGAGTTTCGAAGCGGGACGAGTCATCAACAGG
>NZ_CAFI01000261.1 GCF_000239775.1 Bradyrhizobium sp. ORS 375
TTCACGCGCACGTTCGTGCCGGTGCACTCCCACGACGCGCTCTTCGTCAGGCCGATCACGGCGTGCTTGCTGGCGCTGTAGACGGCGATCTGCGGCGAGCCGATCAGGCCGGCGATCGAGGCGGTGTTGATGATCGAGCCGCGGTTCTGCTTCAGCATGACCGGCAGCACGTGCTTGAGGCCGAGGAAGACGCCGACGACGTTGACGTCGAGCACCCGGCGGAATGCGTCGAGCGGGTAGTCCGTGATCGATTTGATCTCGCCCTCGACACCTGCATTGTTGAAGAACACGTCGATGGTTCCGAAGCGGTCGCAGGCCTTGCGCACGTAGGCGGCCACCTGCGCTTCGTCGGTGACATCGGCGGTGACGACAAGCGTCTCGGCGCCGGCGGGCAGGGCGCGGGTCGCCTCGTTCAGATCCTGCTCACGCCTGTCGACGGCGACGATGCGGGCGCCGCGCGCAGCCAGCAGCTGCATCGTCGCGCTGCCGATCACGCCGGCCGCACCGGTGACGACGGCGACCCTGCCGTCGAGGCGAATCGAATCAGCCATTGGCTTCCTCCCGTTGGCCCGGCTTTCCTTTCCTGCCGTGGCCTTGTCGCGTGTTGGTTTCACGCTATCTTCTGATCATGCGACTATCTCATTGGATGAACCAGATGGCCACCTCGCGGTGCGCTGGTAAGTCGCCCTTCCCCCGCCGTATTCGGCATGTTAACGGGAGGGCTGATCGAGAGCGGCGGATGGGTCATGACGCGATTTGATTGTCCCGAACCCCGATTCGCCTGATAAAGCCGCGCGAGATGCACCGAACAATCGTCCTGACCGGTATCGCGGCATTGCTGGCCGCCACATCCCTCGCGCTGGCCGTGCCCGTGCCCGCGCGCGCGCAGATCGGTACCATTTTCTCCGATCCCGTGCCGCGTCCGCCGGGCAA
>NZ_CAFI01000260.1 GCF_000239775.1 Bradyrhizobium sp. ORS 375
GCCGCGGCCGCCGCCGCGCCCGCCGCAGCCGCCGCTTCTGCGGCGGCCGCCGAGGAGCCGATCTCCGCCGCGCTCAAGATCGACGATCTCAAGATCGAGCTCGGCTATGCGCTGCTGCCGCTGGTCAACGCGCCCGACGGCACCGACCGGCTGACCGACCAGATCAAGGCCCTCCGGCGCTCGCTGGCGATCGAGATGGGCTTTGTGATGCCCTCGGTGCGGATCCTCGACAACGTCCAGCTCGAGGCCAACACCTACATCATCAAGATCAAGGAGGTCGACGCCGGCTCCGGCAAGATCTGGCCGAACCAGTTCATGGTCATGGACCCCGGCGGCAACCAGGTCGCGGTGCCCGGCATTCACACCACAGAGCCGACCTTCGGCCTGCCCGCGACCTGGGTCGATGCGGGCCTCAAGGAAGAAGCGACGCTGAAGGGCTACACGGTGGTGGACGCCGCGACCGTGCTGTCGACGCATCTGACCGAGCTGCTCAAGGCCAACATGAGCGACCTGCTCTCCTATGGCGAGGTGCAGAAGCTTTTGAAGGAGCTGCCCAAGGAACAGGGCGAGCTGGTCAAGGACATCGTGCCGACGCAGATCACGATCTCCGGCCTCCAGCGCGTGCTGCAGCTGTTGTTGTCGGAGCGGATCTCGATCCGCGACCTGTCGACCATCCTGGAAGGCGTCGCCGACGCCCTCGCCTTCTCGCGCAATCCGGCAACGATCGTCGAGCACGTCCGTACCCGCCTCGCCCGCCAGATCTGCGCACAGAACACCTCGCCGATGGGCTACCTGCCGCTGATCGCGTTGTCGGCGAAATGGGAGCAGGCGTTTGCGGAATCGCTGATCGGCCAGGGCGAGGAGCGGAGCCTGGCGATGCAGCCGTCAAAGCTGTCGGAGTTCATGACCGCCACCCGGGACGCCTTCGAGCGCGCCGCGCGCGAGGGCGAGTCGCCGGTGCTGGTCACCTCGGCCGCGATCCGGCCCTTCGTCCGCTCGCTGGTCGAGCGTTTCCGCGCCCAGACCACCGTGCTGTCGCAGGCAGAAATCCACCCGCGGGCACGGCTGAAGACCGTCGGCAGCGTTTGAGACGGGAGGCGCGGAACCTGCGAGTCAGTCCTACGTTGTTGAATGCAGGACCGGTCCAACGGGTCGGTTCTGCCATTTTTCAGGGCAAACCCACCCGTGCTTTACCGCCACAGGCAAATGATTTCTTAATTTTGCGTTAGGTGGCTGAAATTTCCGCCACAGACCGAACTACCATTCAAGCTATTGAAATTAAACGTACTATTCATATAGCATTCATCCGAAATCGCGCGGCATCACGCCTTATCACTCGCTTGTGATGACCACTACGAAACAGAATCGAGGTTTCCTACGTTCTTGCAGGCGAGACGATGAACCGGAACGCCGCCGGCTCACACGAATCAGCGAAGGACGGAAGACGGCAGGAGGCTTCCATGAACCACTCGATTTACAGCGCGGATCGGACGACCCACCTCAAGATCGTGGTGGTTGCGCTCGTGGCTGGCATCGCAGTGGCCGGCCTCGGCATCTCGGCCCGTCTGAATGCGGAGCCGAACTACACGCAGACGGCGAAGGTCATCAAGGCCGGCAAGCCGGTCGCGGTGACGAGCTCGGAAGCGTCAGTCGTTCGCTGACAGGAATTCCCGGAATTCACGCGGTTCTCACAGCCCCCCAACTGGCCGCGTGGATATGTAGTAGAC
>NZ_CAFI01000259.1 GCF_000239775.1 Bradyrhizobium sp. ORS 375
GCGCGATCAGCTCCTTGGCGAGCGGCGGATGCATCGGGTTGAGCTGCGGGCTCGCCGGCGCCAGCCCCAGCATCTGCCGCGCGGCGGGCACGTAATGCACCTCGTCGAAGACGAATTTGGGCGGCGCCGCGAGCCCGACCATCAGCGCGACATGGGCGATGAAGAAGATCAGCAGCACGGTCGAGAGCGAGCGGCGGACCGACAGGCCGCCCTCCGGCACGGCATCGCCGACATCGTCGTCGTCATCGTCGCGGCGAGCAGCAGATACCTTCATGGGCCTACGCGTTGAACTGATCTCGTCCTGACCGCAACTAAACACCGAAGACGCGTCGAGGCAAACTTGTGTCCCTTTTACAACAACCCCGCGAGCCGTCTTCGGCTAGATTGCACCTGGAACAAACTTCGGTGTGGATATGACTCTGCGTCGCCGAACATGCGTTGCCGCGCTGGCCGCCGCCCTGCTGGGTGTTGCGGGAGAGGCCTGCGCTGACAATCGCATCGGCGAGGCCGTGCTGGTGCAGAAGGACGTGCTGCGCATCGCGGGCGCGTCGACGAGCCCGATCAATGTCGGCGACGGCGTCGTGCGCAACGAGACGGTGCGCACCGGCCAGGACAGCGCCGCGCGCCTGGTGATGATCGACAGCACCAATCTGTCGCTCGGCGCCAATGCGTCGCTGACGCTCGATCGCACCGTGTTCAACGACGAGACCAGCTATCGCGACATCGCCATCCGGCTCGGCACGGGAGCATTTCGTTTCGTCACCGGCCATTCCGACAAGGCCGCCTACAAGATCAACACGCCGCTCGCGACCATCGGCGTGCGCGGCACCATCCTCGACATCCGCTCGCGGCGCGGCGAGACCATGGTGGTGCTGCAGGAAGGCGCATCGCGGGTCTGCACCCTCACCTTCCAATGCATCGAGCTGACCCAGCCCGGCGACACCGCTGTGATCACCGCGACCGGCAGCGGCCGCAGCGCGATCAAGAAGACCAACAACCCGTCCTGGAGCTTCGCCGCCACCTGCACATCGACGTCGGGGCTTTGCACGGTGACCGATCTCGCCAGCAATGCGCCGCCGCAGGACTTCACCGGCATTCTGTGCGGGCGATGATGATGCGAGCGCTCCGCCGTTTCCTCGCTGCACTGACGACCGCACTCGCAACCGGGCTGCTCGCGCTCGTGCTGCAGGCGGCGCCGGCCGCGGCGCAGAGCAGCTGCGACGTGGAGAATTTCGCGGCGGCGCCGTGCCCGACGCCGTCGCCCTCACCGAGCCCCACCGCGACACCGACCCCGACGCCGACCCCGACTCCCATTCCCTCGATCTCGCCGACACCGACGCCGACCGGTGCGGGCAACAGCGCTGCCGCCATCAACGGCCTCGCCGACCAGCGCTTCAACCAGATGATCACCAACCGGGTGCTCGGCCTGGTGCTGCTCGGCGTCAACGAGCAGATCAATTGCAACGACTGCATCAGCGCGTTCGGCTCGGCCGGCTCGTTCTCGGCCGGGATTCACGGCCGCAAGCAGCTCACCAGCAATCTCGCGCTGCTCGCCGGCCTCGCCTACACGCATTACAACGAGAACGGCTATCACGTGACCTCGGCGCCGATCGGCGCCTTTGCGCTGCGCTATGATGTCACCGATTGGGGCTCGTCGCGGCCGTTCTTCGACATCGGCACCATCCTGACGCCCTATGAGCGCGTGCGTTACGGCCGCAGCTACGTCACGAGCCTCGGCAGCGTGACGGTGGACGGCACCACCACCGCGTCGAACTACGCCGTCCATGGCCGCGCCGGATGGATCAGCCGGATGTCGCCGCGCGACGAGATTGCCGCCTCGATCGAGCTGTGGCAGCTGTGGCAGCGCGTCGGCGCCTATCGCGATCCCGCCGTCGCCTTCAATCCGTTCGACGCGTCGATCGCCGGCGGCACCGACCGCACCAGCCTGCTCAAGGTCGGCGGCCAGTGGACGCACCTGTTCGGCTCCAGCATCGAGGCCAATGTCAATGGCGGCTATGTGCAGTCGTTCGCCTCGAAGTCGGGCCTTGTCGCCACCGTCACGGGCAACGGCACGGTGACGCCGACGACGGGCAACCAGGGCTGGTTCGAATATGGCGGCCGGCTCGGCTTCCGCCTGCAGAAGGGCTGGATCGCCGACTTGTTTGTCAACGGCACGCTCGGCCCGCAGCCGGTCGGCAACACCATCCACGGCGGCGTCGGCCTGCGCATCCATTACTAGGCCTTCCAGCCCGCTCAAGAAATCATGATGGCTCTGCGTGCGCGTCGCCTTGACCGGCGCGTGCCTGCGCCCCTATTGAATGATGATCGTCATTCAAATCGACGAGCTCGCCGGAGCGCGCGGAGG
>NZ_CAFI01000258.1 GCF_000239775.1 Bradyrhizobium sp. ORS 375
ACTGAAACTCCGTAGAATTGCCAAAACTCCGGCAATTGTCGCCAAGATGCGATTTCGTTCTATGCAAGGCGAAAAGGCTTTGTTATACGCAGCGCCGTTCGCGAAGATTGCTTCGCTTGTTCCTCGGTAGCTCAGCGGTAGAGCATTCGACTGTTAATCGAATGGTCGCTGGTTCGAATCCAGCCCGGGGAGCCATTCCGGCCCATGCCGAATGGTTCTCAACCCCCCTCCAGATCATCAACATGATGCGCAGCCCACCGGCAGATTGCCGATCTCGGGACGAGCCGTCGGTGACGTTTGCCGAGCACGCTGCACGGCAGCGGTCCTCGTTGCGCGCTGCTTGACGACACGTCAGGGCTCGGGCAAGCGGGATTGACCTGTTGCCGAGCGACGAGCCGCAATGCCGATTTCCGATCATCTCAAGGCCGTCCGCAGCAAGATCGGGCACGACCTGTTGGCGACAACAGCGGTGTCCATCTCCGTGTTCGATGAGGCCGGCCGCATTCTGCTCGGGCGCGACGCGGAAACGAACCTGTGGACCCTCCCCGGGGGTGCCATCGATCCCAACGAGCAGCCGGCCGACGCCGCCAGCCGCGAATGCTTCGAGGAGACCGGCCTCGTCGTACGACCGCAGCGGCTGCTGGGCGTTTTCGGTGGTCCGGAGTTTCTCATCCGCTATCCGAACAACGACCTGACCTATTACACCGTGATCGCGTTCGAAGCCGTCATCCTGGGTGGAGCGCTCGTCCCGGATGGCGACGAGATCGCGAGCCTGCGCTTTGTCGATCGGCAGGAATGGGAACAGCTGCCGGTATCGCCATCGAGCCGAATCATCTCGCGGCAGGCGTTCGCACACGACCAGGTCCCCTACTTCGCCGCAGCGGCCTGGCCGCCCGAGATCTGATTCGACGGATCGAGCAGCAAGGTTTGCGACATTGGATCCCCTCGCCGCGAGTCTGATGCTGCTGGCGGGTCTGCTTCATGCGACCTGGCACGCCATCGTGAAGATGGGAGCCGGCCTCTCGATCCTCGCGGGCATGGGTCTCGTGAGCAGCCTGGTCGCCCTGCCCGTCTTGTTCTTCGTCCCGGCGCCGTCCGCATCCACTTGGCGGATCATCTTCGTCTCGCTCGTCCTGCACGCCGGATACAAGGCAAGCCTCGCAGCAGCGTACAGATCTGCCGAATTCGGCCGTGCCTACCCGATCGCTCGCGGCACCGTGCCGTTGTTCGCGACGCTGTTCGCCTATGTGGAACTTCAGCAATTACCGGGACCGGGACAACTCATCGGCATTTCAGCGATCGTTCTCGGCATCTTCGGCCTCGCGCGCGACGGTCTGGACGGAATGATCGACCAGCGTGCGCTGTGGGCTGCGATCTGCGCGGCCGCGATGGTCGGCGGCTACTCGGTCGTCGATGCGTCCGGCACGCGCCAGCCCGAGGGCTGGGCGTCCTTCACGGCGTGGATCATCGTGCTCGACAGCGTCGTCTTCTTCGTTGTGGCAACCCTATACCAGGGGCGCACGATGTTCCGAGATCTGCGTCACGCGCTGCTCCCGGTGCTGATCGCGGGCCTTCTCGGCCTCACGTCGTTCGCCGTCTTCCTGTGGGCGTTGAGCCGCAATCCGATCGCCAACGTGGTCGCCTTTCGCGAATGCAGCGTGCTGTTTGCGACCCTGCTTGGCGTCTTGTTCTTGAATGAGCGAGCGACCCCGCGACGGATCGGTTGCGCCGTCCTGATCGCCACCGGCCTCGTAACGATCGCTTTGCTGAAGCCGTCCTGATGTGCGCAGCACAAGGGGGGCTCAGGACATCACGGTTCCATCTTCATCGTATTGTGCGCAACAGGCGGCGCTATGCGCCTTACGAAGATCGACGCCCGTAAAACTCCTGGTTGCAAAATCGAAACAACTAATTCAGTGTTAATCACTTTGTCATTTTCGAGTCTGAAGCCATTGTCTTCGTAGCGTGAGCGTCCTTCAGTCCCGCTGATA
>NZ_CAFI01000257.1 GCF_000239775.1 Bradyrhizobium sp. ORS 375
CTCCGGGTCAACGAGGGTGTGCTGCTGGAGCGCGTCGAGCGCCGCGCCGCCGAGACCCGCGCCCGCGGCGAGGCAGTGCGCGCCGATGACACCCCCGAGGTGCTCACCAAGCGCCTGGCGAGCTATCGCGACCAGACCGAGCCGCTGATCCACTATTATTCCGACCACCGGATGCTCGCGACCGTCGACGGCATGATGCCGATCGAGCAGGTGACCGAAGAGATCGGCCGGATTCTGGCCGCCGTGGGCAAGAGTGGCGGTAGCCGGGCGGCCAAGAAGGCCAGCCCCGCCAAGCGCAGTGCCAAGGCTTCGAGCAAGGCTCCGGGGAAGGCCGCACCGGCGAAATCGGCCAAGAAGGCCGCCAAAACGGCTTCAAAGGCGGCTGCACCGGCGAAAAAGGCCGGAAAGACAGCGAAAAAGGCCGCCAAAACTGCGAAAAAGCCAGCCAAGGCGGCCGCCAAGAAGGCCTCCAAGGCCGCGAAGAAGGCTCCCAAGGCCGCCGCCAAGGCGGCCAAGGGAACCCGGAAAACCTCTGCAAAGGCTGCAAAAAAGCGCGCCAAGAGGTGATCGAATCTTGTAGGGGCGGTTGACGACCGCCGTGTGAATCCATTAAGAAGCCCGCATCGAAGTCGGATAGTTTTCCAAAGATGCCGGGCCCTTAGGGAATCGAGGGGTGGGCGTCTTGTTCGCGTTTGCGGACACCTGCCCGAGATAGCGACAGAGAAAGCCGGTCCGTCCTTGGATCGGTGACAGGAGAGAAGTCCGTGGCCCGTATTGCCGGTGTCAACATCCCGACCAACAAGCGCGTCCTGATCGCGCTCCAGTATATCCATGGTATCGGCCCGAAGATCGCGAGCGAGATCGTCGAGAAGGTGAAGATTGCCGAGGATCGTCGCGTCAATCAGCTGAGCGACCAGGAAGTCCTGCAGATCCGCGAAATCATCGACCGCGACTACGTCGTCGAGGGTGACCTCCGCCGCGAGACCGGCATCAACATCAAGCGGCTGATGGACCTCGGCTGCTATCGCGGCCTGCGTCATCGCCGCGGTCTTCCGGTGCGCGGCCAGCGCACCCACACCAATGCGCGCACGCGCAAGGGTCCGGCCAAGGCGATCGCCGGCAAGAAGAAGTAATTGGCGAATTGCGAATGAGCGGGTAGCGGGTAGGGGAAGCCCTTCTCGCTATTCGCCATTTACCATTCGCTCGTTTGGTGTAGCCGCTGGCATTACGGCGGCGTTGAGATCTCGAGAAAGGTACTTATATGGCCAAGGAAGCCGCACGTGTCCGCCGTCGTGAGCGCAAGAACATCGCCTCGGGCGTCGCGCATGTGAATTCGTCGTTCAACAACACCACGATCACCATCACCGACGCGCAGGGCAACACCATTGCCTGGTCGTCCGCCGGCACGATGGGGTTCAAGGGATCGCGCAAGTCGACCCCGTATGCCGCCCAGGTCGCGGCGGAGGACGTGTCCAAGAAGGCCCAGGAGCACGGCATGCGCACCCTCGAGGTCGAGGTGGCCGGTCCGGGCTCCGGACGTGAGTCGGCACTGCGCGCGCTGCAGGCTGCGGGTTTCACTGTCACCTCGATCCGCGATGTGACGACGATCCCGCACAATGGTTGCCGTCCGCGCAAACGTCGTCGCGTCTGATCTGAAGGAGGCGGACAGCATGTCCGCCTTCTCTTGCTTTTGAACCATTTCGATTGCCGCGATCCGATGCGCGGTTCTCCAACGCCAGTCAGTCGCCCCCAAGATGGACTGGCCCATGGGTGAAACAGTGACGATCCAGAAAAATTGGCAAGAATTGATTCGGCCGAACAAGCTCCAGGTCACGCCGGGCTCCGACGCGACCCGTTTCGCCACCGTGGTCGCCGAGCCGCTGGAGCGCGGCTTCGGCCAGACGCTGGGCAATGCGCTCCGTCGCATCCTGCTGTCGTCGCTGCAGGGCGCCGCCGTGCAGTCGGTGCACATCGACGGCGTGCTGCACGAGTTCTCCTCGATCGCGGGCGTCCGTGAGGATGTCACCGACATCGTGCTGAACATCAAGGACATCTCGATCAAGATGCAGGGCGAAGGCCCGAAGCGGATGGTCGTGAAGAAGCAGGGCCCGGGTGCCGTCACCGCCGGTGACATCCAGACCGTCGGCGACATCGTGGTTCTCAACCCCGACCTGCAGCTCTGCACCCTCGACGATGGCGCCGAGATCCGCATGGAGTTCACGGTCGCCACCGGCAAGGGCTACGTCCCGGCCGAGCGCAATCGCCCCGAGGATGCGCCGATCGGCCTGATCCCGATTGACAGCCTGTTCTCGCCGGTCCGCAAGGTCTCCTACAAGGTCGAGAACACACGCGAGGGCCAGATCCTCGACTACGACAAGCTGACCATGACGATCGAGACCAACGGCGCGATCTCGCCGGAGGACGCGGTGGCCTACGCCGCGCGCATCTTGCAGGATCAGCTCAACGTGTTCGTCAACTTCGAAGAGCCGCGCAAGGAAGTCGCCCAGGAGATCATCCCGGACCTCGCCTTCAACCCGGCCTTCCTCAAGAAGGTGGACGAGCTCGAGCTGTCGGTGCGTTCGGCCAACTGCCTGAAGAACGACAACATCGTCTACATCGGCGACCTCGTGCAGAAGTCGGAAGCGGAGATGCTGCGCACCCCGAACTTCGGCCGCAAGTCGCTGAACGAGATCAAGGAAGTGCTGGCCCAGATGGGTCTGCATCTCGGCATGGAAGTGCCGGGCTGGCCGCCGGAGAACATCGACGAGCTGGCCAAGCGCTTCGAGGATCACTACTGAGGCTTGTCATTCCGGGTTCGCCTCTTCGAGGCGCCCCGGAATGACGATTACGACCGGGCGAACGCAGGCAGCCCACCTGAGCAACATGTCCGACGAACCGTCGCGGCAGATTGAAATGAAGGACTAAGACAATGCGTCACGGCAAGGTTCATCGGAAGCTCAACCGCACCGCCGAGCATCGCAAGGCGATGTTCGCCAACATGTGCGCCGCGCTGATCAAGCACGAGCAGATCGTCACCACGCTGCCGAAGGCCAAGGAGCTGCGGCCGATCGTCGAGAAGCTCGTCACCCTGGGCAAGAAGGGCGGCCTCGCTCTCCGCCGCCAGGCGATCGCGGAGATGCGCGACGTCGACCAGGTGAAGAAGCTGTTTGACGTGCTGGCGCCCCGCTACAAGGACCGCAACGGCGGCTACACCCGCATCATCAAGGCCGGCTTCCGCTACGGCGACAACGCCGCGATGGCCGTGATCGAGTTCGTCGATCGCGATGTCGATGCCAAGGGCCAGGATTCCGGCCCGGTGCAGGAGACCTCGGAAGCCGCGTAAGCGCGCTCCGATCCAGGTTTACAAGACGGCGCCTTCGGGCGCCGTTTTCGTTTGACGCTCCGTAGCCGGATGAGCGTAGCGACATCCGGGTTCACCCTCACAGCTTGTGTGACCCCGGATATCGCTGCGCTCACCCGGGCTGCGCAACTGGAGTCCTCGACATAGGTCGGAGCGCCGCGCATGAGCATTGCAGAGCTGCACATCGCCTACGAGCGGGATGAGGACGGCACTGGCAAGATCATCGCCACGGCCAGGAGTGGCGCGTTTGCCGCGCGTGGCGAGGCGTGGTTCGGCCGCGACCTGGATGATTTCGTCAAGCAGCTGCGCTGCCATCCGCTGTCGTGGGACAATCCGCCGATGATCGAAGGGGGCGTCTTCGATCGCCAGCGAGGCTTCGCACAATGCCGCGTCCGGATCGCCATCAAGCCGTTCGATGTCCGCGGGCACTTGCTGGTGCATGCAGATCTGGCCACGCCCGTTCAGAGCACGCCGGACGCCGATCTGCAGAACCGCGCGTCGATCCGCTTCCTGACCGAATACGCGATCCTCGACCGCTTTGCCGTCGACTTCGAGGAACTGCTGAAGGGCCGATGCGAGGTCGCGGTTCTGACCGGGACCACAAGCTGAAGGGGCGACCCTGGTCCGATCTTTCATGGACCGTAGCCCGGATGAGCGCAGCGATATCCGGGTTCAATCTTGCAGCTCGTGAGACCGGGATATCGCTGCGCTCATCCGGGCTACCGTCAAACAGGATCAGCTCTGCGTGCAGCGCGTTGGGTGACGGGCGACGAGACCCCACATCCGTCCCTCCAGCACAACGGAGAGCTGCTCATGCACATCGACCTCTCGGGTAAGACCGCGCTCGTCACGGGCTCCACCGCCGGCATCGGCTTTGCCATCGCAAAGGGGCTGGCCGCGTCCGGCGCGGAGGTCGTCCTCAACGGCCGCAGCCAGGGGCGCGTCGATGAGGCGGTCGCGAAGCTCAAGCAGGCGATCCCTCACGCCAAGCTGCGCGGCGTCGCCGGCGATGTCGCGCAGGTCGACGGCGGCAACGCCATCGTCACCGCGGTCCCCGAGGTCGACATCCTCGTCAACAATGCCGGCATCTTCGAGCCGAAGGACTTCTTCGAAATTCCCGACGAGGACTGGAGCCGCTTCTTCGAGGTCAACGTCCTCTCCGGCGTCCGCATGGCGCGCGCGTACATGCAGGGCATGCTGACGCGCAACTGGGGCCGTATCGTCTTCATCTCCTCGGAATCGGCGCTGAACATCCCGACCGAGATGATCCACTACGGCATGACCAAGACCGCCCAGCTCGCGGTCTCGCGTGGCCTCGCCAAGCTGACGCGCGGCACCGGCGTCACCGTCAATGCGGTGCTCCCCGGACCGACCATGTCGGAAGGCGTCGAGACCTTCGTCAAGGATCTGGCCCGCCAGAACGGTCAGTCGGAAGAGGAGGCGGCCTCATCCTTCGTCAAGCAGCACCGGCCTGCGTCGCTGCTGCAGCGCTTCGCCAGCGTCGACGAGATCGCCAACATGGTCGTCTACGTGGCGTCCAAGCAAGCCTCCGCAACCAACGGCGCCGCCCTGCGCGCCGAGGGCGGCATTGTCGACACCATTGCGTAGGCTGCGTCGCATTGCGTAGATGGCCCAGATGAGCGGGAGCGA
>NZ_CAFI01000256.1 GCF_000239775.1 Bradyrhizobium sp. ORS 375
CGCCGGCGACGATTCAGCCCGGCGACGAGGTGGTGACCGAGCCGCCGGCGCAGAAGATCGTGAACAAGAAGGCGAGCTTCTCCGGCCTCGACAAGATCACCGGCCGCATCATCAATTTCGACGAGGAGATCGGCGAGACCGTGCAGTTCGGCGCGCTCCGGGTGAAGACTGACGCCTGCTACACGCGGCCTGCCACCGAGGCCGCCAACACCGACGCCTTCGTGCAGGTCGACGAGATCACCCTGCAGGGCGAGGTGAAGCGGATCTTCTCGGGGTGGATGTTCGCCGCCAGCCCGGGCCTGCATGGCGTGGAGCACCCGATCTACGACATCTGGCTGGTCGATTGCAAAGAGCCGCAGAACACGGTGGTGAGCGCCGCGCCCGAGCAGAAGCCGGCGGCCCAGCCGCAGCCGGCGCAGAAGCGCCCGCCGCAGCAGAAGCAGGCGGCGCCGCGTCCGCCCGGGCCGCCACCGCAGTACCAGACCCAGCAGGTGCCGCCGCCACCTCCGCCGCCGCAGGCGGGTGGGCCTTTCGGCGGCGTGTTCCGGTAAGAGACTTCAGCCGCGCTCGGCGATGATGGCGAGCGCCTCGGCGCCCGCGAGCGGCCGGTCGGTGGGAAGCCGGGCGAAATTCGCGGCCGGCCCTTGAAGGGCCTTTTCGAGCAGGACGGTGTAGCGCCGGCGCGGGATCTCGACCGCGCCGAAGGTCTTGAGATGCTCGGTGACGTACTGGGTGTCCAGCAGCTCGAAGCCGCCGGCGATCAGCCGCGCCACCAGGTGCACGAGCGCGACCTTCGAGGCGTCGCGGGTTCGGTGGAACATGCTCTCGCCGAAGAAGGCGCGGCCCAGGCTCACGCCATAGAGTCCGCCGACCAGCTCGCCGTCCTGCCAGCACTCGACGCTATGGCAATGGCCGAGCGCATACAGGCCGCTATAGAGCTCGCGGATGCGCCGGTTGATCCAGGTGTCCTCGCGGCCGGGCTGGGGCTCGGCGCAGCCGTCCATCACCGCCTTGAAGGCCTGGTTCACGGTCACCGTGAAGGCATCCGAGCGCACCGTGCGCGCCAGCCGCGACGCCACGCGAAAACCATCGAGCGGAATGACTCCGCGCAGCTCCGGCTCGACCCAGAACAGCGAGGGGTCGTCGGCGCTTTCGGCCATCGGGAAGATGCCGCAGGCATAGGCACGCAGCAGAACCTCGGGCGTGATCTCGGACGCTGCGGAGTCGCGCGAATTCATACCATCAGTCTAGCAGGATGCGGGCCGACGCGCGATGGTCTAGCCGGAGTTCTGGATCAGCCTACCGCAGCCGCGGCGGGCTTCGGAACGTCCTTGTTGAGGCGGAAGCGCACCACGATCTTGGTGCCGTCATGGCTCGGGTCCGGCTCCACCGTCGCATCGAGCTTCGTGGCCATCGCGCTGACGATGCGCTGGCCCATGCCGGTCGAGCGCGGATCGCTGGTCGCGTTGAGGCCGACGCCATTGTCGGCGATCGACAGCACGATGTCGTCGCCCTCGAGCTTCAGCTCGACATGGATCGGTCCGGGGCCGTCGGGATAGGCGTATTTGACCGCGTTCATGACCAGTTCGTTGACGACGATGCCGATCGCGACCGCGCGATCCGGATCGATCTCGACCGGCTCGGCCTTTAGCGTCAGCCGTGACATCCGGTTGCCCTCGGCGGAGCGGCGGAGATCGTCGAGCAGCGAGTCCAGGTACTGGTTGAGCATCACGCTCTTGAGGTCCTGGGACGTATAGAGCCGGCGATGCACCTGGGCCACGGCGGCCACGCGGCCCATCGCGTTGGTGAGCGCCGCCTTAACGTCGTCCTGCGTGCTCGAATTGGCCTGCAGATGCAGCAGCGAGGCGATGATCTGCAGCGAATTGCCGACGCGGTGATTGACCTCGCGCAGCAGCACCTCGCGCTCGGCGGCCAGCGCCGCGAAGCGGTCG
>NZ_CAFI01000255.1 GCF_000239775.1 Bradyrhizobium sp. ORS 375
GGGGGAGGGGCAGAGCGACATGTCAGTCCAGGCCGTTGCGCAGGCTGGTTGCAGCCGCGAACGGGCCGATCACGAAGCTCACCAGGGACAGCGCGCACAGGATCGAAAACGGCGCGCCGAACGGCAGCGGACCGACGATGGCCGCCTGCGAGGCTGCCACGCCGAAGATCAGGACTGGAATGGACAGCGGCAGGACCAAAACGGCCAGCAGCAGGCCGCCGCGCGACATCGTCACCGCCAGCGCCGCGCCGATCATACCGATGAAGGTCAGCGCCGGGGTGCCGGCGAGCAAGGTCAGCGCGACGGCGCCGGTGGCAGTGGCGTCGAGATTCAGCAGCAGGCCGAGCACGGGCGTCGCGATCACCAGCGGCAGCCCGGCGGCGAGCCAATGCGCCAGCGCCTTGGCGGCGCAGGCGAGCTCCAGCGGCGTCCGGCTCATGATGATCAGGTCGAGCGAGCCGTCCTCATGGTCGGCGGTGAACAGCCGGTCGAGCGTCAGCAGGCTGGCGAGCAGCGCGCCGAGCCAGAGGATGGCCGGACCGAGGCGGGTGAGCAGCGCCAGGTCGGGTCCGACCGCGAACGGCATCAGCACGACGACGGTGAGAAAGAACAGCACGCCGATCAGCGCACCGCCGCCGATGCGCAGCGCGATCCGGATGTCGCGGCGGATGAGGGCGCCGAGGGCGGTCATTGGAAAAGAGCCCTGATGAGAAATGCTTGGGACCGACGCTGCTGCTCCGAGCTGGCTGCGCCCCCCTCCCCCCTGCGGGGAGGGGTCGGGGGTGGGGGTCCACACGGGCAGTCTTTGCTGGGCTACCCCCCTCCCCATCCCTCCCCCACAAGGGGGGAGGGAGCGCACCGCCATCGCGGGCGACAGCTGCGACTTCAGCTTACGGCTTATACGACTCCGGATCCGGCGAGTCCGACGGCTTGGCGAATTCGGCCTTCAGCTCGGCGGACATCGGGGTGTTCAGGTTCAAGCCCTTCGGCGGGATCTTCTGCATGAACCACTTGTCGTAGAGCTTGGCGCCCTCGCCGCTGGTGTAGATCTTGGCGGTCGCGGCATCGACGACCTTCTTGAACTGCGGATCGTCCTTGCGCAGCATGATGCCGTACGGCTCGGGCTTGGAAAACGCGTCGCTGGAGATGACGTAGGCGGCCGGATCCTTCGAGCTGGCAACGAGGCTGGCGAGCAGGATATCGTCCATCACGAAGGCCACGGCGCGGTCGGTCTCCACCATCAGGAAGGCCTCGGCGTGATCCTTGGCCGGGATGATGTTGATGCCGAGGCTGCGCGCGGCATTGGCTTCGGTGAGCTGCTTGATGTTGGTGGTGCCGGCGGTCGACACGACCGTCTTGCCCTTCAGGTCATCGATCTTGGTGATGTTGCTCGCCTTCTTCGTGACGTAGCGGCTCGCCGTCAGGAAGTGGGTGTTGGTGAAGGAGATCTGCTTCTGGCGCTCGGCATTGTTGGTGGTCGAGCCGCATTCCAGATCGATGGTGCCGTTGGCGAGCAGCGGGATGCGGGTCGACGATGTCACCGGGTTGAGCTTGACCTCGAGCTTGTCGAGCTTGAGCTCCTTCTTCACGGCATCGACGATGCCCATGCAGATGTCGATCGCAAAGCCGATCGGCTTCTGATTGTCGTCGAGATAGGAGAACGGGATCGAGGAGTCGCGGACGCCGAGCGTGATGGCACCGGTCTCCTTGATGTTCTTCAGGGTCCCCGTCAGGTCCTCGGCCTGCACCTGACCGGCGCACAGCGCGGCGGCAAAGGCCAGACCAAATAGGCGAAGTGACTTCATAACTGATCTCCTCAATCCGGCGGATGGCCGGATGCTTGCATGAACCAGAGCAAACTCAAAATGGCCCTGCCCGGCCTCGGACGATCTCCGGCCAGGAGAGCGCGGGCACCATAGACCGCCCCGCAGCGGGAAGTTCTCGGACGCTTGCGACAAATTGCCTGCCCGGCGCCCCCTTGGACAAGACATTCGGGCTGAAACGGCCGCACCGAACGTCGGAATGGTAAACCACGAGGGCCGCAACCGTCGGGGCGATCCAACGAAAGTCTGAAGCGGGCACTGCGTTTGCTCATCAGCTTGTGCTTCGGTTCCCTTTGCTCGCGAGTACATCGCTCGTGAGGACGAAACTATTGCCGCGCTGA
>NZ_CAFI01000254.1 GCF_000239775.1 Bradyrhizobium sp. ORS 375
GGGGGAGGGGGGCGCAGCGGGGGCGTGGATGGAGTGATTTCCCAAACATGCGCTCAATGCCCGAGATAGACTTCGACGACCTTGGGATCGTTCTTGACCTTGTCCATCGTGCCCTCCGACAGAATCTGCCCCTGGTGCAGCACGGTGACCTTGTGCGCGATGTCCTCGACAAACTTCATGTCGTGCTCGATCACCAGCACCGAGCGGTCCTTGATGATGCGGTTGAGCAGCTCGGCGGTCTTGGCGCGCTCGCTGACGCTCATGCCGGCGACGGGCTCGTCGAGCATCAGCAGGTCCGGGTTCTGGATCAGCAGCATGCCGATCTCGAGCCACTGCTTCTGCCCGTGGCTGAGCTCGGCCGCCGAGGTCTTGAGGCGATCCTTGAGGAAGATCATCTCGGCGACCTCCTCGACGCGGTCCTTCACGACCGCGTCGCGCTTGAAGGCGAGCGAGCCGAACACGCTGCGGCCGCGCGGGAACGAGATCTCGAGATTCTCGAACACGCTGAGATCCTCGAACACTGACGGCGTCTGGAATTTGCGGCCAACCCCGGCCTTGACGATCTCGTTCTCGCGCAGCTTGGTCAGCTCCTTGCCGCGGAACTGGATCGAGCCGGAAGTCGCTTTGGTCTTGCCGCAGATCAGGTCGAGAACCGTGGTCTTGCCGGCGCCGTTCGGACCGATGATGACGCGGATCTCGTTCTCCTCGACATAGAACGAGAGATCGTTGACCGCCTTGAAGCCGTCGAACGAGACGGTGAGCGCTTCGACCGCGAGCAGGAATTCCTTGGGCTGATGACCGATGAGCATCGCTGTCTCCTCACTCTGCGGGGGCGCCGTCGGCGACCAGGCCGCCGTTTGTTTTCTTGCTGCGAGAGGCCAGCAGCCGGTCGATGCGCGGCTGCACATAGTCGCCCCAGATGCCGGCGAGACCATTCGGGAATGCAAGGACGACCGCGATGAAGAGAGCACCCAGGCCGAACAGCCAGAGCTGCGGGAAGGTCTCCGACAGGCTGGTCTTGGCGAAGTTGACGAGCAGCGAGCCATAGACCGCGCCGAAGATCGACAGCCGACCGCCGACCGCGGTGTAGATCACCATCTCGATCGACGGCACGATTCCGACGAAGGACGGCGACATGAAGCCGACCTCGAGCGTGAACAGCGCGCCGCCGACCGCGGCGAACACCGCGGCCGCGCAGAACGCGAAGATCTTGAAGTTGGCGACGCTGTAGCCGGAGAAGCGGACGCGGTCCTCCTGCTCACGCATCGCCACCAGGATGCGGCCGAGCTTGGTCAGGCGGATGAACTGCGCGACCAAAATCGCGGCGAACAGGAAGAACACCTCGACGAAGTAGAGGATGTACTTGGCGTGATCGGTGCGGATGTCCCAGCCGTGCAACGTGCGCAGGTCGGTGATGCCGTTGATGCCGCCGGTGTAGCCCTGCTGTCCGACGATCAGGATCGTCATGATCGCGGCGATGGCCTGGGTGATGATCGCGAAGTAGACACCGCCGACCCGGCGCTTGAACATCGCGGCGCCGATGATGAAGGAGAAGATCGCCGGCACCAGGATGATCGCGGCCAGCGCGAACGGGAAGCTCGCGAACGGCTTCCAGAAGAACGGCAGCTGCGTCAGCTGATTCCAGTCCATGAAGTCGGGAATGCCAGGCGTCGACTGGATCTTGGTGTTGGCGACGCTGGAGGCCTCCAGCTTCAGGAACATCGCCATGCAGTAGCCGCCCAGGCCGAAGAACACGCCCTGCCCCAGGCTCAGGATGCCGCCATAGCCCCAGCACAGCACCAGGCCGATCGCGACGAAGGAGTACGTCAGATACTTCGCGACGAGGTTCAGGCGGAAGATGTCGAGCGCCAGCGGCAGGATGACGACGAGCAGCAGCAGCAGCGAGACGAAGCCGATGAGCTCCGATCGGTTGAAAAAGCGCGAGTTGATCATGGCCGGGCTTTCTTGTTGAACTGACGGAGCTGGCTCATTTGCGGACCTTGAGGGCGAACAGCCCCTGCGGCCGCAGCATCAGGATGGCGACGATCGCCAGCAGCGTGAGCACCTTGGCCATCGAGCCGGACATGAAGAACTCCATGGTCGACTGCGCCTGGGAGATGGTGAAGGCCGACGCAATGGTGCCGATCAGGCTGGCGGCGCCGCCGAACACGACGACCAGGAAGGTATCGACGATATAGAGCTGGCCGGCGGTCGGACCGGTCGAGCCGATCATCGTAAAGGCGGATCCGGCAACGCCGGCGATGCCGCAGCCGAGACCGAAGGTGTAGCGGTCGACCTTCTCGGTGTTGATGCCGACGGCGCCGGCCATCACGCGATTCTGCACCACGGCGCGGACCTGCTTGCCCCAGCGCGACAGGAACAGCACGTAGGCGACGACGATCGTGATCAGGATGGTCAGGCACATCACGAACATGCCGTTGATCGGGATCTGGATGGCGTCGGTGGCCTGCCAGGAGCCCATCATCCACTCGGGGAGCTCGACGCCGACCTCGCGGGCACCGAACACCGAGCGATAGGCCTGCTGCAGGATCAGGCTGAGGCCCCAGGTCGCGAGCAGCGTATCGAGCGGCCGCTTGTAGAGCCGGCTGATCATCGCCCACTCGACCAGCATGCCTAGCGATCCGGAGGCGATGAAGGCCAGCGCCATTGCGACGAAGAAGTAGCCAGGAAACAGCGACGGCAGGAAACTCTGGAAGGCGTTCGAGGTCATCCAGGTGACGTAGGCGCCGAGGATCATGAACTCGCCATGCGCCATGTTGATGACGCCCATCTGGCCGAAGATGATGGCAAGCCCCAGCGCCATCAGCACGTAGACCGAAAACAGGATGAGGCCCGCGAAGCCCTGCATCGCGAAGATGGCCCCGAGGTCGCCGATGGAATAGTCGCCGAACATGATCCGTCCTCTTGTGATGCGTGGTGTCTGTTCTCGATGCGCATCGATGTCCGGTGCGCATTGGCTTGCGTGTTGCAGCCTCGGGCGAGATCGTTCCCTCCCCCCTTGTGGGGGAGGGCTAGGGAGGGGGGTCCACACGACGAGCTGTGGGTGGGGTA
>NZ_CAFI01000253.1 GCF_000239775.1 Bradyrhizobium sp. ORS 375
GGATTCCGGGTTCAAGGCCTGCGGCCTTGCCCCGGAATGACGGTGGGTGTGGCGGGTCGACCCCAGTTAGTTACAGCGGATTCAGCACCGGGCCGCGTTTCGCGGCCTGCAGCCCCGCCATCAACGCCTTCGCAAAGCTCGCCTTTTCCTCCGGACCGAGGAAGCTGGCGATCGCCACGCGCTGGCCGCGGGCGACCAGATAGAGCCGCTCGATGCCGAACTCCTCGTGGGTTTCCTGGTCGAGGCGGACCCAGAGCGGGTTGAAGCGCCACTCCATGACGTGGCCCTTGTGGCTGACGCGGCGCAGGCGCAGCTCGGTGAGCGTGATCGTCACGTCCTCATAGGCGTTGGCGCGGCGGAAGTTGACGCGGAAGGCCCAGTAGATCGCGAGCGCGTCGAGGCCGAAGAAGCCGAGCACCGGCCAGGCGCCCATCATCACCGAGGCGATGCCGCCGATGAAGCTGATGGCGCAGACCACGGCCATCAGCACCAGGAAGCCGGTGCGGCCGAGCGAGCGATGCGGCCTCAGCCGGGCCGAGAACAGCTCGGGATCAGCGGCGGCGTTGCCGGTCTCCTGATACGCAAAAGCATTGCCTGGCGTCATGGGGCCTCAGTATACCCGGATCATGGCCAAAATCACCCGCCCCCAACGCGCCAAGCCGGCCCCGGTTCGCACGCCCGCCAAAAAGGCGGTCAAAGCCGCGCCGGGAGCAGCGTCCAAATCCGCATCCAAAACGGCGAAGACGGCCGGCAAGATCAGCCCGGCGGCCAAGCTCCCTGCTGCAAAGTCGAAGGCAGGCTCGGTCAAGCCGGTCAAGAAAGGGTTGAAGGCCACGAAGCCCTGGACGCCCGCCGAGATCCGCGAGGCGTTCAGCCGGTTCGCGCAGGCCAATCCGGAGCCGAAGGGCGAGCTCGAGCATCTCAATCCCTACACCTTGCTGGTGGCCGTGGTGCTGTCGGCGCAGGCGACCGACGCAGGGGTCAACAAGGCGACGCGGCCGCTGTTCGCCGTCGCCGATACGCCGCAGAAGATGCTCGCGCTCGGCGAGGACACGGTGCGCGACTACATCAAGACCGTCGGTCTGTACCGCACCAAGGCCAAGAACGTGATCGCGCTGTCGCAGAAGCTCATCGCCGAATTCGGTGGCGAGGTGCCGCGCACCCGCGCGGAGCTGGAGTCGCTGCCGGGCGCCGGGCGCAAGACCGCGAATGTCGTGCTCAACATGGCGTTCGGCGAGCACACGATGGCGGTCGACACCCACGTGTTCCGCGTCGGCAACCGCACCGGGCTGGCGCCCGGCAAGACCCCGCTGGAGGTCGAGCTCGGGCTGGAGAAGGTGATCCCGGCGGAGTTCATGCTGCATGCCCATCACTGGCTAATCCTGCACGGCCGCTACACCTGCCTCGCCCGCAAGCCGCGCTGCGAGCTGTGCCTGATCAAGGACCTCTGCCGCTGGCCGGAGAAGACGGCCTGAGGCGACGCCAGCTGTTAGGCCGGCCCCGCTGCCACCCTCCCCTGGAGGGGGAGGCGATTGCATGTGGAAATTCCGGGCTGTCGCGACGAACGATCCTGCAAGTTAGTTGCTCCGTCATGCCCGGGCTTGTCCCGGGCATCCACGTCGTTCTCAGCATGCCGACCGACGTGGATGGCCGGGACTAGCCCGGCCATGACGACGTGGAGAGAGACGAGCACAAAACGGCGATCGCCACATGCGATTGCCCTGCCCTGGAGGGGGAGGGTCGGCTCACATGGAGCGCAGCGTAATGTGAGCCGGGGTGGGGTGATCTCTCCGTACGACCCGGTGTCTGCGGCTTCACCCCACCCCGCTCGCCCGCTTCGCGTGCGATCGACCCTCCCCCTCCAGGGGAGGGTGAGATCGAGGCCGCGGTCCAGCTCTCGCCGTCTCCACCGCCGTCATGCTCTGCCCCGGGTCTGTCCTTCTCCACCGCCGCCATGCCCGCGCAGGCGGGGCATCCAGTACGCCGCGGCGAACGAGATTGAACCGTGATGTCACGGCGTACTGGATCGTCCGCCGGAGCCTGTCATCCGGCCGGCCGAAGGCCGAACCGGGTGGCGGACGATGACAGTGGGGCCTACGTGAAGCTCCCTTTCAGGTTGCATCTCCAAATCGCGTTTGACAGTCACTTTAGCGTCACGCGGCGACGCCGTCTCACCATCGCCGGGCCACATCGCCGCCCGCATTGGTCATAAGATGAAACGCGTAATCCGGGCGATGTGAGTGGCGCGTGACGATTTCCGCGTTCTCGGACTTTCTGCGCCGGGACGGGGAAGGATCAGTTGCATGGACCATACCGCCGCACTCGTGTCGCTCGCGACCGCCGTGCCACCGCATCGGTTCCGCCAGAACGAGGTGATGGAGGCGGCGCGCGTCGTGCTGTCGCCGCGCTTTCCGCAATTCGACACGATGGCCAGCCTGTTCGCCAACACCGGCATCCGCGCCCGCTACGGCGTCAAGCCGATCGAATGGTACATGGAGCGGCGCGGCTGGCCGGAGCGCACCGAGGCGTACCTCGACGGCGCGGAGGCGCTGTTTGTCGAAGCGACGAACAAGGCGCTGGCGCAGGCCGATCTCAGAGCGGATGAGATCGACACCATCGTTTCCGTGAGCTCGACCGGCATCGCGACGCCGACGCTTGAAGCGCGCGTCGCCGGCCGCATGGGGTTTCGCTCCGATGTCTCGCGCGTCCCCGTGTTTGGGCTCGGCTGCGCCGGCGGCGTGTCGGGCCTGTCGATCGCAGCACGGCTGGCGCAGGCGCGGCCGGGCACCAACGTGCTGTTCGTGACCTTCGAATTGTGCACGCTCGCCGTGCGGCATGACGAGCTGAGCAAGGCGAACATCGTCGCGCTCAGCCTGTTCGGCGACGGCGCCGCGGCCGCGATCCTGCGCGCTGGCGACGGCGGCGCGACGCGCGTCGAGGCGACCGGCGAGAAGCTGTGGCCGGATACGCTGGATATCATGGGCTGGAGCGTCGATCCCGAAGGCTTCGGCGTGATCTTCCAGCGTACCATTCCGGATTTCGTCACCGAGAACATGGGTCCGGCGGTCAACGAGATCCTCGGCCACATGAAACTGTCGGCCAGCGATGTGGACCGCTTCGTCTGCCATCCCGGCGGTGCAAAAGTCATCACGGCGCTGGAGCGCGCGCTGTCGATCGGGCAGGGCACGCTCGATCATGAGCGCGAGATCATCGCCGACTACGGCAACATGTCGGCTCCGACAGTGCTGTTCGTGCTGGAGCGCGCCCGTGCGAAAGGCCTGCCGCCCCGCTCGGTGCTGACGGCGCTCGGACCTGGGTTCACCGCAAGCTGCGTATCATTGAGGCACGCCGCATGACCTTCGCCGCCTTCGTCCTCGCGCTCGTCACCATGCAACGGCTCGGCGAGCTGGTGCTCGCCCGCCACAACACCCGCCGGCTGCGCGCCATGGGCGCGGTCGAGGTCGGCGCGGATCATTATCCGCTGATGATCTCGATGCACGCGGCCTGGCTAGTGTCGCTGTGGCTGCTCGGTGTCGACCAGGAGGTCGATCCGTGGCTGCTGTCCGGCTTCGTGGCTCTGCAGGGCCTGCGCTGGTGGGTGCTGTCGACGCTCGGCCCGCGCTGGACCACGCGCATCATCATCCTGCCCGGCGCGCCGCTCGTCACCGATGGGCCGTATCGCTACATCTCGCATCCGAACTACCTGGTCGTGACCGCGGAGATCGCGCTGCTGCCGCTGGCGCTGCATCTGCCGCTGCTCGCGCTGATCTTCTCCGGGCTGAATGCCGCGGTGCTGTTCATCCGCATCCGCGCCGAAGCCGAGGCGCTGTCCGGCGTGGCGGGCGGGGGCATCGGTGGCGGCCAGACCGCATGAGCGAAGCGGCCGCGCCGGAGGATAAGCCCAGCCTCGCCACATGGCTCGGCTTCGTCCTGATGTGCGTCGGCATGTTCATGGCGATCCTGGACATCCAGGTGGTGGCGACGTCGCTGCCGGCGATCCAGGAGGCGCTCGGCATCACGCCGGACGCGATGAGCTGGATCCAGACCGCGTATCTGATCGCCGAGATCATCGCCATTCCGCTGACCGGCCTGCTGACGCGGGTGTTCACCCTGCGCTGGCTGTTCGTCGGCGCCGTCAGCGTGTTCACGCTGGCGTCGCTCGGCTGCGCGCTGAGCGTCAGCTTCCACATGCTGCTGGCGTTCCGTGTGCTGCAGGGCTTCTTCGGCGGCCTCTTGATCCCCGTGGTGTTCTCGGCGGTGTTTCTGCTGTTTCCGTCGCGGCTGCATGCGGTGGCGACGACGATCGGCGGCGTGGTCGCGGTGCTCGCGCCGACCATCGGTCCCGTGGTCGGCGGCTTCATCACCAACACCTGGTCGTGGCCCTGGCTGTTCCTGATCAACATCGCGCCGGGCATCCTCGCAGCGACCGTGACCCCGGCCTTGTTGCCGAAGCAGGACATGGAGCTCGATGAGCTCGACAAGCTCGATCTGCTGGCGCTGCTGCTGCTCGCGGTGTCGCTGGCGAGCCTCGAGCTGGGCCTGAAGGAGGCGCCGAAGGGCGGCTGGCTGTCGTCGAACTGCATCGCGCTGCTGGTGCTCAGCGCCTCGTGCCTGACGCTGCTGGTCCAGCGCCTGCTGGCGTCAGCCGATCCGATCCTGCGCATCGGCAGCTTCCAGCGCCGCGCCTTCACGCTCGGCTGCGTGTCGAGCTTCTGTCTCGGCATCGGCCTGTTCGGCTCGGTCTATCTGATGCCGGTGTTCCTCGCCTTCGTGCGCGGCCACGACGCGTTCGAGATCGGCAAGATCATGCTGGTGACCGGCGTCGCGCAGCTGGTCGCCGCGCCGTTGGTCACCGCACTCGACGGCAGGGTCGATGCGCGGCTGTTGACCGCGTTCGGCTTCGTGCTGTTCAGCGCCGGCCTGGCCGCCAGCGCGTTTCAGCCGCCGACAGCGGACTATCAGGAGATGTTCTGGCCGCAGGTGGTGCGCGGCGTCGGCATCATGTTCTGCCTGCTGCCGCCGACGCGGATCGCGCTCGGCGACCTGCCGCCGGCCGAGGTCGCCGATGCCAGCGGCCTGTTCAACCTGATGCGCAATCTCGGCGGCGCCATCGGCATCGCGCTGATCGACACCATCATCTATGGCCGCGTCACCTTGCACGCGCAGGCGTTCCGCGACCGGCTGATGGCCGGCGACAGCGCCGCGGCCAAGGCGATCGGGCTCGCGCCGGAGCTGCTGCGCAACCGGCCCCGCAACATCTCCGAGGAGCAGGCGATCGCCTATGTCCGGCCGCTGGTGGAGAAGGCCTCGTTGGCGCTGTGCGTCAACGAGGCGTGGTCGCTGCTCGCCGGCATCGCGCTGCTCGGCTTCCTGCTGATCCCGTTCGCGCGCAACAAGCCGGCCAGCCTGTCGCCGCAACTGCGCGCGCTAGAGGCTGCGCAGCCGGCGCTCCGGCGACGGCTCGATCAGTTGGGGTCGCGGTCCGGATAGCCGCTTGTGCAGATGGACCATGAAGGCCATGCCGAACAGCGGCGTCGCCAGGTTCACGATCGGGATGGTGACGAAGGCCGCGATGATCAGCCCCGCGGTGAACACCGTCACCGCATTGTCGCGCCGCATCGCCTTGGCTTCTGCCGGCGGCCGGAAGCGCATCGCGGCGAGCTCGAAATATTCGCGGCCGAGCAGCCAGGCCGTGGCGAGGAAGAAGATCACGAAGCCGGC
The DNA here is from genome assembly GCF_000239775.1 of Bradyrhizobium sp. ORS 375. Lineage (GTDB taxonomy): Bacteria > Pseudomonadota > Alphaproteobacteria > Rhizobiales > Xanthobacteraceae > Bradyrhizobium. The sequence goes on from NZ_CAFI01000253.1 coordinate 5,722, forward strand.
GCCGGCCAGGAACACGAAGGGCAGGGCGACGAGGTAGACGAGGATGGTAAGGCCGGCGGCCTTCAGGCCCTCGACGATGGCGATGCCGAACGGCAGCGCGACGCCGGGCCGCTCGGCCGGATAATGCTCGCGCTCGACGAGGTCGGCGACGTCATCAACAAACAGGCTCGCGATCAGCGAGGTGATCGCCGGCATCAGCATGATGCCGCCGAACACGACGCCGAAGCCGGCCGCGATCGAGATGATCCAGGTCAGCACCTCCAGGGTGCCGTGCGAGTTCGGCCCGAGCATCGCCTCGGCCCAGCCTTCGCCGGCGGTCGCGAGCCAGGTCAGCAGCCGCTGCAGCCCGATCGCCAGCACCGTGACCAGCACCAGCGCCAGCCCGATCGAGCGCCACAGGATCGAGCGCATCGGCGGCGACAGAATCTGCGAAAGCGCCTTGATGGCAGCGTCGATCATGGTGGTGGACCCTCTCTGCGAGACACGGGTTTGGAGGTAGACATGGCCGAGGGGTTCGGCAAGCCCGACCTCCCCACCGTACGCGAATGCGCCAAGACTGCTTCCTTCGTCATTGCGAGCGAAGCGAAGCAATCCAGGGTGGCGCGCGGGACTCTGGATTGCTTCGCTCCGCTCGCAATGACGCGGGGAGAGACCGTGCGTCGCCTCACAAACTCGTCGCCCGCAGCCGCAGTGCGTTGCCGACGACGCTCACCGACGACAGCGACATCGCGGCGGCGGCGATGATCGGCGACAGCAGGATGCCGAACACGGGATAGAGGATGCCCGCCGCAATCGGGATGCCCGCCGCGTTGTAGATGAAGGCGAAGAACAGGTT
>NZ_CAFI01000252.1 GCF_000239775.1 Bradyrhizobium sp. ORS 375
TCGGCGCGCGCCGCGGCGAGTGGCGCGCTGGCGCGCGGCTCAACGTGCTGGAGACGCTGCGCGCGGCGGCGCCGTGGCAGCCGTTGCGTCGGCGGGCGCAACGCGGCGGGAAGAGCGGCCGCCTCATCGTGCACAAGGACGACATCCGTATCACCCGCTTCAAGCAGCGCTCGGGCACCACGACGATCTTCGTCGTCGATGCCTCCGGCTCCTCGGCCTTGCAGCGGCTGGCGGAAGTGAAGGGCGCGGTCGAGCTGCTGCTCGCCGAATGCTACATCCGCCGCGACGAGGTGGCGCTGATCGCGTTTCGCGGCAGGACGGCCGAGCTGCTGCTGCCGCCGACGCGCTCGCTGACGCGCGCCAAGCGCAGTCTCGCCGGCCTGCCGGGCGGCGGCGGCACGCCACTGTCGGCGGCGATTTTCGCCGCCACCGAGCTGGCGCTTGCGGTGAAGGCCAAGGGGCAGGCGCCAACCATCGTGCTGATGACCGATGGCCGCGCCAATGTCGCGCGCGACGGCGGCGGCCGCAGCGAGGCCGAGGCGGAGGCGCTAATCGCTGCGAAGCAGCTGGCGCTGACCGGCATCCCCGTCGTGCTGGTCGATTCCTCGCCGCGGCCGCAGGACAAGGCGGCGCAACTCGCCGGCGCCATGCACGCCCGCTACGTCGCCCTG
>NZ_CAFI01000251.1 GCF_000239775.1 Bradyrhizobium sp. ORS 375
CGTGGCAGCGGTTGCGGCCGCGGCCGGCGCGCTCGTTGCCGGCGCATCATCGTCGAGCTTGGATTTCAGCGCGCTGAGATCGACGCCGGAGACCTGCAGGCAGGACAGCGACTGGCAGTTGCGCGGCACGGTGACGCGGATCTTTTGGCCGTTGAAATCGAACGCGATCGAGCTGCCGGCCTGCGCGGCGCTGCTCGCGATCAGAATGGCGGCGGCGGCGAGATACACGGTCTTCATGGATGAGCTCCCTCGGGCGGCGTCGTGAACCTGAGGGAACCCTTAAGCCGGTGCAGCGCGCGCAACTGTGATGCAGGTCACGGTCAGCGCGCCGCTAGATCAGGCCGATCACGATCGCGCCAACGAAGGCAAACGCGGCATAGGCCACCATCGTGCTCAGGCGACCGGCAGGGGTCATGACACCACTCCCATGATCAGCGTTCGCTTCGCGCGAACGTGGCGCGCGCAGCGAGAATAGTCGTTCGGCCCCGGCAGAAAAGGCAGCGCCGCTGCCAGTTTTGTCACTATCGACCAGCGCGCGTGCCGCGATGGTTTCTGCCCGGTCAACAGACGGCATTGACAGCTCCTTAAGCAAATTGCCGCAAACCTCTGCAGATGACGCGCGGAGTTCGTTTGTATCTCGTCGGCTCCATCGTCCTTGTCACGCTTGCGGGTTGCGGCCGTGGATTTTTCCAGGAGCGCGAGCCGTGGCGGGCCGAGGCCGAGATCGCCTGCCTGAAATCAGGGGCCGTGAAGGAGAGCGCGGACATCGTCCGCATCGATCCGATCTCCGGGCCCGGCATGTGCGGCGCCGACTATCCGCTCAAGGTGGCAGCGCTCGGCGAGGCCACCGCGAGCTATGGCTTCGCCGACGAGAGCCTGCGCCCGCCTGGCAGCATCGGCGGCCAGCCGCGCTGGCCCATCAACCAGCCGCCGCGCTATGCGCCGCCTCAGACCTATCAGCCCCAGCCGGCGCCACAGTCAGCCTATCCTTCACCCGGCGCGGCCTATCCGGCGGCACCCGCGCGCGCGCCGACCTATGGCGCAGCCCCCGGCGCGCCGCTGCAGCTCGAGCCGCCGGCCGGCGAGGATGACGTCAATCTGCCGCCCGACGGCTCCTATCCCGCCGCGCCCTCACGTCCACAGGCCGCGCCGCGCACAGCCTATCCGCAAGAGC
>NZ_CAFI01000250.1 GCF_000239775.1 Bradyrhizobium sp. ORS 375
ATCCTCGCGCCGCGGGAGGACGGAATGCCGCGCGATTATCCCAATCCGCCACCGGCCTATCGCCGCTAGCGGCCATCCATCGACAACGAGAAACAAACAAAAAGCAGATGATCAGGAGAGAGTAATGCGTGGACTGATTTCAGGACTTGTTGCCATCGTCGGCCTCGCCGCTGCAGGCAGCGCGCCCGCCGCCGCATGCGGTGCATCGGCCTGTGCGCCTTGCGGCTACGCGAGCCCGTGCGCGCCGACCGTCACCTATCAGCCGACCTACAGCTATCAGCCGGCCTACACCTATCATCCTGGCTACACCTACGGCTACGCCGGATGCGGCAGCTGCGGCGCCACCTATGAGCGGCTGCCCGAGCCGACCAGGCAGTACTACTACGTCAACCAGGGCCCGACCTATAGCGGTCCCGGCGCCTTCGCGCCGTATCCGGCCTATGAGGAGCGTGCGATCCCGGTCTATCGCTATCACCATCGCCACCACGCCTATGAGGCGACGCGCGTCGTCCCCGAAGTTGTGTATGGCCACCCGCACCGCGCCTACCGCTGGGGCGCGTCGTCGTATTATCATGGCCAGCGCGTGCTGCGCCGCTACTACTGATCGCTCTCTGAGCCGACCCGCAAACGCCCGCTCGCAGTCCGCGTGCGGGCGTTTTGCTTTGTCGCCCCAGCCGTTATCCGCGTATGCGGTGGACGCCGCCTCAACCGCCCATCAATCCGAGCCGGCTGGCTCCGACATAGAGCGCGAGCACGGCGGCGTTGGAGACGTTGAGGCTCTTGATCGCGCCGGGCATGTCGAGCCGCGCCACCACGCTGCAGGTCTCGCGCGTGAGCTGCCGCAGGCCCTTGCCTTCGGCGCCGAGCACCAGCGCCAGCGGCTGGCGCAGCGCGACCGCGGCAATGTCGGTGTCGCCGGCACTGTCGAGCCCCACGGTCTGAAAGCCGCGCTCGTTGAGGCGGGTGAGGGCGCGGGCGAGATTTTGCACCGTGATGATCGGGACCAACTCCAGCGCGCCAGAGGCGGATTTGGCGAGCACGCCGGTGGCCTCGGGGCTGTGCCGCGCCGTGGTCACGATCGCCTTCACATCGAACGCCGCCGCCGAGCGCAGGATGGCGCCGACATTGTGCGGGTCGGTGATCTGGTCGAGCACCAGAATCATGCCCTCCGGGCTCAGCGTGTCGATGTCCGGCGAGGGCAGGGGATCGGCCTCGGCGAGCAGGCCCTGATGCACCGCATCGGGACCGAGCCGCTGATCGATCTGGCTGGGGCGCAGAATCTCCGGCGTCACCCGCGTCTCGATCCGCTCGTCGGCCAGGCGGCGCGCGGCGTTCTCGGTGAGGTACAGCTTGCGAATCCGGCGCTTCGGGTTGGCGAGCGCCAGGGTCACCGTATGCCAGCCGTAAAGGATGACGGGGCCGTCCGAGCCGGAGTCGCGCTCCCGCCAGGCCTGCGGCCGGTCGAAACCGCGCGGTTTGCCGGTGAATTTGCCGCCTTGGCGGCGAAACGGGGGCTTTCGGTCACGTTCGCTCATGCCCTGAGCTTCTGTCACGGCCGGCGGATTCTGGCAATTTGGCACCGCCAAGACGGCAGTTTCGTCGGGAAAATTCGTCGGGAAAATTCGTCGCCGCTTGGTTGACTTTACGGTCCCGGTTCGATCATAAGGGCCCCGGCCGCGCGCAGCCCTCACCGGGCCCCGCGGCCTTACCGTCTCCATGGCGCTGATGGTCGCTCAACCGCTGTTTCCCGGCGGCCGGCCTTCAACTGCCATCGATGCGGGGGAGTGTCCCGAGTGGCAAAGGGAGCTGACTGTAAATCAGCCGCCTCATGGCTTCGCAGGTTCGAGTCCTGCCTCCCCCACCATCCTTCGACCGGTTAGACGAATCCCTCCAGCATTGTTGCGTTTGCCTTGAGCGGCGCCGGCGTGAGCTCTCGTCGCATGGGGGCCGGATTTCGGCCGGCTTTCCTCGTGACGCCCGCCACGCCGCGGCCAGACCGGCGTCATTGGATGAGTCAGATGACGCCATGACTGTTTCCCGCTGTTGCCATTCGTGTCTGCGCATCTCGGTCGCCTCGAAGGCGAAGCGGGGTGGACGCCAGTGGAACGAAGTCATCGTGCTGACATCGACGCGCTCAGGGCGATCGCCGTCACGATCGTCATTCTGTTCCATCTGAAGATCACCGGCTTCGAGGCGGGCTTCGCCGGCGTCGACATCTTCTTCGTGATCTCAGGCTATCTGATCACCGGGCAGATCCTGCGCGGCGTCAAGGCGGGGCGCTTCTCGCTCTCCGAGTTCTACCTGCGGCGCGCAAGACGCATCCTGCCGGCGCTGGTCACGACGGTCGCGCTGACATTTGCGGTGGGCTGGCTGTTTCTGTCGCCCGAAGCGTTGCGGCAGCTCGCCAAGGAAGCGACGCACGGGCTGCTCTCGATCTCGAACATCCAGTATTGGCGCGAGGCCAACGCCTATTTCGCACCGACGGCGGACCAGCTGCCGCTGCTGCATTTGTGGTCGCTGTCGCTCGAGGTGCAGTTCTATGCGCTCGCGCCGTTGCTGCTGATGGGGGCCGCCGGCGGTCGGCACGTGTTCCGGCTGATCGCGGCAATCGGCCTGGGTTCCCTGGTCGCGGCGGCGCTCTGGCTGCCGCATGACGCTGAAGCCGTGTTCTTCCTGACGCCGTTCCGGGTGTTCGAGTTCGCGCTCGGCGGCCTCGCCATTCCGCTTGAAGCCCGCCTCGCGGCGTCGCCGCGGGTGCGATCGATCGCGGCCGGCTGCGGCGACGTCATCCTGCTCGGCAGCCTTCTCGTCATCGGCCGCTATCAGGCCTATGCAGGCGTCGCGGCCCTCGTGCCCTGCATCGCCGCAGCGATCATCATCGCCGCCAACGCCCCGACCTCACTGCTGATGGCGCGCCCGGTGCGCGCCGTCGGCATCATCTCGTATTCGCTCTATCTCGTGCATTGGCCGGTGATCTTCTTCGCCGGCTTCATCTTCGGCGACGCCGCGCAGACGACGGCGGGGGCATTGGCTCAGCTCGCGCTGATCGCCGCGCTGGCGACGCTGATGTTCGCCGTGGTCGAGCAGCCGCTGCGCCAGCTGCCGTGGCCGCGCCTTGCGCAGGTCGCGAGCTTCGCGACCGTGCTCATCGTCGGCGCCGGCCTGGCCCACGTGACGTTCCGCGCCAATGGCGTCGTCTCGCGGCTGCCCGACCAGCAGCGCGCGCTGTTCCAGCTGCAGGGCTTCGGCCTGAACAAATGCGGCCGTGCGGTTGGCCGCCTCTGCGCCTTCGGCGATCTCGCCGGGACGAGGGGCGTCGAGCTGCTTGGCGATTCCTATGTCCAGCAATATGTCGCGGCGCTCGACGAGTCCTTGAAGGCGCGCGGCATGATCGGGCACGTCTCGACGATGAGCGGCTGTCCGACGCTCACCGGCCTCATGGCCGAAGGACCGCGCGCGCAAGTGTGTGCCGAGCTGCGCGACAGCGAGTTGCCGCGCATCAGGCGATCTCCGGCCGACTTCGTCGTGATCGGGCAGGCCTGGCAGAACTATCTCGATCTGGGTGAGGGCCCTCAGGCGCAGGCCCGCAACGCCGAGGTGGCGAAGCATCTGGCTGACACGATACGCCTGCTCGATCGGCCGGGCCGCCATTTCCTCGTCATCGGCGGCCAGGTCCGGCCCGTGAACTGCACCTTCGATGCCCTGCGCATGCTGCCGGGCCCGCGCTGGCACGCGCCCGCCCGTCCCTGCGATCCCGTGCCGAAGAGCGAGGCGGTCGCTGCCAACGCCACCATCGATGCTGTGCTGAGCGAGGCGATCAGGCCGCTGGCCAAGGTGACCTTGCTGCGACCTTCCGAGGTCTATTGCGACCGGGATTGTCCGGTCGTTCAGGACGGCGTCTGGCTGTTCCAGGACGCTGGACATTTCACGGTGGCCGGCGCGCAGCGCATGGGCGAGCGCGCCGCCCCGATCTTCGCGACGTTCCTCGCCGACGATTAGCCGCGAGAACGCGCTGCGTCGTGCTCATTCGCTCTTGGGCGCGAGCGTCGCGGCCAGGATCGGCGATGTCCGAACGAGGCCGTCGGCCACCAGCGCCGAGCCCTGCGCGGTGAAATGGCCTTCGTCCCAGGCGATCGGCGTGCCGTCGGAGGTCTGCAGCACGCACTCGTCGCCGGGGCAGAGCAGTGTGAGCAGCGAGACGTAGTCCGTCTGTTGCACCTCGTTCACCAGGGCACGCAGCTGCGTGTCGACCTCGCCGAACAGAGCCGGCGTGTGGCCACGTGTCGAGACGCCGAAGCGTTGCGTCGCGACCAGGAGGTGCGGCACGGGCCGATCGAATTGCGGGCTGGGTCCGACCACGACGACCTTGCTCCCGGCCTCCGTGCCGGCCTTGACCATGGCCAGCAGGCTTGCACGCGCGGCCGGCGTCAGCGCCGTGCGCGTCCAATTTCCGGAGAGGATGACGACGTCGGGTCGGAGGTCGCGCACCACGTGGGAGAATTGCTGATTGAACGCCACACAGCCGGTCGACTGCCCCGGTTCATCGTAAGGGACGCATTGGGCCATCGTCGCGCGCAGCAGCGTCGCCGGCGGCAGCGCGCGCTTGAGGCCGAAGGTGAGGTGCGCCGCATGGCTGTCGCCCCACAGCAGCACGTTCGGGCGGGGGCCCTTTGCGAGGCAGTCGGATCGCAACGCCCGCAGCGTCTGACCTGGATCCAGAAAACAGGAGCCCTCTTCATAGACCGTCTGGTGGTCGTAGCCGATGAAGTCCGCAATGTCCCGCTGCTGCGGTGAGAATCGCGCCGGGAACCCGGACCAGCTCATCATGACCAGGCTGGCCGCAAGCGCCGCCACGCCGGTCGCCGCAAGTGCGCGCGCCGTGACCGGCCAATCGGCGCGGCGGGACGGCTGCTCGATCAGGTAGAAGCTCGCCAGCGCCAACACCGCGCAGACGCCGAGCAGCACCAGCTTGTCCATCGCCGAGCCCGGCGGTCCCCAGATCGCGGTGGCAAACGAGACCACTGGCCAGTGCCATAGATAGAGCGAGTAGGACCACAGCCCGACCGCGATCAGCGGCCGGATCAGAACGAGCACGGTCCTGCTCGACGCCGGCTGCGCCCAGATCACTGCTGCCGTTCCAAGGCAGGGCAACAGCGCGGCGACGCCGGGATAGGGCGTGCGCGGCGAGAATATGTTGACGGAGGCGCCGAGCGCGATCCATCCCAGCGCGGCCGCGCCGATCCGGAGCCGCTGGCTGTGCGGCGCCGGAATCGCTTCCACCGCCAGCAGCGCGCCCAGCGCCAGCTGCCAGGCGCGCGCCGGCAGCAGATAGAATGCCGCCGCCGGCTGCAGCCGGGTCTGGACCACACAGAGCGCGAACGAGATCGCGCAGATCGCACTCAGGCTTGCCAGCATCTGCCAGCGCCGCAGCGCGAAGATGGCCAGCGCCAGGGCCGGGAACAGCAGATAATATTGCTCCTCGACGCCGAGCGACCAGGTGTGCAGCAGCGGCTTGCTGATCGCCGCGGCATCGAAATAGCCCTGCTGCATCCAGAACAGGATGTTCGAGGAGAAGGTGAGCACGGCCAGCGCCTGCTGTGCCGTCGAGACCGTGTCCTGCGGCAGCAGGATCACGCTGGCGCCAAGCAGCGTGGCGCACAACATGGCGAAGGCCGCCGGCAGGATGCGGCGGGCCCGGCGGCGGTAGAACGCCGCGAAGGAGAAGCTCCCTGCGCTCGCCTCGGCGTGGATGATCCGGGTGATCAGGAAACCGGAGATGACGAAGAACACGTCCACGCCGACATAGCCGCTGCGAAACGGCGAGATGTCGTAGTGAAACGCAATCACCGACATGACCGCGAAGGCGCGTAGGCAGTCGATGTCGGGACGATAATCTGTTGAACTCAAGATGGCTGTCCGGAAGGCTTGCAGGCGGCTGTCGTCACCTGCCGGGCGGCTAGCGCGCACGGCGACCCTGGCACGCCCGGATTGCAACCGCAATGCGGGACGCCTTCGTCATTGTGCAGGCAAGACACAATGCCATTGAATCGACATGGCTTCGCGACCTCTGCGCTTCGGCTTCACAGACTTGCCTCAATAGCGTGTTGGCGTCGCCTGAGTTTGTGCGTCGAGCGAGCGTGTCATGCGTACATTGGGGCGGACGGCCGGCCGAGCCGGATTGTTGTGCGGCTTTGTTCTATTTCAGATTGCGATGACTGCGCCGCTTGCATGGGGAGCAGAGGCCGGAAGCGCCGCGGCGGCGGTGCCCGGCACCGCCAGGGACGGCGGGCCGTTCGGCGGATGCGAGCCGATCGGTCTCACCGCGTCCGGCGAGCTGGTGTTTCCGCTCGAATGCAAGAAGCTGATCAAGAAGCCGGCGGACGCGCCCGTGGCGGCTGACGACAAGGCGGCTGCCGAGGACAGGACGGCCTCCACCGACGCGAGGCCGTTGCCGGGCCCGTCCGCCGCCACGCAGGTGCCGG
>NZ_CAFI01000249.1 GCF_000239775.1 Bradyrhizobium sp. ORS 375
AGCACAAGGGCTCGTGGTGGCCGGACTGGCGCGCCTGGCTGGGCGAGCTCGACCCCGAAGAGGTTCCCGCCCGCAGCGTTGGTAGCGAGGCCTATCCACCGCTCGAAGATGCGCCGGGCTCCTATGTCCGCGTCCGCGCATAGCGTGATCAGCCGCGATTGACTATAACCGCCTCCGTCCCGCCGGGACGAGACGGACATCAGTTGAGGGGATCTCGATGACGCGCGAACTGTTCTGGCTGACGCTGACGGTCATTCTGACCGGCCTGCTGTGGGTTCCCTACATCCTGAACCGCTGCCAGGTCCGCGGCCTCAGCGGCGCCATGGCCAACCCCTCGCGCAACGACAAGCCGCATGCGGCCTGGGCGACGCGGCTGATGTTCGCGCACGACAACGCGGTCGAGAACCTCGTGATCTTCGCGCCGCTGGTGCTGATCCTCAATTCCATCGACTACTCGACCAAGTGGACCGTGCTCGCCTGCGCCGTCTATTTCTGGTCACGTGTCGCCCACGTCATCGTCTACGCGATCGGCCTGCCCGTATTCCGCACCCTGGCCTTCGTCGTCGGCTTCGTGGCCCAGGCCGTGCTGGCGCTGGCGATCTTCGGCTGGCTCTGATCGCTACGGCAGATTGTCCCGCAGGAAGATGTCGATGCGGATGCGTTCCTGATCGGGGCTGATCGGTTCGCCCGAGCAATGCGCGAGCAGGACCCGCGCCGCCGAGCGGGCCTCGTGGCCGGGGTCCTGGTTGATGATGGCATCCAGGGTGCCGCGAACCAGGAACCGCCGCGTGTGCTGGGTCAGCTCGTGGGTGATCCACACCACCTCGCGCGCCCGCCCCGACGCCTCCAGCGCGTCGGCAATGCCGCGATTGCCGGCGCCGCAGCAGTAGATGCCGCGCAGGTCGGAATGCCGCGCCAGCAGCTCCGCGGTCAGCTCGCGCGTCAGCTCGCTGTCGTCGCGGCCCTCGATCGCCGGCAGCGCGCGCAGGCTCGGATATTCGCTGGACAAGATCTGATTGAACCCGAACTGCCGCTCGGCGTGATCGCGCAGCGACAACGAGCCGGCGATCACCGCGACCGTGCCGTCGCGACCGCCGAGGTATCGTCCCATCAGCGTGGCGGCGGTCCGCCCCGCGGCCGGGTTGTCGATGCCGACATAATGCAGGCGGCGCGAGGTCGGCGCGTCCGAGACCAGCGTGACGACGGCAACGCCGCGCGCGGTCAGTTCGTCGATGGCCGCGCGCACCCGGGGATGGTCGAGCGCGATGACGGCGACGCCCTGATACACCGGCGACAGGGTCTCCAACGCGCCGGCCAGCTGGTCGGGATCGAACACGTCGACATGCAGGATGTCGATGAAGCCGCGCTGCCCGGCCAGCCACTCCGCGGTGTGCCGGACCTGCTCGGTGAGATTCATCATGAAGCTGTTGCCGCCGGTCGGCAGCACGAAGGCAAAGCGAAAGGTCTGCCCTCGTGCGAGCCGCGCGGCCGCCACGTCGGCGCGATAGCCGAGCTTGGCCACGGCGGCTTCGACACGCGCCACGGTCTTGGCCCGCACGCCCT
>NZ_CAFI01000248.1 GCF_000239775.1 Bradyrhizobium sp. ORS 375
GATCGGGATCGACGCACCCGGCGTGAGCGTCAGGTTTCGCAGCTTGCGGTACTCGCCACCGCCGCCACCGCCCGCACCCTGCTGGCTTCCGACGGAGCCACCGCCCCCACCGCCGCCGCCGATCGCCTCGATCGAGTTGTCCGCGTTGTTCCAATCGTTGGGAACGACCCAGGTCGCATTGCCGGTGATGACGACCTGCGCGGCGTCGGCGACCACCGGGAAACCGAGGCTGATCAGAAGCGACAAGGCCGCGATCTTGACTCGGGTCAATCCACTCGAACGCTGGGCACGCGAAGACACGGCATCGAACATGGTCAATTCCTCAACCAACCAAGGCGGCAAAATGTGTGAGATGTGATGAGACGCAGCGGCCGGCTATTGCGGCCGCTGACTTGTCACGGTCGCGCGTGTCAGACGACCGAGGTACCAATACGAGGTGTCGTTGGCATAGACGTTGGACGTGATCTTGCTGAACCCGTCGGAGGTCGAGACGACGACCTGGGTCGCGTTGCCGAACCCGTCATACTGGTTGGACGTCGTCACCGTCGGCACTGCGGACCCGTCGAGGTCCGAGCTGCTCGATGTACTCTGCGCCAGGGACACCCGATACGGCGCGCTGGACGGCGAGATCGTCGTCGACCCGCTCGCGTTCATGAACTGATATGTGTTCGTGGATTGACCGAGCGTCTGTGATCCGAGCGTCCGCGCCGCCGATGCGACCATCCCGATATAGGGGAAGTCCTGCCGGTAGATTGTCGTATCCGCTATCCCGGTCTGCAGGTCCCTGACCGTGACCTGGCGGAAGCCAAGCAGGCCGCGGCCGGTCAGATCAATCTTGGCGCCTGCGTAATTGTACGTCGAGCTCGATGTACCGCCAACGCCATTGGATGCATCGACCCGTGACACCACGAAGAATGGAGCCTGTAGGTCCTGAACCGGATAGGTGCTGGTGGAGTCCCTTGTGTAAACACCTGAATTAGTCAGCGGCGAATAGCTGACGTCAACCGTCGCACCAAGACCGCTGGTGATCCTGGAAATGACATCTCCGGTCGAGCCGTCTGCCGTGACAGTGAAGACATTGGTGCCAGACGCCATCGAGAACTCGACCCGGCCGTCTCCATTGAAGTCGCCGACCTGGGCCCAGTAGTTCGCCGTCGGAGGCGAGCCGAAGCCCCAGCCGTTCGGCATGTTGACCGTCCGATAGGTGAAGGTCCCATCGCCATTGCTCAGGAATTGGTAGATGTACGGGCTCGAACCACCAATGACAGCGAAATCGGTCCTGCCGTCCGCATTGAAATCGCTCGAGAAGGACATGAACGTCGTCCCGGGATTTGCGCCAAAATCCCATCCGTTGGAAATCTGAATCGGGATATAGTCAAACGTCCCGTCGCCGCGGCTCTGCATTTCGTAAATCTGCGGCCCGTGCAGCATGATCAGGTCTGACTTGCCATCTCCGTTGAAATCACCACTGATCGGGAGGTAAGTCGTCCCACTCTCAGGCGAGAAGTTCCACCCAGTAGGCAACGTGAAACCAATATAGGTGAAGGTGCCGTCACCGTTTCCGAGAAATTCATAGATGTTAGATCTGGCACTACGATTGGAATCGAAGACCTGTGAACCGCCGACCATCAGGAAATCAGTTTTGCCATCGCCATTGAAGTCGCCGGAGATCGGCATGTAGAGATCGGAAGGCTTCGTCCCGAAATTCCAACCGCCCATGAACAGCGTCTGACCAGCAAACGTCCCGTCGCCGTTGCTCAGAAACTCATAAATATACTGTCCGCTCAGTAGGAGGAAATCCGATCGGCCGTCGGCGTTAAAGTCGCCGGACACAGCAACGAAATTGTCACTCGGCTTGCCAAAATTCCATCCATTCGGACACGGAAACGTCACGCCGGTGAACTGGCCATTTCCATTGCTCAAGAAGACATAAAGATACGCACCATTTAACAGCGCAATATCCGTCTTTCCGTCTCCATTGAAGTCACCGCTGATATTCATATAATTGGACATGAACAGTCCAAAATTCCACCCATTCGGCGCCGACGAGTTTGCAGCCGAGAAACTGCCGTCGCCATTTCCGAGAAACCCAAGTACGGACGTCCCGGCGATCAGCAGGAAATCGTTCTTTCCGTCGCCGTTGAAGTCGGCAGAAACCGGCCCTCCGACGAGATGAGCCAATTGCGCCGCAATGTTTGATAAGAAAGAGCCCGATGTCGACACAGCGGGCGACCCCAGGTTTTCTCCGTTGGGCAGGCTGGTCACCCGTCCAGAGAACGACAATCCACCGCCGTTTGCCCATTGGAAAGATGTCGCCGGCAGGCAGCTGCCCGAACCTCCGCAGACGCGCACCGACGCGATCTCCGACACATTGCTGGTCGGGCTCTGCTGATAAGTCAGCTGATAGTCGGAAACCAACGTCCCGCCGGTGAATGTCTTGATGTTGGTCAGCCGAACCGCCGTGCGAACCAGAGAGCCCGCCTGGTAGTGCTGAATCGGATCGGGGCGGGAGGCGTAGACGAACCCGACCGAGTTGTACGGCGCGACGCCGGAAGCAGCATTGCCGGTATAGTTGATCCAGCTCGGCACCGACTGCCCGGTCGCGGCATCGGTCGTGTATGAGACGGAGAAGTAGTTGCCCTTGGTGTCGCTGACCTTGTTGACGCCCCAGGCTCGCGCCGTGGTCTTGCCCTGAGCCAGAACCTGCGAATCCGTCGTCCGGCCGAACTCCATGACCTGGCCGGCCTTGGTGCGCACCTCGAACCAGGCCGGTCCGTTGCCTGCAGCACCGTGCGAGACGATTCTGGAATAGGCGTCGATCTCGGTGCGATATTCGGCATTGTCGGCCCCGTAAGAACCGCTCACCAAAATCAGCCGCTGCCCTTCAAGACAGAAGCGATCGTTACCGTCGAAATTGACGCTGCCCAGCACACCGTCCTGCGCGATCGTCCTCTGGCATCGGCCGATCGAGGGCAAGCCCCCCAGTGACCAGCCCACGCCCAGGACGCCATTGCCACCCTGGCTGCTGTAATCAAGCGTGAGCGAAGGCACGACCCCGGCCGTGCCGGAGGGGACGGCAATTGGAATTGAATAGGTCGCAGCCCCCATCTGGCCAACCGAAAACTGGCCAGGGAGCGACATCGTTCCGGCACCACTTAAGGTAGAAATCGAGAAGCAAAAAAAAGCGCCCAAGCCGATCCCAGCGGCTCGTCTCGCAAGTCGCCGCATGCCCTCGCCTCGACCGGCCCCAGTCGAACTACCGAACATCTCTGCCCCCGCAGTATCTGCATATTCTCAAACGAACAGACGTCATCCGTAATGGATGATCAACGGACAGTTCAATTGATTAACAACATGCGCGTCACCAGGGTCAAAAATTACAACCTTCGCCGATCGGATAGAAACCGGACTCGCTTCTCGCGAGCAAGAAAGTTCAGGCGATGCACGCCTCGATCGTCCTACGATCGAGTGTTCTACAACGCTGAGTGCTGACGAACGCCGCGCCAATCTTTCGCGCGCAATCGTCATGCCGAATCAGGTTGGTGTGTCACCACGTTTCCAGCCTCGGGATCGACGTGGCCCCACTGAGCAAAGTCGCCCTGCCGCCGGGCACCCTTGAGATGTGGGGCGCTCGGCTCCGTCCGGTGCACGATCATTCGTTGACCGCACCGCCGCCCACGCGCCCTACACACGCTCTACGAGACTTAGATTCTCGCACAATCGTTTGCCGCGGAGCCCAGGTCAGCCATCGCCGAGGCTTCACGAGCCTGCCGATCAAACGCGGCGAAGAGCTGATCGGCAACGACCAGTCGTCAGCCTCAGGCGACGCTGTCACCGCTCATGTTGCCCGCTGCTGGAGCTCAAGCGGGCTTTCTTCATCAACCATCTTTGTTCTGCCCTGCCCCGTAGGACGGCCGTTTGTGTCGCCTCAAGGAGAGCCCCCTCCGACCGGGTCCGCGCCTAGCTCTCTGCCTCCTCGCTCGAGCTGAGACGTTCGATCGCCTTGAGGTCATGAATCGTCACCGACGCGTACCTCGTCGTCGCGATTCCATCCTGCTCAAGGCTCTTGAGCAGACGATTGATCGTCTGGCGTCCGACGCCGATCATGACGGCAAGATCCTCCTGCGACAATCGCAGATCGATGACCAGCCCTTTCTTGGTCTGCCGTCCGTGACGTTCGGAGAGCCTCTGCAATTCCTGCGCAAGCCGGTGAAGCGGACGCCGATTGCGAAGAATGATCAGGTTCTGCATCGAGACGCGCAGGTGATCGCAGACCATTCGGACAAACGCGGAATAGTACTCGTTGCTCTCGTTGATGAGCGCCTCGAACCGCTCCTGGCTCACGTGAAACAGCACGGCCTTGCCAATGGCGAACGCGTCGTAGCCATAGGGACGTCCGTCGAGGGCCGAGGTGACGCCGATCCACGATCCAGGCGACGAGATCAGCAGGAAAGAGGGATTGCCGGACAGCGAAAAGCTGGTCAAGCGCACCTGGCCCGACACCAGGGCAATCACCCCGTCGCGAGAGTCGCTCGCCGAATAGATCAGGGAGTCGTCCGCGTTTCGAATGCGCCCCAGACGAAGGATGCTGTCCGCCAATGACGGGGGAAGGCCAGCAAACCACTTGTTCTTGCGCAGAACAGCCTTGAGCACCGCTTTGTTCATTCGTCGCCACACACATCAACGGGACTGTCGCTGTCGCGACATTCGTCATCCATATCAGTGTGGCGACGATCGATCGAGGTGACCGACGTCACCATGGCGCTCGCCTCGGGACACCGCGCGCCACCGAGGCGGTACAATGGTGCGCGTCAAACCTGTCGTCCGGCCGCCGCTAAATCGATTTCGCCTCGGCCTCGTAGACGGTCATGACGGGCGGCTTGGAGCACAGCTTGCCGACCTCTTGCACGAACAGCCGTGACTCGGGCCGGGCGAAATGCGCCTTGAGCGCGGCGGCATCGCGCCAGCGCTCGAAAAATCGCAAGCGGAGCGGATTTTCGCAATCAACCTGCACGACGTGCTCCACGCAGCCGTCTTCCGCGCGCGAGCGATGCACGTGCTCGAGGCTGACCTTGATCAGACGATCAAAGCTGTCTTCAATCCCGTCCACAGATCCCACAACAATGATCATCGCTTTTCATCCTCTCGCTTTGTCGTCTTCAGCAGGCGCCGGATGGCTGTCCTCGGCGAATGAATCACCGTTGCCGCGACGACGGGCCGCGCAACGTACCCAGCAGGATAGCACCGGAGAGCAGGTACAAGACTACGACCAAATAGAGGCGGTAGACCGGACTGCCCGTCGCCGCGGTGGTGAACCCGGTCACAGGCGGTGTCCCCTCGACAGCATCGATGTTCTTGCGCGCGCGGCGACCGGCGTGCCGGCCCTCCTCTCGGCGCCAACCTAGGGAAATTTTGTGCATCGATTGTCGCGATTGCGACAGTCTCGGCCGCGAACTGAGTTTGTCTCTCGGCGGCGTGAGAACGCCGGCCGCGCGACGGCGGCCGAGCCTTTCGCCCAACGGAATGGTGGATTGCCGTCCACCGGCGGCCGCTCTCGTGAAAGCGAAGACGGCCCTGCCGAACGAGGAAAAGCCGATGTCGTTGACCGCCGAGCAGCTCTTCGCAGTCAAGGGCCTCGTCATCATCATAACCGGCGCCGCCAGCGGACTTGGCCTGGCCATCTCACAGACCATGGCGGCCAACGGTGCCGACGTCATCCTCGTCGACAGGAACGAGAAGGAATTGAGACGGGTCAGCGAGGAGATCATCCCGGGAGCAGAGGTCGCGCCGGTCGATGTCGCAGATTCCGACGCCATCCGGCGGATAGTTGACGGCGTCGTCGCGCGCAAAGGCCGGCTCGACGTGATGTTCGCAAATGCCGGCATCAGCGGTGGAGCAGGCATTCGTTCGCCGCAGGGCCGCATCGAGAACGTCGATCTCGCCGCATGGAGCGAGGTTCTCGCCATCAACCAGACCGGTGCGTTCGCGACCCTGCAGGCCGCCGCGCGGCACATGAAGGCGCAGCGCAGCGGCCGGATCGTGGTCACGGCATCGGTTGGAGGACTGCGAGGCGCAACAGCCACCGCCTATGCCTATGCCGCCGCCAAAGCCGCGGTCGTGAACCTGGTCAGGCAAGCCGCGCTCGAGCTCGCCACGTTTGACGTCAAGGTCAATGCCATCGCGCCCGGCTTCTTCCGGACCGGGCTCGGCGGTGGCCGCCTGCTGGACGAGACCCACACCGCGCCGCTCGAGGCCATCGTTCCGATGCGCCGGCTTGGAATGCCCCACGAGATCGCCGGCGTCAGCCTGCTGCTGGCCTCGCCCGCTGCGAGCTATATCACCGGATCGATCTTCACCGTGGACGGCGGGATCACCGCGGCATGAAGCAGCTCGAGGGCAAGGTCGCGGTGATCACGGGAGCTGCGAGCGGCATCGGCCGCGCGTTGGCTGTTGCCTGCGCAGCCGAGGGAATGAAGCTCGTCCTCGCCGACGTCGACGGCGACGGACTTTCCGCCACGGGGGAGCTGATGCCGCGCGGGATCGCCGTGCGCACCACTCGGTGTGACGTATCCAAGATCAAGGCCGTTGAGCGTCTCGCGGAGCTTGCATTCGGAGACTTCGGCAACGTTCACCTGCTCTTCAACAATGCCGGCGTCGCGGCGCTCGGCCCGGTCTGGTCTGCGACTCCCGAAGATTGGCAATGGGTGCTCGGGGTCAATCTCCTGGGCGTCGCCAACGGGATTGTCAGCTTCGTGCCGCGCATGATGGCTGCGGGCGAGGACGGTCACATCGTCAACACCGCCTCGGGCGCGGGGCTGACCGCCGTGCCGGGGTCCGGCGTCTACTGCGCCAGCAAGCACGCGGTCGTCGCCTTGTCCGAGTGCCTTGCGAAGGACCTTGAGCTGGCAGGATCCGAGCTCAAGGTCAACGTGCTGTGCCCTTCGCTGGTCAAGACGGCCATTGCCGACTCCGGCAGACATCGGCCGGTCCATTTGGCTTCCACCAATCCGGACAGCGCACCGTATGATCGGCGGGTCCGAGCGGGAATGGAGGCATCCGAGGTCAGTGCCGGCGACGTGGCGCGGATGACATTGCAGGCCATCCGCGACGACCAATTCTACATCCTTCCGCATCCCGCGGTGCGGCTCCGCGTCGAGGAGCGGCTCCGCAAGATCCTCGGTGATCACAAGCCCCTCCAGACAGACGGCCACGTTGCGCCAAAGGACGAACCATGACCCATTCAGACGAGAACGCCGACCTCAGGGCACGACTCGCAGCGCTGGAGAGGCGCGTTGCCGAACACGATGATCGCGACGCGATCCGGACGCTGCGCTGTACGTACCACGAATACGTCAATCAGGACCGCGTAGCCGATCTGGCCGACCTCTTTGCGGAAAACGCCACCGTGTCCTATGGCGGTCGGCCATCCGTCACCGGCCGTGAAGCGATCCGCGACTTCTTTCTCAACTTCCCGATCAAATGGGCGCGCCAGTTCATTCACGCGCACGTCGTTGAAATCAATGGCGACCGCGGCAGAGGCTACAGCCATCTCGACGGGCGCCCCGTTCTCAACGGCAAAAGCCTCATGGTCGGCGGACGCTTCGATGATGAGTACGTCAGAGAAGATGGCCGTTGGCTGTTTTCCAAAGTCGTGCTGACCACCTGGTACATGGTCCCGGTCGAGCCGGGCTGGGAGGCCGCGGCAGCCACCAAGCCGGCGCCAGCGTGAGCTGGCGCAAGTCGACTTTGCTGTGTGAAACGTCACACGCAGGAGTGGTATGAAGCTAACACCGGCGCACCACTCACCTCGCCTGCCGGAACCATGTCAGACTGTCAGGCCTTGCGCGTTGAGGCGTTCACGGCACCGTCGCGCGATCATGGACGGTCTGGCCTTGCCGTCGCCGAGAATGGATCACGCGCTGCTCGACCGGAGGCTGCGGTCTGACCAGGCCGTCGAGGCCGTCGCGCAGGATGTTGACGAGCAGCTTGATCACCTGCAGCGTGGCGATCGCAGCCGTCGTGTAGGTCGGATTGATCCAGGACGTCGAGCAATCGAACGCGCCGTCCGCGCCCTGATGGCAGCCTGAGGCGAGCAGCATTGCCGTCGTGCCGGCAAGGCCGAGGCTGGCGACATTTGCAATATTGTGGAAGAGATTCGTATTCACTTGGTCCTCCATGCGTGGGCCCGGCTGCTGAGCCGGTGCGACGACGTAGTGCGGGCGCCTGAACCCGAAGCCGCATGGCCCGTTCCATCGCGGCCGAAAGATATTTGTCGCAGAGCGCGCCAGCGACCACACGACGGCGATCGCCGCTAGTTGCTGCGCGGGTGCGCCCGCACCTCCGCAGTCACCGGATGGTGATCAGATTCCCGCGGAACGTGCATCGGCCTTTTAGGTTGCCGAGCCCGCCGCGACGGTCGTCTGACCGCGGTGACGTTGCCGGACATGTCTCAGCCGTTGCTTCGGACGCCGCGTGAACGGCGATCCGGGTCGTGCGCGACGATGCCGGGTCATGATCGCAGGTCAGATCTTTCAACATATCTCGGAGACTGCAATGAACGAATGGATGAACATGTCCGCACTCGGGACGATGGTGCTGCAAGAAGGCGTGAAGTTTCTCTACGAGCAGGCGCTAATGGCGCTGCGGCGCAAGCTTGCGCCCCACGCGAATGCTCCACACGCTCCACCCCACCTGCCACCGGCTTTCGACAGTGCATCCGCGCCGCTGACCTATCATGTCGACAAGATCGAAGCGGTCGAAGAGCCGCTGCGCAAGCTGAGCCAGATGGCCTCGAAATGGGCCAGCGGCGCCGAGCCGATCAACCCCGCCGATCCCGAGTTCACGCGAATCGTTGCAGGCCTGCGTCTGGCGATGGAGCACGTGTTTCAGCAGCAGCTGACGTTCAAGGGTGAGACACGGGCTCATGACGGCGTGCTGGGTCATCCGCTGGCACTGGCCGAGTTGCTGAGCAAGATCCTCCCGCTCGGACGCTTGGCTGGAAACTCAGGCGCAGCGTCGGGCTCGCCCTTGCTCAACATCAAGATCCTCAGCCTCTAGTCCGGCCCTCGTTCAGGCCTTGGGATCACGGCCCGCACAGCCCGCGGGCCGCGATCGGCGCATTAAAGGCCGCACGAGCTGAGCGAACGCTCGAGCGCCGGGCACAGTTGGCGCGCGGCGCGACCGCGCGCCGCACCAGCCGACCGCCTTTGGTCGCCCATCGAGGTTGGCGAGCTAACAACGTCGTCTCCGGTCGTGATCGCATCCGGCCACGTGCAATCCAGCCCAAGCCATCATCAGCCCCGCGCGAAAATAACGCGCGATCCGTCAGGAACTCCTCGAAGTGCATTGGATTATGTCGCCCGCGCTCGGGAACCCCAGGACGTCTCGTAGACCCCGCGTGCCGCTCATCAGCACAGCTTTCGGATCAAGAG
>NZ_CAFI01000247.1 GCF_000239775.1 Bradyrhizobium sp. ORS 375
CAGGTCGAGGTGGCGGAACGCGGTATCGAGGTCGTCGCGGTACATCAGCTGCACGACGCGGCGGCCGAGCCAGACGCATTCCGGGTTGCCGGCGGGCCCGCCGCTCAGCGCCTGCGCGGCCTCGGTGAACTCGTCGGCCTTGCGCTGGTTTTCCTTGAGGTCGGCCGGGCTGGAGGCCTGCGGCTTTTGGTCCGGGGGGTGGTCGTTGCCGCTCTGGGCGAAGGCGCCGGGCGTGCCGACCAGGACCGCAACACCCACGGATGCGACAAGGCGCAAAACCGAAAACTTGGACTGGAGCACGCGTCGACCCATAAATTCCCCGAATGTTGCCTTCATGCCGTCCCCTGGGGGACGCAGTGTTGATGCCGATCAAATCGGTCCCGATTGCGGCGGGAGGTTGATTCCGACCGTCGCGCGGTGTTCCTAAACTGCCGTTCCTAACGGGCGAGTGAACAGCCAGAAGCAGCGGACGCAAAGGGCGAGGCAACCGGGATTCCCAATGACCGGAATCTCGGATTTTGTCCAGCAACGCCCCAACTTTCTCGCGTCATCGTAAAAGCCGGATTGGGATCGGAGCTGCCCGCGCCTGGGCGCGCCGCGGCAGCCCCTCCGATTGCTGACCGATCGCCTACTTGGCAGATCGCCGCCGACCGGGTAATCGACACCACCCTGCCTGGAGAACGGAACTGAAATCCCTTCGTACGCCGCTGGCGCTTCTGCTCATGTCCTTGGGTGTCATCGCCGCTGCTTGGTGGTGGCTGGCCAAGCCCATCACGCTCGCCCGCGCGCCGATCGAGCTCGATTCGAAGGTGCAGTGCGTGTCCTACGCGCCGTTCCGCGGCCAGCAGAGCCCGCTGGATCCGACCACGCATATCGACGCCGAGCAGATCGAGCAGGACCTGGTGCAGCTCGCCAAGATCTCAGAATGCGTCCGCACCTATTCGATCGAGAACGGCCTCGACCAGGTGCCGGGAATCGCGTCGCGGGTCGGCATCAAGGTCATCCAGGGCATCTGGCTCGGCTCCAACAAGCTGAAGAACCAGCAGCAGATCGGCATCGCGGTCGACCTCATCAAGCGCTATCCGAAGGTCATCACCGGCGTCGTCGTCGGCAACGAGGTGCTGCTGCGCGGTGAGATGACCACCGCCGACCTCGCGGCGACCATCCGCAGCGTCAAGGCACAGGTCCAGGTTCCCGTGACCTATGCCGACGTCTGGGAATTTTGGCTGCGCAACCGCGAGCTCTACGACATCGTCGACTTCGTCACCGTTCATATCCTGCCGTATTGGGAGGACATGCCGGTGCGCGCGAAATTCGCCGCCTCGCATGTCGACACCATCCGCCAGCAGGTCGGCGTGGCGTTCCCCGGCAAGGAGATCCTGATCGGCGAGACCGGCTGGCCGAGCGAGGGCCGCATGCGCGAGGGCGCGCTGCCGTCGCGCGCCAACCAGGCCCGCGTGGTGTCGGAGATCCTCTCTCTCGCCAAGCGCGAGAATTTCCGCGTCAACCTGATCGAGGCCTATGACCAGCCCTGGAAGCGCAAGCTCGAGGGTACGGTCGGCGGCTATTGGGGCCTGATCAGCGACGACACGCGGGCGCTGAAATACCCGCCCGGCGAGCCCGTCAGCAACTATCCGCAGTGGAAGCTGCAGATGGCGGCGGGCATGATCCTGTCGTTCGTGGTGTTCCTCACGGGCTGGCTGACCGTGCGCCGCCGTCCCTGGCCGCCGCACATCTCGGCCTGGATCGGGGTGGGAATCTCAGCGACCACCGCCGGCGTGCTGTTCGGCATGGCCGCGGACAAGATGTACTATGAGAGCCTCGGTTTCGGCGGCTGGCTGCAATGGGGCGCGCTGCTCGCCGCCGGCGTGCTGGCTCCGATCCTGGCGGCCAATGCCGCCATGGCCGGCCGTCCCTTGCCGACCTTCCTCGACCTGCTCGGCCCGGATGACGGCCGCAAGCAGCTCAAGATCACCTATGCGCTGGGCCTCGTGCTGGTCATCACCGTGCTGATCGCGGCCGAGACCGCGCTCGGCTTCGTGTTCGATCCGCGCTACCGCGACTTCCCGTTCGCCAGCCTGACCATGGCGGTCGTGCCGTTCGCGATGCTGCTCGGCAACCGTCCGGCGCAGGGCCCGCGGCCGATCGCCGAGGCCAGCTTCGCCGGCCTGCTGGCGATCTCCTCGGTCTATGTGATCTATAACGAAGGCCGCGACAATTGGCAGGCGCTGTGGACCTGCGCGATGTACCTGACGCTCGCCGTTACGCTGTGGCGGGCGCGGGCCGCGCAAATCCGAGGATGAGCAGGCCGATCGCCAGGCCCGACAGCACGATGTTGTAGAGCACGATGCCGAGGCCGGCGGCGATCAACCCGCCGGTCAAGAGCACGATCGATGGCCGCATCACGTGCAGCACCGCGATCACCAGCGCGGTCGCGCCGAACACCGAATTCTTGAACAGCGTCGTCGCTACCGCGCGGCTCTTGCAGGCGAGCGTCTGCAGGCCGGCGTCGCAGGCGAGCGCAACGCTCGACAGCTCGATCGCGAGATAGCGCAGATAAAGGGCGTAGCCGACGGTGACGAAGCCGACGATCAGGAGCCATTGCACCTGATACGGCGAGAGGCGGAACGGGGTCTTTTTCATGCGCGGGACTATGCTGCGGAACGGATCGGCGGACAAGCCGCAAAGCCGCTTCACGGACTGCTTTCACAGTCCGCGACAAGCGGCTTTCGCCATGGAATGATTCGGGCTCAGGAGCGGCGGAAGAACGACGACAGCGCCGACGGCTGCTCGGGCTTCGGCGCCTCG
>NZ_CAFI01000246.1 GCF_000239775.1 Bradyrhizobium sp. ORS 375
GATCTCCCCGGTGTCCGGCTTGTAGCCACCGTCGTCGGCGGGATCATCACCCGCGACTTGGCGCCAGCCTCGGGGCGCCAGGACCACGCGTCTTCACGTCCGCAAACGGCTGTTCGTCGGCGAGCGTCACACCCGCTGCAGCACGTCTGCGGCCACCGCATCTCCGGCCCCACGTCTCGTGACGATCGCGATGCGCCCCTCTCGCGGGCCGGGATGGGGTTAGACAACCATGATTTCCGAAAAATAGCAAGTAGATTTTCATTATCGGAAGTGCGGGGCGCATCCACAGGAGCAGCTGATGACGTGCATCGCCTCCCACAGCGTCATTGCGAGCGCAGCGAAGCAATCCAGAGTCCCGCCCACCACCCTGGATTGCTTCGCTGCGCTCGCAATGACGCCAATTGCGGGGTGGTGCGCGAGCGCGGGATGCGCCTGATGTCGACGACGAACTGGACCTCGCCGGCCGCAGCGGATGCACGAACTCGGCGATGCTCCGGGCGGAATGGCCGATGGTGAAGACGCGGCAGACCTCGTCCGCCGTCGGAGCACTGGTTTTGAGCTGCGCGCGAGCATCGGCCAGGCCGCGATCTATGGGCGCGTCAACCGCGTCAAGGCGCTCTCCTTGTGAGCCGCGATGTGGTCGGTCTTGTCGCTCTTGATCTCGTATTGCGGCGAGTCCGGCGTGGCGTGGCGCCGGTGGCCCTTGTAGTCGAAGTCGCGCAGATGCACCGCGACGACATGTCCGCTGACGCGGCCGGCTTCCGAGTTCCAGGAGACGTGGTCTCCGATCGCGAACTTTGCCATCGCGCGCCGCCTTCATCATGGAAGTACGACCCGGCCAGAGCCGGCCGGGTCGTATTCAGATCGGCCGTCGCCGATCAGTGCAGGTGAACGAGCCAGTAACCGGCTCCGCCGATCACGATGACGGCCGGAACGGCCCACAACAACAAGACAGGCATTGTTTGTCCTCCTCTTTGGAGTTCGCTGTTCGGTGCCGGCCGAACGCGAAGGGATTAGTGCTCGGTGCAGACCTTGGTCGTCTTGACGGCGGACTCCGCCTCGACCTTGGTCTTGTAGACACCGTCGCCGACGACCGTCGTCGTGGTGGTGGTCGGCTTGCTGTCGACAATGGTGCACTTCTTCGTGGTTGCGTCGCGCACGATGTAGAATTCGGCGGCGCTTGCGGCCTGGGTGCCAAGGGCGAACGCAGCGAGAGCACTGCACAGGATCAGCTTCTTCATTGTCGTCTCCTCCAGTTGGTTGATAGTAGCTGAGCAACGGAGAAAATCTTTTGAAGTTCCGCGCGGCGCCCACGAACTGATAGTTGTCGTTCAATATGAACAGACGTTCAGCACGCGGAGCATGTAGTTACCGGCAGATGCGACTCTTCTGCCGGATTTTAGCGGTTCGGAACGGAGTTCGGAGTTGCTTCTTGGTGGGCGAATTTCACTCAAGGGGAGTCAGATGAACAAGCGCTTGTTGTTGGCCACCGCCGCGCATGCGCCCGCGGGAACACTTGCTGCTGCCGCCGGTTGAGACAGCTTCGAAACCTCCCATCAGCCGCAGAGGAGTCCGGAATGCAGGACATCAGGGAACACATGGACGTCATCGGCGCCGACGGCGTGCATGTCGGCACCGTCGACCGCGTCGAGGGCAACCGCATCAAGCTGACCCGGAAGGACAGCGGCGAGGGCAGCCACAAGGGGCATCATCACTTCATCGACAAGGGCCTCGTCGCCGACGTCGAAGGCGACAAGGTGCGGCTGTCGGCCGTCGGCGCGGTGGCGGTGACGATGGAGGAGGAGAAGTAGGGGTGCCACGCGCAGGCCGCGCAGCAGCCGCGTCGTCCGGATGAGCGCAGCGACATCCGGGGGCGCCACCGGCATTCGCGATATAGGGCGGACTACTAGCGAAGCGTCATCCGTCGCCTGGCGCCAGGCTTTGCGTTTGGATGATGAAGCGCGCTGCCCATGACTGCACCCTCTCCCCTTGCGGGAGAGGGCATGTCGGACAGTGCAACGAGCTCGGTTGGGTGAGGGGTATGCTTCGACGAGCGCTGCTCGTGGAGAGATACCCCTCACCCAACCGCGTAGGCGGATGGGCTGGTGATGCCCTCTCCCGCAAGGGGAGAGGGCGCATTCACGGGCGCCGGGCTTCTTTCCTCATCAGCTCGCGCGATGATGGTCTGATAGGTCATGCTTCGTCTGTCCCGCCCGGATCTCACTCCACCACGATGACGGCGTCGCGCAGCTCATAGCCGCTGCTCACGGGATTCACCGTCTTGGTCGGCCGCCGCTCCAGCCGCAGGCCGGGGACGCGCATGAGCTCGCCGAGGAAGATCGCGGCCTCGTGCAGCGCCACGGCGGCGCCGGGGCAGCGGTGCGGGCCATCGCCGAAGCTCATCAGGCTGGCGGAGCCCTTGGCTGGCCGCTTGCGGTCGGCGTTGAACTGGTGCGGACAGGCGCCGGCCGCGGCTTCGTCGCGGTTGGCCGCGCCGATGTCGATCTCGACCAGGCTGCGGGCCGGGATTGTCCGCGTGCCGGCATCGCTCTCGAGCGTCATCTCGCGAGCCGTGCGGCGCTTCAGCGTCGACACCACCGGCTCGAGCCGCAGCACCTCCTCGAGCATGGTGATGCGCCGCGGCTCGTCGGCCGCGAGAAAGCGGGCGCGCAGCTCATCGTCCTCGAACAGCCGCAAGCCCGCCATCACGATGAACTCGCGCGTGGTCGCCATGCCCGCGGCGCCATAGGTGAGGCATTCGGTCAGGATCTCGCGGCTGGAATAGCCCTCCGCCAGCAGATGCGAGATGACGTCCTCGCGCGGCTGAGCGCGGCGGGCGCGAATGGCGGGGCGCACGTCGAACCAATAGAAGGCGAGGGTGCGGAGCTGGCCGAAGACGGCGTTGCGCAGCGTCGCGATCGTGCCTTGGCCGACGGGCGCCGCGAAGAACCGGTTCAGCCGCGCCGCCATCGCGTCGCGCGGGCTGTTCGTCAGCCCGATGATGTCGGCGGCCACGGCGACCGCGAGCGCCAGGCTCAGATCGTCAAGCCGGGCGCGGCGCGCCTGCCGGAACTGCGCCACCAGCTCGCGGCTGGTTGTCTCCATCAGCTGGCAATAGCGCGTCGCCACCACGCGCGGCGTGAAGAACCGCGCCGTGGCGCTGCGCTGCTTCTGATGCGGCTCGCCGTCCTGATACAAGACCGGCGCGTGCTGCGATCCGATGAAGCGATGCACCAGCTCGGCGTTGAAGCCGGCCTGCCGGACATCGCCGGAGCGCAGCACCTCGCGCGCAGCGGCAAAGCTGTCGATCCGGATCACGGTCGCGCTGTCGCGTCTGTCCGGCGCGCCGGTCGATCCGCGGGGTGAAGGTGCGGTCATGCTCAATCTCGTCGGGGGCAGTGGAACTCACGATCCGCCCGATTGCATGGCGGCCGGCCCTTGAGCTAAGGCGGCCGCGACGCGGATCAATCGCTGCTCGCGCGATGATGATGAGCTTGCGGTGATCTGGAACGAATGGCCGATGATGAGGATGGGACGTCGGCGAAGCGAGCTGCGTAGCCCGGATGAGCGCAGCGACATCCGGGGTCTCCCGCGGCAGCAGTGGCGAACCCGGATGTCGCTGCGCTCATCCGGGCAACAGACTCTCCGAGCTCCGAGCGTCGCCGCTCAGCACCAGCCCTTCTTCCAATGACCAGGCGGGCAGTGATGGCCGCGCCAGCCGACCTTGCGGCCGCGGCTCCAGCCGAAGGCGCGGTGACCGCCGCGGCCCCAGCCGTGACCATGACCATGGCCATGACCGCCTCTGACCGCGATGATATCGGATGCGCTGTGATCGAGCGGGATGGGCGCCAGCGGCATCGCGCCCGCGGGCATGATCAGCGCGGTCGAAAGCGACGTGGCCAGGATGAAGAGCGCCTTGCGCATGTGACTCCTCGGGATGTTCCGATGATGAATGAAGGGGCTTTGCGGCTTGTCTGTGTCGCCAGGCGAAAGGGGCATCGAGACACGGCTCGCACCCCTTTCGCGCGCGCGCTACTTCTTGGTGGTGCTGGAGCCGGTCGTGGTGCTGCGCTGGCCGGGCGCGCTCTCCGAATGCCCGGGGCCGGCCGTCGTGTTGGTCTGATGTCCCGGCGCATACTCCGACGCACCCGGCGCCGTCGACGTCTTGCTGTTCTGCATCTGCTGACCCGGCGCATTCTTCGACGCGCCTTGCGAGCCGGTCTCCGCAGCGTACGCCGACGATGCCGCGAACAGCGCCGCAGTCAGAACGATGGCCTTTCTCATGAACGATCCTCCTCGTTGTTGAGGTGGGAGCAACAAGGATTTCTTGGCGATTGTTCCGGGTCTCCGTACTATCCCGGTGTTCCTCGCAACGCCGCCCGGATCGGATCCTCATCATGACCCGCCTGCAGCGAGCGGCGACTTCGTAAGTTGCCTCCCCGCGTCATTCCGGGGCGCGCGCAGCGCGAGCCCGGAATCCATAACCCCGAGCGGCCGTTGGTTCACGAGATGCAGGCAACGACCATCTGTGCTCACCACGCCGGCTTGTGGCTATAGATTCCGGGCTCGCGCTTTCGCGCGCCCCGGAATGACGAAGGAGAGAGAATCGCGGACTACGCGATCTCCACGACCAGCGCCGGATCGAATTCCGGGTTCTCGCGGCCGTAGCCGTGCGGATTGCAGATCACGCGGGTGGCGCCGATGCCATAATCTGACGGCGTGTGGATGTGGCCGTGGATCCACAGCGCAGGTCCCGTCGCCTGGATCAGCGCGGAGAGATTGGAGGCGAAGGCGGCGGTGGTCAGGTCACGGCGATAGCGCTCGGCAACCGAGCCCCAACCGGGGGCGTGGTGGGTGACGACGACGGTCGGGCCGTCGAACGGGGTCTCCAAAAGGCCCGTGAGCCAGGTGCGCGACGTCAGGTGCAGGCCGAGCGCCTCCCGCGGGGTGAACCGCAGCCACGGTGCGTTCTGCCAGGTGATGCAGCGATGGTCGGCCATCGCGTCCCCGCAGGCGGCCATCGCCTCCGCCTCGCTGCCGGGGCCGAAGATCGCATAGTCGGTCCACAGCGTGCAGCCGGCAAAGCGCACGCCCGCGAGCACGACCGCCTCGTTCTCCAGGAGACTCACCCCGAACCGCGCTGCCTCGGCGCGCGCCAGCTTCAGCTCCTCAGGATAGGTGCGGTGATAGAACTCATGGTTGCCCATCACCATGACGATCGGCACGTCCTCGGCCACGATTTCGCGCAGCCGCGCAAACCCGTTCACCGCCCCCTCACCAACATCGCCGGCGACGACGACCACATCGACCCCGGGCAGCGCCTCGATCGGCTTGAGGTCGGCCATGTCGGCGTGGAGATCGGAGAAGATGTGGAGGTGCATGGGGTTGTAGGCTGATGTTGATCAATGCTAGCTTTTCAGCGCTGATTGAACAACTAACGAAATAGTTCAGCCGGAGATGTTGTGCATGGAATTTTTAGAGGGTGCCAGTCTTACAACTCGGATTCGAGAGATTCTGAAAGACACGAGCCGAGCGGATATTGCTGTTGCCTATTGGGGCACGGGCGCTCTGGAACTTTTGAAAATCAATCCCAACGATCGGGGAGTTCGGATAGTATGCTGTCTCAAAGGCGGTAAGTCGGACCCAGATGTTATCGAGCAATTTAAAAAGAGGGCGCGGCAGCACGATAAACTTCATGCAAAGGTAGTCTGGACGCCAAAATCTGTCGTCGTCTCTTCAGCTAACGCATCTTCGAATGGCATGCCAGAAAGCGAACACGAGTCTCTGGGCCTTATCGAAGCGGGAATATACTCCGATAATGTCGACCTTGTTAAGAAGGTCGGGCGTTGGTTTGAGCGACTGTACTCTGATCGATCGCGTAAAATTAGTTCATCCGACTTGGCCAAGGCTGCTGCAGCCCGAAAACTTGCCATGCTGCGCAGTACGCGGCGAAAAGCTAAGAAGAAGGCCTCTGAGAATCTCTCCCTTTTAGAATATCTGAGGAGGATCTCTAATTCAGGTATAAAACCATCTGCATCGATAACAATCGTACGCGAGTTGAACTCCGCAAAAGAAGATCGTGCTGCAAGACGATATATCAAAACCCAGTCCCAGGAAATCCAGAGAAAATTGCATATAGGGCCAAAACAATTGGATAGATTGGATTGGTATACTAGTTGGCCAAACCTTCCCGCAGATACAATAATGATTGATTGCCATCTGATTGGCTCAAAGATGCGTGTTTTCGGCGTAGTGCAAACATTTCACTCGACTGCGGGAACTCCAATTGAAGTTGATGGTAGTAAACAGCTCTATCACTTTGTCCTGAATCGTGGACAAAGCGGCCCAAACTTTCGGCTGACAAAGACTGATAAGGATGCGATTAGCGCCTGCGCAAATAAGCTTTGGAAATTGAAGAAGGGTGACAATGGAGGCCGTAGCGTCCCGCTCTCGCTCGCCGCTCCTGTGCTTCTTCGCTACGCTTCGCAGCACTCTTAAATTGAGCGAGTTTTTGAGCGTTGGAGCAGCGTAGGGCGCGTCAGCGGAGCGTGACGCGCCGATCCGGTCAAGCGGCGGATTACGCTCCGCTAATCCGCCCTACGCTTGCTTCAGTTCGTCGGGGTAGATGCGGTGATAGAACTCATGGTTGCCCATCACCATGACGATCGGCACGTCCTCGGCCACGATCTCGCGCAGCCGCGCAAACCCGATCACCGCCCCCTCACCAACATCGCCGGCGACCACGACCACATCGACCCCGGGCAGCGCCGGAATCGGCTTGATGTCGGCCATGTCGGCGTGGAGATCGGAGAAGATGTGGAGGTGCATTGGGGCAGGGAGGTGGAGCCCAGGGCTCGCTGCGTAGGGCGCGTTAGCGAAGCGTAACGCGCCAACCCGGTCAAGCGGCGGATTACGCTCCGCTAGTAAGCCAGACGATCGCGACGTCTGTTAATTTGCACTGCGCTTGCTGAGTGCTTTCAATCGGAGCTGACTCATTCTGATCGACGTCCGAAGTCGATCCTCACAAAGCGGGGTGCTCAGGTGTTCCAATATCTCGGAGTGTTTCGTCAGTCCATGAGCATTGAATCCGCTGAATCCTAGCAGCTCCCCTGCGTAGATGCTCGCCCATTGTGCACAGAGAAGGGCGTGCTCACCGTCTCCACCCTTGTGAACTAGGGCGTGCCGAGAGTTTGCAATGAATTCAAGCCGAGTCTTAGTCGGAGCCGGTGGGATGAATATCGATGAGGCGCGTGCGATCGCTCGTTCCAGAGGTTCCTTTCCATCTGGTCGTGACGTTAAAAGTTCGATGCAGGTCCAAAACTTGATGAGTGCGATATCTACTTGGCGAGCACTTAGTGCTTCCTGGAATAGAGTGATTGCAGTTGAAAAACGGTCTGAAAAGTCAGTGCGTTCAATCTTTCCTATCCAGCGTTTGGTAAACGTCGAAAGTTCCTTTAGGTCTACTCGCTTCGCAGTGAAATGGAACTTAAATCGATTCGGGAAATCACTGTCACTCAGCCAACTGCCCATCTTTCTCTTCTCGTGATCCAAAAGAAATGCAGGGGAAGCAATCAGAAATTGGCCGAGAGGAACCCCTGGGATTCCCATTCGCTTACTCAGTCCGTAACCGCGAGCTGCAAGGTTTAGCAGGCCGAGAGAGAGTTGAAGGGATCTTATCCCGTCTTGAAGGGCGCTCCGCGCATGGCGCGCTTTGACAGTTACTCTAGCAAATAGAAAATCATCGTGGAACTCGGAGCGGTATGCCGCAAAAGTGCGCTCCTCCTCAAGCATCCCAAGTTGCTGTCGAGAAAGTGAGTCTTGCAGATGAATTGCGCCGTTAAGTGAATTTAATCTCTTACAAGAGTTGCTATTCTTTGGGACGTTTATCTGAGTCAGTAAAGTGTATTTTGATGCCGGTCTTGATCTAATCGCCTCAGATGCTTCTCTCAGTTTGCGGATGAATGTATTTTGATCGAACTTTCCTAGTTTGGCGCATTCGTTTATTGTGGTCCAAATTGCGTCGTCTTTTTCATGGTCAGCTAAGTTTGGAGTAAATGAAAGGCTGGCAATTACTTGGAATGTATATTCGTCAATCTCTCCGCCGGGCCAACTAATGCGGCCTTCATTATTTTCGTAGGCCTTCGAGAGCCATTTCAGCTCTTGCGATATATCTGTTTTGACTTTGATGGAAACGGACATGATGCGAGGTCTGCTGTATAGAGCAAGTCGCGTTTGCGAAGGCGTATTGCTGGAAACTGATTGAAAGAAAGGCCCGCTCGATATTCGAGCGGGCCGAAACTTGGCTATTGATGAGCTATCTCGATCGCTTTGTTCACGAGCACCCCGTCGTGCTGCCGCACGTATCGCACTTCATGCAGGTCCCGTTCCGGACCAGCGTGAAGTTGCCGCATTCCGAGCACATCTCGCCTTCGTAGCCCTTGGCCTTGGCTTCGGCGCGGCGTTCGGCCTTGGAGGCGACCTGGGTCGCGGCCGTGCCGGCCTTGCTCCATTGCAGGGCTTCGAGCTTCTCGGTGGGCGAGAGGTCGTGTTGCGCCTCCTGCTTCAGGGCGACGGCGCCTTCGATGGCGTCGCCGGCGCGGGAGCCGGAGAGGGCGGTGACGCGGCCTGACGGGCCGCCGTCATGCGGGGTGGAGACCGCCGCCGTGCTCGACGACGAGCCGCCGCGCATCACGACGAGGTTGTCGGTGCGGGAGCGGGTCAGGCCGCGCGACACATACTTTGCCGCCTGCTGGCTCGGGCCGTCCTCCGACGGCTTGCCTTCGTCGACGCCGCGGCCGAGCGCGTCGAAATTGCTCTCGGACGGATCGACATGGGCGAGGTCGAAACGCGACATGTAGCTGACGGCGAGCTCGCGGAAGACGTAGTCGAGGATCGACGTCGCGTATTTGATCGAGTCGTTGCCCTGCACGGGGCCGGCCGGCTCGAAGCGGGTGAAGGTGAAGGCGTCGACATACTCCTCCAGCGGCACGCCGTACTGGAGGCCCAGCGACACCGCAATCGCAAAGTTGTTGATGAAGGAGCGCAGCGCCGCGCCCTCCTTGTGCATGTCGATGAAGATCTCGCCGAGGCGGCCGTCATCATACTCGCCGGTGCGCAAATACACCTTGTGGCCGCCGACGACCGCCTTCTGGGTGTAGCCCTTGCGGCGATCCGGCATCTTCTCGCGCTCGCGCATCACCACGATGCGCTCGACCAGCTTCTCGACGATCTTCTCCGAGACCTGGGTGGCACGCGCGGCCATCGGCTTCTCGTAGAAGGACTCGACCGCATCGTCTTCGTCCTCATCGTCCGAGATGAGCTGCGAGTTGAGCGGTTGCGACAGTTTCGAGCCGTCGCGGTAGAGCGCGTTGGCCTTCAGAGCGAGCTTCCAGGAGAGGAGATACGCCGCCTTGCAGTCCTCGACCGTGGCGTCGTTCGGCATGTTGATGGTTTTCGAGATCGCGCCCGAGATGAACGGCTGCGCCGCCGCCATCATGCGGATGTGGCTCTCGACCGAGAGATAGCGCTTGCCGATCTTGCCGCAGGGATTGGCGCAATCGAACACCGCATAATGCTCGGCCTTGAGATGCGGGGCGCCCTCGACCGTCATCGCGCCGCAGATGTGCACGTTGGCAGCCTCGATCTCGCGCTTGGTGAAGCCGATCGCGGCGAGCAGCTCGAAGGTCGGGGAGGCCAGCGCGTCCGCCGAGACGCCGAGCTGCCTGGTGATGAAGTCCTCGCCGAGCGTCCACTTGTTGAACACGAACTTGATGTCGAACGCGGTCGGCAGCGCCTTCTCGACCTTGGCGATGGCCTCGTCGGTGAAGCCCTTGGCCTTCAGGGTCGAGGCGTTGATGCCGGGCGCGTTGGACAGCGAACCGTGACCGACAGCGTAGGCCTCGATCTCGGCGATCTCGCTCTCGCGATAGCCGAGCGCGCGCAACGCCTCCGGCACGGCGCGGTTGATGATCTTGAAGTAGCCGCCGCCGGCCAGCTTCTTGAACTTCACCAGCGCAAAGTCGGGCTCGATGCCGGTGGTGTCGCAATCCATGACCAGGCCGATGGTGCCGGTGGGGGCGACCACGGTGACCTGGGCGTTGCGATAGCCGTTGGTCTCGCCGAGCGCGAGCGCGTCGTCCCAGGCCTGGATGGCGTGGCTGACGAGCGAGACCTGCGGGCAGTGGGCGTGGTCGAGCGGCACCGGGTTGACCGAGAGCGCCTCATAGCCGGTCGCCTCGCCGCGTGCCGCGCGGCGATGGTTCTTGATGACGCGCAGCATGTGCGCGGCGTTCTTCTTGTAGCCGGGGAAGGGGCCGAGCTCGCCGGCCATCTCCGCCGAGGTCTTGTAGGCGATGCCGGTCATGATTGCCGAGAGTGCGCCGCACAGCGCGCGGCCTTCCTTCGAGTCGTAGGACAGGCCCATGGTCATCAAGAGGCCGCCGATATTGGCGTAGCCGAGGCCGAGCGTGCGGAACTCGTAGGAGAGTTCGGCGATCGCCTTGGACGGGAACTGCGCCATCAGCACGGAGATTTCGAGCACGATGGTCCAGAGCCGGCAGAGATGCTCGTAAGCGCCGACGTCGAAGTGCTTGGTGGACGTGTTGTAGAACGTCAGCAGATTGGCCGAGGCCAGGTTGCAGGCGGTGTCGTCCAGGAACATGTATTCCGAGCACGGATTGGACGCGCGGATGTCGCCGGACGCCTTGCAGGTGTGCCAGTCGTTCATCGTGGTGTTGAAGTGCAGGCCGGGATCGGCCGAGGCCCAGGCGGCGTGGCCGATCTTCTCCCAGAGGTCGCGCGCCTTGAGCGTCTTGACGATTTTCTTGTTGGTGCGGCCGACGAGATTCCAGTCGCCGTCGGTCTCGACGGCGCGGAGGAAGTCGTCCTTCAGCGACACAGAGTTGTTCGAGTTCTGGCCGGACACCGTGAGGTAGGCTTCCGAATCCCAGTCCGTGTCGTAGATCGGGAAGTCGATGTCCTTGTAGCCCTGCCTGGCGAACTGGATGACCCGCTTGATGTAGTTGTCGGGCACCAGCGCGCGGCGCGCCAGCTTGATCTCGCGGCGGAGCGCCGGGTTCTTCTCGGGATCGAAGCAGTCGTCGCCGGAGCCCTCGCAATTGACGCAGGCCTTCATCACGGCCTTCAAGTGCTTCTGGTTGATCTTGGAGCCGGTGACGAGAGCTGCGACCTTCTGCTCCTCCTTCACCTTCCAGTCGATATAGGCCTCGATGTCCGGATGGTCGGCGTCGACCACCACCATCTTGGCGGCGCGGCGGGTGGTGCCGCCCGACTTGATCGCGCCCGCGGCGCGGTCGCCGATCTTGAGGAAGCTCATCAGGCCGGACGAGCGGCCGCCGCCCGACAGCTTCTCGCCTTCGCCGCGCAGCCGCGAGAAGTTGGAGCCGGTGCCGGAGCCGTATTTGAACAGGCGCGCCTCGCGCACCCAGAGGTCCATGATGCCGCCGTCATTGACGAGGTCGTCCTCGACGCCCTGGATGAAGCAGGCGTGCGGCTGCGGGTGCTCGTAGGACGATTTCGACTTGGTCAGCTTGCCGGTCTTGTAGTCGACGTAATAATGGCCCTGGCCGGGGCCGTCGATGCCATAGGCCCAGTGCAGGCCGGTGTTGAACCATTGCGGCGAGTTCGGCGCGACCATCTGCTTGGCGAGCATGAAGCGCAGCTCGTCGTAGAACGCCACCGCGTCCTCCTCCGACGAGAAGTAGTTGCCCTTCCAGCCCCAATAGGTCCAGCAGCCGGCCAGGCGGTCGAATACCTGCTTGGCGGAGCGCTCGCTGCCATAGCGCTCGTTCTCAGGGAGAGCGGCCAGCGCCTCGGTGTCGGGCACCGAGCGCCACAGCCAGGACGGCACGCTCTCTTCCTCGACCTTCTTCAGGCGCGCGGCGACGCCCGCTTTCCGGAAATATTTCTGCGCCAGCACGTCGGAGGCGACCTGCGACCAGAACTCGGGCACCTCGACATTCTCGAGCCGGAACACCACCGAGCCGTCCGGATTCCTGATCTCGGACGTGGTCAGGCGGAAGTCGATCCCTTGATAGGCCGACTGCCCTTCGGTGGTGTTGCGCCGTTCAATCCGCATCGCGAGCCCCAATTGTTCTTGCCGGACCGCGTTTGGCGGCCGGGATCATTGCATCCAAAGGCGGAGGCTTGCGAGTCCCATTCCCCGGGACCCCGTGCCGCCGCAGTTCAACCGGTTGCCCGGTCCCGTCTCTCTTCAACGCCTCACGCGTGCCGTCCGGCTCCATCGCCGCTGCAAGACAGCCCCCACATCTAGTGGGGGCCTTCGCAGCCCCGTCGTCGCGACCACCCCGCCGCGGGACAGACGACGAGCCGCACGCCGGGCCTTCTGGCCTTCTGGCGCGGTCGTCCTCGAAACCCTTCTGGGAGCGGCCGGCGAAACTTAAAACACGATCAAGCGCCGAACCGGGCCGGAAGCTAGGACGACTCCGCTTCCCCCGTCAAGGACTAGTGGGGGTTCCCTAACCAAACACTAAATATGGGGGAAAGCGGGGGATAACCAGGGCGCGTGCCGGTATCGTGATGGCCGTAACTATCGGCGAGTCCTGACGGATTCGAAACCGAAAAAATTTGCTCCAGGCGCCATCCACAGCGCTTCGCCCCGCTGTTCACAGGGGCAAATTTATTCGCGTGCGAACGGTGTGTTTTGCTTGCATCAGCGGGACTCACGGGCGGCTACGGGACGGCAGCGGGGCAGGCATGCCCTACAATCCCTGGTGTGATGCCGAAAACGCCGGCAGTCTGGCCCTCCCACAGACGGCGCCGGTGATTCCATGACAGACAAGCCAACGGCCAGCGGGCGGATCACGCCCGCCGGGCTGATGTTCCTCGCCATCACCTCGCTCGGCTGGGGCTTCAACTGGCCGGTGACCAAGCATCTGGTCGGCGTGCTGCCGCCGCTGACCTTGCGCGGCACCACCGGCGTGGTCGGGGCGCTGCTGCTGGCCTTGCTCGCGGTGGTCCGCAGCCAGAGCTTGGCGGTGCCGCGCGAGATCTGGCCGCGGCTGATCCTCGCGGGGATGCTCAACGTCACCGCCTGGATGGTGCTGATGGGGCTGGCGCTGTTGTGGCTGCCGGCCGGCGAGGCGGCGCTGATCGCCTATACGATGCCGGTCTGGGCCTCGCTGCTGGCCTGGCCGATCCTCGGCGAGCGGCCGACGTGGCTTCGCGTGCTGGCGCTGGTGCTGGCCTTCGCAGGCCTCGCCGCGATCATGGGCAGCAACGGGCTGAATGCCAGCCGCGACAAGCTGCCGGGCATCCTGATGGTGCTGGGCGGCGCGTTCGGCTTCGCACTCGGCACGGTCATGGCCAAGAAGCTGCCGATCAAGCTGCCGCCGCTGTCGGCCGCGGCCTGGCAGATCGGCATCGGCTGCGTGCCGATCGTGATTGTCGGCTTCGCGCTCGAGCATTCCGACTGGACGAAGCTCGACCAGCTCGACTGGGCGCTGATGTTCTATTCCACCGTGATCCAGTTCTGCGTCGCCTATGTCGCCTGGTTCGCGGCGCTGTCGCGGCTGCCCGCGTCAGTGGCGGCGATCGGCACCATGGCGGTGCCCGTCATCGGCGTCGTCGCCTCGGCGATCGCGCTGCGCGAGCCGCTCGGAGCAGGGCAGATCGCCGCGCTCGCCTTCACGCTTGGGGCGGTGGCCTTGGCGACACGGGGCTAGCCGGAGCCGTCAACCGTGGGGCCGTCGAGCGCGCGGCGCACCATCTGCGCCAGCTCGGCGCGGCGATAGGGTTTGGTCAGCAGCAGCGTGTCGGGCAGCAGCTGGCGATTCTCGATGATCGCATTGTCGGTGTAGCCGGAGGTGTAGAGCACCCGGAGCGACGGGCGCGTCGCCATGATCGTCTCCGCGAGCTGCCGGCCGCTGACGCCGCCCGGCATGATGACGTCGGTGAACAGCAGGTCGAACCGCTGGTCCTGCCCGACCAGGGCCAGCGCTTCCGCTGCATGCGAGGCGACGAGCGTGGCATAGCCGAGCCCCTGCAGCTGGGCGAGCACGAAGTCGCGCACCAGCGGATCGTCCTCCACCACGAGGATCGTCTCGCTGCCGCGCGGCAGCACCTGCTCGTGCTCGGGCTCCGCCGGTTGCATCACATGGGCCGCCGGGAGATAGAGCCGGATCGTGGTCCCGCTGTTCTCTTCGCTGTAGAGCTTGATGTGGCCGCCTGACTGTTTGACGAAGCCATACACCATGCTGAGCCCGAGGCCGGAGCCTTTGCCCGCCTCTTTTGTGGTGAAGAACGGCTCGAACGCGCGGTTCTTGACCTCCGCAGGCATGCCGGTGCCGGTGTCGCTGACCGCGACCATGACATAGGCGCCGGGCACGACGCCTGGGTTGGCCGCCGCATAGGCCTCGTCGAGCGTCGTCTTGGTGGTTTCGAGCAGCAGCTTGCCGCCATCCGGCATCGCATCGCGCGCATTGATTGCCAGGTTCACCAGCGCGTTTGCCAGCTGGGCGGAATCGATGTAGGCGATCAGATCGCCCTCGCCGAGAATGCTCCGGATCTCGACCTGCTCGCCCAGCGTCGGCCGCAGCAGCTTGGCGATGTCCTCCACTGTGGCGTTGACGTCGATGTCGCGCGGGCGCAGCGGCTGCTTGCGGGCAAAGGCGAGCAGATGCCGGATCAGCTCGGTGCAGCGGTCGGTGGCTCTGCTGATCAGCACGGCGAGCTCGGCCGCGGCGGGCCGGTCGTGGACGGTGTCGATCAGCATTTCGATCGAGCCGGTGATGATGGTCAGCATGTTGTTGAAATCGTGCGCCACGCCG
Source organism: Bradyrhizobium sp. ORS 375 (assembly GCF_000239775.1). GTDB lineage: Bacteria > Pseudomonadota > Alphaproteobacteria > Rhizobiales > Xanthobacteraceae > Bradyrhizobium. Next base: position 14,808 of record NZ_CAFI01000246.1, read on the forward strand.
CCGGTCAGCTTGCCGATGGCGTCGAGCTTCTGCGCCTGCTGCAGCAGCCGCTCGATCTCGTGCACCTCGGTGACGTCGTGATAGACCAGCGCCGCGCCGCTGATGGCGCCATCGGAATTGCGCAGCGGCCGTCCGCTGACCATCAGGCGGAACTGCGGCCGACCATCGGTCGGCTTGACCACGACCTCGCGGCGATCGAAGGAGAGCCCGCGCAGCGCACGAGCGATCGGCAGATCCTCGTCGCCAATGCGGCTGATGGCGTCGTTCTCGTAGAATCGGTTCGCCTCCAGCATTTCCGCGAAGGTCTTGCCGACGTCCGTTCCCAGGAAATGGCCGACCGCCGAATTCGACAGCATGATCGTGCCCCTGGGATCGACCACCAGCACCCCCTCAGCCATGCTGTTGAAGGTGGTTTCCAGAATGGCCGAGGAGCGGCGCAGTTCGTCATAGGCGGCGGCCAGGTCGCCGCGCTGCTGCAGCGCCTGCGCCTCCAGCGACGTGGCCGTCGCCTGCGACCGGCTGAGCGAGGACCGCAGCGCCCGGTCGGACTGATAGGCGCGCCGGACGAGGTAAGCGGCAATCACCATCAGCATGCCGACGCCTGCGAGATCGATCGCCAGCAGCCATGTTCCCGTCCGCCGGGAGGTGGCGGTGCGCACCGCCAGCAGCCGGCGCTCTTCCTCGGTGAACGAGTCGAGGACCCCGTTGATCGTCGCCATCGTCGCCGGACCGGCCGCGCTCGCCATCAGCGCCTGGAGCCCGGCGCGATCGTTGGCGGCATTTCGGCGAATGAGCTCGCCGGCGAGCGCGACCCGCCGCTGCACGTCTTCGTCAATTGCACGCAGCCGGGCGCTCTGCGCCGGATTGTCCTGCACGAGCTGAACGAGATCGGCCCAGGCGGCCGGGATCCTGCTCCTGCTGTCCTCGAACTCGGTGACGAAGCGATCGGCGCCCGACAAGGCGAAGCCGCGCGATGCCGCTTCGGCCTGGCGTAGCAGCACGCGCAGCTCCGAGGACGTCTCCAGGACCTGCAGCGTATGCTCGACCCAGGTGGTGTCGCTCCGTGCCTTGATGTCCAGGGCGGTCGAGGCTGCGCCGATCGCCAGCAGAGTTCCAAAACCGAGTCCGATCGCCACACGCCGGCGGATCATGCTCAGGTTCCAATCGCGCCGGGTGCGCCTGGTCGCTCAAACAACATCGTGATTGGAAATGTTTCTGGATTGCACGGGTCAGGTTTGATGGGGGACTTGAGTGGAGTCGGGATCGAGAGTGCAGGTTGATAAGAGAGTGTGAGTTGGAAAATACAACTACTTATATGCGTGGGGGAACGTCCTGCCAATTCTCCTGCGTAGGTTCCATGGGGATGAGCGCGCTTCTTGAACGGGGGCGCGAGTTCCCAATCGCTGAGCAGAAGAGGAGGGGACGTTAGTTCGCCATGACGCGGCCGCTCGCCGAGACCTCGTCGGGGGAAGCCCCACTCTGCAAGGCCAGGCGCACCATCTGGGCCAGTTCCGACTTGCGATAGGGCTTGGTGAGCAGCAGAGCGGCCTGATCGATGCGGCCGTGCTCGACCATCGCATTGTCGGTGTAGCCGGAGGTGTACAGCACCCGCGTACCGGGCCGCAGCCGCAGCGCTTCCTCGGCGAGCTCCTTGCCGTTGATGCCGCCGGGCATGATCACGTCGGTGAACAGCAGATCGAACGACTGGCCGGATTCGATCTTGGCCAGCGCCTCGACGCCCGTGGATGCGGTAATGGTCTTGTAGCCCAGGCTCTGCAGCTGGGCGACGACGAAGTCCTGCACCAGCAGGTCGTCCTCGACGATGAAGATCGTCTCCTCGCCACGCGGCGGCGGCGGCTCCGGCATAGCCGGAGTTGCCATCTGTCCCTTGGGGGCCGGGACGTACAGGCGGATGGTCGTGCCCCGGCCTTCCTCGCTGTAGATCTTGATGTGACCGCCGGACTGCTTGACGAAGCCGTAGACCATGCTGAGCCCCAGGCCCGAGCCTTTGCCGGCTTCCTTGGTGGTGAAGAACGGCTCGAACGCGCGGTCACGCACCTCGGGCGACATGCCGGTGCCGGTGTCGCTGACGGCGACCATGATATAGGAGCCCGGCGTGACTCCGGCATTGGCCACCGCATAGGCGTCGTCGAGCTCGATCCGGCGGGATTCCAGCAGCAGCTTGCCGCCATTGGGCATCGCATCGCGGGCGTTGATCGCCATGTTGACGAGCGAGTTGGCGAGCTGCGCCGAGTCGATGTGGGCGATCAGCGTCTCCTCCTCGAGGATCGAGTTGATCTCGATCTGCTCGCCGAGTGTCGGGCGCAACAGCTTGGCAATGTCGAGGATGGTGCTGTTGACGTCGCTGTCGCGCGGATGCAGCGGCTGCTTGCGGGCAAAGGCGAGGAGATGCCGGATCAGCTCGGTGCAGCGGTCGGCGGCCTGGCCGATCAGCGCGGCGGTGGCTGCCGCGGCAGGACGGTCTCTGACTTCGTCGGCCAGCGTCTCGATCGTGCCGGTGATGATCGTCAGCATGTTGTTGAAGTCGTGCGCGACGCCGCCGGTGAGCTTGCCGATGGCATCGAGCTTCTGCGCCTGCTGCAGCAGGCGTTCGGTCTCATGGGCCACGGTGATGTCGTGATACACCATCGCCGCGCCGGTGATCCGTCCCGCGCCGTCACGCAGCGGACGGCCGCTGATCATGAGGCGCAGCGTCTCGTCGCGGTCGGGCTGATAGATGATGAGCTCGCGGCGGTCGAATGACTCGCCTCGCAGCGCCCGCGGCGTCGGCAAATCATGCGGCGCGACCGGCGTCATGCCGTCGCTCTCGTAGACGCGAAGGCGAGACCGCACCTCCGAAAGGTTCCTTCCGGGACGGTAGCCGAGCAGGCGTTCGACGGCGGGATTGGAGAATACGACCGTATCGGCAGCGTCGATCACCAGCACGCCTTCGGCCATGCTGTTGAACGTATTTTGCAGGATCTCAGCGGAGTGGCGCAGCTTCTCATGGGCCTCGACCAGATCGAGATGCTGTCTCTCCGCCCGCTCAGCCAGCGAGACCGCCTCGGCCTCTGAGCGGATCAGGGAACTGCGCAACGCCCGGTCCTCGAGATAGGCGCGGCGGATGAGGTAGCCGGCGATGAGCAGGAGCAGCGCAAGCCCGCACAGATCGATCGTGAGCAGCAGGGATCCCGTGGTCTTCGACGTGATCGAGCGCTGCGCCAGCAGGCCGCGCTGATCGGCGACGAAGCGGTCGAGATTGGCGGAGATCGTGTTCATGGTCGCCGGGCCTTCGCCGCGGCTGCCGAGTGCCTGGAGCCCAGCGGTATCGGCCGCCGCGCGCAGCCGGACCAGTTCCGCCGCGATGTCGATCCTGCGGCGGATCAGCGCCGCTGTCTCCCCGAGAAGCTGCGTCGGCATCGGGCTGTCGGCGACGGCGCGCTGCAGATCGGCGAGCGCGGGCGGGATCTTGGCGCTGACCTCGTCGAACTCGGTCCGGAACGCGGGGGCGCTTGTCAGCGCGAAGCCGCGCGAGGTGGCTTCGGCCTCGCTTAGCAGCAGCCGCAGATCGGAGGTTTTCTGCAGGATGTTCAGCGACGACGTCACCCACGCCGCATCGTTGCGCGACTTGACGTCGAGCGCCGCGGACGCCGCGCCGATCGCAAGCAGCGTTCCAAGACCGAGCCCCAAGGCAAGGCGCTGACGAATCATCCGCGTTTCTCAATCATTCAGGCGTGCCGCCGGCTGCCGGCAGATCACCGCGACCAGCCCTATGCATCCGGCGGCCGGTGCAGCTGCGTCGAAGGAACTGATGATATGTCGCAAGGCGCGCCTCCTTGTTCGAATTTTCTGGCGCGTTCGAGAGCGGCAGGCGCAAACAGCGGTTCGCAGCGTTTCTGCATTGCGCTGTTGTGCGCGATCCGGGGTCGTCAGCACATTGGTTCCATCAACAAAGTCAGTCCGGGCTGTCTTCAGCGTGCCGAAACAGAATCAGAAGTCGATTTGATATTGGACCGGAACGCGGAAGACATCTGCACGCCGCGTGGCACATTGTTCAAATTTCGCCGAATTTCGGCCTGCATCGTGGCGGATCGGACACAGAACAAACAACAATGTGGCAAGAAAACAAGTATGAGGCGACGAGACATGTGTCTCGTCGCCTCAATGTTCGTGTCACGGACTAAATACGATCAGCCCTCAGGGGCAGGGATGACGAATGCCGTCATAGCCCAGATAGGTACCTGATGCCGGATCGTAGGAGCGATAGCGCCGGGCGCAGTAGCTCGGATCGACGCCTTCGGTTCCAACAACAGCGACCGGAGCCGAGTCATCGTAGTAGGAGTAGTCGTTGTAGTAGTCCGGGCCGTAATAATACGGGTCATTGTAGTAGGCATAGCTGCTGCCGAGGCCGATGCCGACACCAACGCCGACGCCGGGCCAGAAGCCGCCGCCCCGGTGATGCCAGCCGTGGTGGCCGCCGCGCCAGCCGCCGCCGCTCCAGTTCCCGCCGCCGCCGGTCCAGTTGCCGCCTCCACCGCCATTGTTGATGGCGACGTTGGCGCCGGCACCCGGTCCGCGACCGGCGAATGACGCTCCGCCGCCACCCATCGGGCCACGACCGGCGAAGGTTGCGCTGCCGCCGCCCATCGGACCGCGTCCAGCGAAGCTGGCGCCGCCGCCCGGGCCCGGGCCGCTGATGTGGCCGCCGCCCATGCCGCCACCGATCGCCGCA
>NZ_CAFI01000245.1 GCF_000239775.1 Bradyrhizobium sp. ORS 375
GCGCAAGAAGAAGGGCAGCACGATGGGCCGCGCGCTGTCGCTGTTCGGGCTCGGCGCCCAGGCACCGCGGGAACGGCGCGGCGAAGGCATCCGCGAGATGGACTGGCAACAGTCCGCGCCGATGCGCGGCTACGAGCCGGAGCTGGCACCGCCGCCGCGCAATGCGCCTGCCCGCATGCCGAACAATAATACGGCCGTGCTTGACGTCCGGGATGCACGCCGCGATGGCGGCTTCGGCGACGCGCCGCGGCTGACCGGGCAGCACAACCTCCCTGCCCGTATGGGCCACGCGCCTGCCGTTCCGCAAACCGGCGTCCGCCGACTGGTCGGCACGGCCGGCACCGCGTTGACGACCGGCATGACGTTCATTGCGGCGCAGGGAACAGCAGCCCATCTCGACGATGATACGGACGAGCAGCTGGTGCCGCGCGTCGGCCGGATGTTCGAGAACGAATTGCGCCTCGGCCTGCGCGTCCTGCTGGTGGCCGCCGTGTTCGGCGGCGGCTGGCTGACGCTGGTGCCGCTGGCCGGCGCCGTCGTCGTGCCCGGCAATCTCGTCGTGCAATCCAACGTCAAGGCCATCCAGCATCCAACCGGTGGCATCGTCGCGGAGATCAAGGTCGACAATGGCAAACGTGTCGCCGCCGGCGACCTGCTCGTTCGCCTCGACGCGACGCAGAGCCAGGCGCAGTTGCAGTCGATCACCAAGCAGCTGAACGAGCAACGCGCCAAGATTGCCCGCTTGTCGGCGGAGCGCGACGGTCTGGAGCAGCCGGAATATCCGGCGACGCTGACCTCACGCGCCGACGACCCGAACGTCCGTGCCGTCATCGCGTCGGAAAACGCGCTGTTCAAGGCGCGCGCGGTCACCCGCAAGAGTCAGAAAGAGCTGCTGCAGGGCCGCATCGTCCAGCTGAACAACGAGATCAGCGGCATGGAATCCCAGCTCGATTCCAAGACCAAGCAGATCGATCTCATCAAGGGTGAATTGGCCGGCGTGCAGGATCTCTATGACAAGCGCCTCGTCCCGCTGACGCGACTGACGACGCTGCAGCGGGAAGCGGCGCGGATCGACGGCGAGCGCGGCCAGCTGGTATCGAGCGTCGCCGAAACGCGATCGAAGATCAGCGAGGCTGAGCTGCAGACGGTCAAGATCGATCAGGACTTCCGCAGCGAAGTGGTCAAGGATCTCAGCGAGTCCCAGGCCAAGGAAGGTGATCTGGTCGAAAAGAGCGTCGCCGCACGCGACCAGCTCGACCGCATCGAGATGCGCGCGCCCAATTCGGGCACCATCCACCAGCTCGCGGTTCACACCATCGGCGGCGTGATCAAGCCGGGCGAAACCATCATGGAGCTGGTGCCTGATTCGGACGAACTGCAGGTGGAAGGGCACGTGCAGCCCAAGGACATCGATCACGTCCATACCGGACAGGACGCGATGGTGCACTTCAATGCCTTCAATTCGCACACGACGCCGAAGTTGAGTGGCCAGGTCTCGTTCGTGTCGCCTGACATCACCAACGACCCACGGACCGGATCCACCTTCTACACGGTCAGGATCACGCTGCCCGATGAGGAGCGCAAGCGTCTCGGCGACGTCAATCTGAAGCCGGGCATGCAGGCGGAAGTCTATGTCCAGACCGGCACCCGTACGATGCTCAGCTATTTGATGAAGCCGGTTCTCGATCAGTGGCGCCGCGCCTTCGTGGAGTGATTGGATGTGACAAGCTGCGGTCTGCGCTCCCTTTCGCGGGGACCGCGGACCGCTTCAGTCCCTCAGCATGAACATTGCAAATTTTTCCCGGACCTCGGACCCGACGATGGGGCCGCCCATTGCAATCCCATACGCTGAAGCCCAACCGGGCAGACCGGCGGCCGAGCTGCCGTTGAAGCCTCGGCTTCCGTCCCCGTCGACCGTGCCGACGCAGGAGGGCCCTCAGGGGCTTCGATTCGATTTCAACGATGGCTGTCGCGTCATGCTGCCCGATAACGGGCAGGCCTGGCATGTCCGGCTGAGCGATCTCGAAACCGCGAATGTCCTGTTCGACATCGATCTGCGCTCAGGATTCGTCAACAGCAGCAAGCGCTACTTCATTCCATTCCGGCTCGAGGTCTGGTGTGGTCAGGAGCTGCTGCTGCGCCACGACTACGATGCCAACGGGCGCGATGTCCTGATCCAGTTTCCGGTCGGTACCATCGGCGATGTCATCGGCTGGCTCAGCTATGCGGTGAAGTTCAAGGAGCTGCACCAGTGCCGCCTGACCTGCGCGTTGGGCGAGCCGCTGATCGCGTTGTTCGGCGCCGCCTATCCCGACATCACCTTCGTGACGCACGAGATGGTTCAGGCGGAGCGCTATTACGCCACCTACTCCGTCGCGCTGTTCTTCGACGACATCGAACAGGTGTATCAGCCCTGCGACTTCCGACAGGTCGGCCTGCACCGCTCCGCAGCCTATATTCTCGGCGTTGATCCGGCGGAAAGCCCGCCGCGCGTGGCGCTCGGCGACGACAGCCGTCCGATCCCGGAGCCGTATGTCTGCATCGCCGTGCAGGCGACGACGCAGTGCAAGCATTGGAACAACCCGGACGGCTGGGAGAGCATCGTGGGCTTTCTCCGGGCCACGGGCTATCGCGTCATCTGCATCGACCAGAAGGCGGAGAGCAGCCGCGGCGCTTTCCAGACGCGGATTCCTGCCGAGGCCGAGGATCAGACCGGCGACAGGCCGCTGCAGGAGCGCGCCCGCTGGCTGCGGCACGCTGACGTCTTCATCGGCCTGTCCTCGGGACTGTCCTGGCTTGCCTGGGCCGTCGGCACCCCGGTCGTGCTCATCAGCGGCTTCACCCATCCCACCAACGAGTTCGCGACGCCTTACCGCATCATCAATCATCACGCCTGCAACAGCTGCTGGAATGACACGCATCATCGCTTCGACCATACGGATGCTCTGTGGTGTCCGCGATGGAAAGACACGCCGCGGCAGTTCGAATGCACGCGCGTGATCACGGCCGACCAGGTCGAGGCCATGTTGCGCAGGATCCCCGGCTTCGGACAGGGCATGCGCCCGCAGCCGCGCATCCCGACAGCGGCGACGCGGCAGCCGATGCCGCACGCCGCAGCACACGCAGCCGGAGAGCCACCCCGCCCGACCGTGGAGGAGCCGATCGCGCTCGCTGCCCTGCTGTCGCGCTCCCACGGCGACGTCCCGCGCGGCGGCCTCGCCGTCGGCGTGACCGTTGCCGCCGGCAGATTGATGGATCAGGCCGCCGCACAAATCGCAGAAGGCGACCGAAACGCGACGTCCAGTGATTTGGCCGGCGCGCTGCAGAACTACAAGCAGAGCATCGACATCCTCAGGTATCTGACCCAGGCCGATCCGGATCATGCGGGCTTCCAGCGCAACCTCGCGGTTGCCTTGAACCGCATCGGCGCCGTGCTGTTCGTTCAGCGAAATCTCCAGGGCGCGAATGCGGCCTATTCCGCCAGCCTGGCCATGAGCCATAAGCTGACGGCGACCCATCCCGGCAATCCGACCTTTCGCCGCGATCTCGCGTGGTGCCACGCTCTGCTGGCCGACGTGCTCGCAGCGCAGGGCCGCCATGCCGAAGCCTTCGAGCAACGTCGCAACAACGCGGCCCTGATGACGCAGCTCGCCAACGCCGCGCCCGGGGATCCGCCGCTGCAGCAGGCACTGGCAGCGTCCTATCAGAGTCTGGGCGACGCCCTCGTCCCGCTCGGCAATTTCGACGGCGCGCTGACCGTCTACCGGATCAGTCTCGGCCTCACCAAACGCGGACTCGATGCGAACGGGCAGGATGCCGCCTGGAACGGGCTCTACACCAGCCTGCTGCAGAAGATCCGGACCGCCCTGCTCGCCCAGCGTCAATCAGCGCCGCCATCCTGAGCTGTCGCGACCGACGACGCCGGCCGGCTCAACGCCCCAAGCATCGCACTGCCCGTCCAAGATCTCGCCGGATTCCCGCGGTTGCGGCAAAGTTCGGGCTGCTCACTGCGCATCGTCGCGGACGCTCACCCCTCTCGACACCATCTGCGACACGTCCTCTGACCGGCGAGATGCGGGCAACATCTTGACGAGAAGGTGAAGTTCGCGTCAGATCCGCGCATCCCGCACGTTGGGCTTGCCGCTGAAAATCAGTCACTTGGCAGCTCGTTCGGCGCATCGATCACAGCTCCGCGATGCCCGAACAACAACATATTTGCGGACTCCCCCACGCCTCTTTTGGCCCGATTGCTTCGACCATATAGCCGGGTGCGACAAAGTAACGCGCGACACAACGGCGCGCGACACAGCATCGCACACACGCGGCGCGCGGCTCGGATGCGCAACGCGTGCGGCGGCAGGGCCGATGCAGTCCGCATCGTCTGGCCAGTTTCGGTACGGGGCCCGGCCGGGCGTCGGATGAACTTGGGGAGAGATGATCCATGGCGAATAACACCTTCAACGCGACGGCCCTGGCCAACGGCACGTCGAACCTGCTGGTGCGCGCCTCCGCGCTCAATTTATCGACCGATCTCGTGCAGGCAGGCGTGGTGTTCAACGACGCAGTCCGCGCCTCGCTCGGCCTGTTCACGCAGGCCGGCAGCGGCAACTCCAATCCCTTCCTCGGCAGCTACACCACCGACCTGCACGCCGTGCAGAACGACATCGCTGCGATGCTCGCCAATCCCGGACAGGTCACCCTCGGTGGTCAAACCTTCACGCTGAATGCCACCGACACCGCGGTCCTCACCAACGTGCAGGCGCAGATCTCCACCCTGATCACCGCCGCCGCACAGACCACCAACGCGGCCACGATCACCGCTGCCGACCAGACGCTGCATGCGGTCCAGCAGGAGATCCTGCAGGAGATCAACGGCGACGCGCATCTGTCCGGTGCGCTGAACAAGGTGAACTTCCTCGCCAACACCGGCGGCCAGGACGTCGCCTTTCAGAATACGCCGGCAGGCGCCGACGACGCCGCGACGCTCGCAGCGGCGACCGCCGGCAACACGCTGAAGGACGTCGGCCTCGTCTTCAACAAGGTGGTCGATCTCGCGTCCGGCGGAATTCACACCGGCAATCTGCAGGAGGTCACGACCGACCTCACCGCGATCTCGCAGGGCCTGACCAACATCCTCAACAACAAGACTCAGCTCGCCCAGATCGAGAACGGCGAGACGGCGAACGCCGCCGCGCTCACCACCATCCACCTGCAGACGGTGCTGGGGCAGATCAACCTCGAGCTCAATCAGTATGCCAAGGCGGAGACGACCGGCAATCAGGCTGCCTTGCGCGGCACTGCCGACAATCTGCTCGACAGCATCGACATCATCCAGAACGACGCCAATCTGAACATGGCGGCCGGCGGCAATGGCATGCCGGGACATGCCGGCGGCTTCGCCGAAGATCCGGGCGGGTTGACCGGCACGGTGACCAAGTTCCAGGACAACCAGGCACAGACGAACTTCTGGGCCGCCTTCCTGGCCGAAGGCAACACCATCAACGCGACCCTTCAGAAGATTGCGACCGGCGGTGCGCAGGCCAGCGCTGCGCTGCTGACGCAGATCCAGAACTACCAGGCATTCGGCGCCAATTTCGATGCCGCGCAAGGCAACGTCTTCCGAGGCCGCTTCGACAACGAACTGCTCAGCGGCACGCTGGAAGCCGACACGGCGGCGGCCGTGAAAGGCCTGCAGGGCATTCTCAATGGCGACACGGGTGCGGTGCTCGCCGCCGACAAGGCCATGCTCGCTGCCGCCGGCCAGGGCTTTGCGGCCGACGCCATGGACGTCTCCGGCAACAACATCGCCATCGGCGGCGCCACCTATGTCGGCACGGCGACCACGGTGTCGACGGCCACCTCGGTGCACGGCCTCGCTCAGGGCACCATCCCGGTGACGGCAACGCCGAACATCGCCAACGGCACCGGCGGCACCTCCTCGACGCCGCCCGCCGGCAGCACGACGCCGGTGAATTTCAACCCGACCGCGCTTGCCAACGGCACGTCGAACCTCCTGACCCGCGCTACTGCGATCCAGCATTCGACCGATCTGGTGCAGGCCGGCGTGGTCTTCAACGATGCGGTGCGCGCCTCGCTGGGTCTCTTCAGCCTCGCCAACAGTGGCAACTCGCCCGCCTTCCTCGCGAGCTATCAGGCCGACATCACGGCGGTGCAGACCGATATCGCGGCGATGCTGGCCAATCCTGGTCAGGTCACGCTCGGCGGCAAGACGTTCGCCTTGAACGCCACCGATACGGCTGTCCTGACCAATGTCGAGGGGCAATTAGGCACACTGCTGCAGGCAGCCGGCCAGTTCGCCAACGCCAGCACCTCGGCTGCGGCAAGCCAGACGATCCACGCGCTACAGCAGGAGATCCTGGGCGAGATTCATAACGACGCGCACCTCGCGAACGCCTTGAACAACGTCCCCTTCCTCGCCAACACCGGCGGCCAGGACGTCGCGTTCCAGACGTCGCCTGCCGGTGCGGACGATCCCGCGAGCCTTGCTGCGGCCACGGCCGGCAACAGCCTGAAGGACGTGGGTCTGGTCTTCAACAAGGCCGTCGAGGTCGCCTCGGGCGGCATCAACGCCGGCAATCTCGCCGAGGTCCACGCGGACTTCACCGCGGTCCAGCAGGGACTGACGGCCATCCTCAACAACAAGACTCAGCTCGCGCAGATCGAGGCTGGCGAGACCGCGAACGCAGCCGCGCTGACCACGATCCATCTGCAGACGGTGCTCGGACAGATCAACCTGCAGCTGACCAAATATGATCAGGCCGCGACGACCGGCAATCAGGCAGCCTTGCGCGGCACCGCCGACAATCTGCTCGACATCATCGACATCGTTCAGAACGACGCGAATCTCAACACCGCGGCTGGCGGCAACGGCAATGCAGGCCATGCCGGCGGCTTCGCCGAGGATCCGGGTGGATTGACCGGTACGGTCACCAAGTTCCAGGACAACCAGGCGCAGACGAACTTCTGGGCGGCGTTCCTTGCCGAAGCCAACACCATCAACGCAACCTTGCAGAAGATCTCGACCGGCGGCGCCCAGGCGAGCGCAGCGCTGATCACGCAGATCCAGAACTATCAGCAGTTCGGCGCCAATTTCGACGCCGCGCAAGGCGCGGTCTTCCAGGGCCGCTTCGACAACGAGCTGCTCAGCGGCACGCTCGAGGCCGATACGGCAGCCGCCGTAAAGGGTCTGCAGGGCATCCTCAACGGCGACACGGGCGCCGCGCTCGCCGCCGACAAGGCGATGATCGCCGCTGCCGGCCAGGGCTTCGCGGCCGACGCGATGGACGTGTCCGGCAACAACATCCCCGTCAATGGCGGCACCTATGTCGGCACGGCCACGACGGTCTCGGCGGCGACCTCGATCAAGGGCACGGCGCACGGCACCATTCCGGTCACGGCCACGCCAAACCTCGCCAACGGCACCGGCGGCACTGCGGCGGCGGGAACGACAGCCGCGGGCGGAGCTGCGGCTGGCGGCGCAGCGGCCGGAGGGACGGCCGCGAACGGAGGTACGCCTGCCGGCGGAACGGCCGGCCAGGCCAATGGCGGAACGTCGAGCGGCACCACCACCGCAAACAACGGCAGCAACAACATGCAGCACAGCGATCCGCACCATTGTCACGATCACGGCCAAGGCCCGCACACGAGCCAGGGCGCACATACAAGCCAGGCTGCGGCGGCCGCTCCCGACATGTCGCATCATCACGCGATGTACCACATGTGGGCTTGAGCCAACGGGACAAGCAACGGCAGCAGCTGCGTTGATCAGATCCCGGGAGCGATGAGGTGAGGTTCAGATCTCACCTGCTCCCGGGTGAAACGAAGCGAGGATGAGCAAGGAAGATGCGAGGTCGGGTGCAGCAAAGAGGGCTTCCGAGATTCGCCGAGATGCATCTTCCATTCCTCACCACAGGCAGCCATCGTGCTGGAACTCTTCTAAGGTGAAGATGGATCGGGGCTGCAAGATCAGGGCAACTTCTTGTCCAGACCGTGCGCCGACGCGTCGACCACAATTTGATGTTGCAAGGATGCCACGACGGAAATCAACAAGTTAGAACACTTCTACAGGCTGCCGTGACCCGGCTGCGACACCGAGCCCATGCCCGAACAACATCATATTTGGGGACTCGGCGGCGCTTCTTTTGGCCCCATTGGAGCAAATAATTCCCAGGTGCTCTGAGGCTGCGACATTTCGCCCGCTCTGCGAGGAGTGAACGAGACGTCGCAACCCGATCAACGCCCGCGTGCTGCCTCTACGCCAAGCAGCTGATGCCGGGTTGAAACTTGGGGAGATAATCTGATGGCAGCCAATACCTTCAACCCGACGGCGCTGGCGAATGGCACGTCCAACCTGCTCGTTCGCGCCTCGGCGCTCAACCTGTCGACCGACCTCGTGCAGGCCGGCGTCGTGTTCAACGACGCCGTTCGAATCTCGACCGGCCTGTTCTCGACGCCGCAGAACAGCGGCAACTCCAACCCGTTCCTCGGCAGCTACACCACCGACCTGCATGCCGTGCAGAACGACATCAACGCGATGCTGGCGAATCCCGGCCAGGTCACCGTGGGCGGCAAAGCGTTCACGCTGAATGCTACTGACACTGCCGTGCTCACTCAGGTGTCGAACGAGATCACGACGCTGATCAACGCGGCGCCCAATACGACTAATCCGGCGACGCTGGCCGAGGCCGATCAGACCATCCACAACGTGCAGATGCAGATCCTGGGACAGATCCATGGGGATGCGCACCTTTCGGCCGCTCTCAACGGCGTTCAATTCCTGGCCAATACGGGTGCCATGGACATCGGGTTCCAGCCCCTTACCGTCGGCAACGACAGCGCTACCAATCTTGCAGCTGCAACAGCAGGCGATCTGACGGCCATCGGATCGGTGTTCAACGCCGTCGCGACACTGTCGATGGGTGGTATGAGCGCGAACAACATCAACCAGGTCCAGGCTGATTTCACGGCCATCACGCAGGGCCTGCAGAACATCCTGAATGACCCGGCGAAGCTCGCCGCCATCGAAGCCGGCCAAACCGCTGTCGATGCGCAAACGACGACACTGCATCTGATGACGCTGCTCAGCCAGGCAAACCTTCAGCTGAACAACTACGACGTTGCCGAGACGATGGCCAGTCCGACGGCGCTACGCGGCTCGGCCGACAACATCGTCGACATGATCGACGTGTTTCAGAACGATGCGGCCCTCAACAAGGCGGCGGGCGGCACCGGCATGCCGGGACATGGCGGCGGCTTCGCGGAGGATCCGGGCGGGCTCACCGGAACCGTCACGAAGTTCCAGGACAACCAGGCGCAGACCAATTTCTGGGCGAGCTTCCTCGCCGAAGGCAATACGCTCGGCGCGAAGCTGGTTGCGGTCGCAAATGGAACGGGGACGGCGTCGCAGGCGCTGATCGACCAGATCACGAACTACCAGAACTTCGGCGCCGCGTTCGATGCAGCCCAAGGTGCGGTGTTCAAGGGTCGGTTCGACGACGAGCTCGCCGCCGGTGCTCTGCAGTCCGACACCATCATGGCCACGAAGGCGCTCCAGGGCATCATGAACGGCGACACCGGTGCCGCCCTGGCGACCGACCAGGCGATGCTGAAGGCTGCGGCCGCGAACTACATCGGCAACGCCGGAGACATTGCGGGCAACAACATCGCGATCGGCGGATCGGCCTACGTCACGTCCGCGACGAGCTTCGTGACGGCGACTGCGGTCAATGGCATCGCCCAGGGCACCGGCATGCCCGCCGGCGCTAACCCGAACATCGCCAACGGCACTGGCGGAGCTGTCGCAGCCCCAACCACGCCAGGTGGCACCACCGGCGGCGGCATGGCCGGCGGCGG
>NZ_CAFI01000244.1 GCF_000239775.1 Bradyrhizobium sp. ORS 375
ATCGTCGGCCGCGGCCCAGGCCTCCTCATTGGTCTCGCGCACGATCACATGGAGACGGATGCCGAATGACAGCTTGCGGCCACGCGTGTCGGCAACCGCCTGCACCTTGGCGACCTTGGCGGCGACGTCGGCCGGCGGCTCGCCCCAGGTGAGATACTTCTCCACGGTGTCGACCGCGACGTCGATGCCGGCATCCGACGAGCCGCCGAAGAACAGCGGCGGGCGCGGCGACTGCACCGGCGGGAACAGCAGGCGGCCGTCCTCGACCGTGATGTGCTTGCCGGCGAAATTGACGGCCTCGCCTTCGAGCAGCTTGTTGTAAACGGTGAGGAACTCGCGCGTGACCTCGTAGCGCTCCTGATGCGACAGGAAGATGCCGTCGCCCTTGTTCTCGACCGGATCGCCGCCGGTGACGACGTTGACGAGCAGCCGGCCGTTGCTGACGCGATCGAGTGTCGCCGTCATGCGTGCGGCAACCGCCGGCGACTGCAGGCCGGGACGTACCGCCACGAGATAGCGCAGCTTCTCGGTGAACGGCGCGACCGCCGAGGCGACGATCCAGGAATCCTCGCAGCTGCGCCCCGTCGGGATCAGCACGCCGTAATAGCCGAGCTGGTCGGCCGCCTGCGCCACCTGGCGCAGGTAGTTGAAGTTGACTTCCCGGCCGCCTTGCGACGTGCCGAGATAGCGGCCGTCGCCATGGGTCGGCAGGAACCAGAGGACATTGGGCTTCGAAGCGTTACTCATGTCGATCTCTCTTTGAACGGGAGTCGCGATCACGGATCAGGTGGACGGCGTCCACTTCCAGACGATGTCAGCGACGTTGACTGGTTTCGGAATGAGCCCGACGCGGGCGAAACGATCGGCGACCGCTTGCTGGCTCTTGATGATCTCATCGTCGATCGGCACGACGCTGTAGACCGAGCGGTCGACGAAGCGCTTGACCGCCTCGAGGTCGACGCCGGTGGCTTCCGCCTGCGCCTTGGCGACCTCCTCGTGATGGCTGTTGGCCCAGACGCCCTCGGCAGCGAAGGCACCGTTCAGCTTGGCGACGACGGCGGGATACTTCTCAACGAAGTCGCTGCCGACGATGTAGAACGAGTTCGGCTTGTGCACGTCCTTGTCGAACACGATGGCGCGCGCGTTCTCCTTGATCTCCGCGAGCGCGAGATAGGGATCCCAGATCGACCATGCGTCGACCGAACCCTTGACGAAGGCGGCGGTCGCATCGGCCGGCGCCAGCGGCGCGGGCGTGATGTCGCTCCACGCAATGCCGGCCTTCTCCAGCGCCGCAACGAGCAGATTGTGCGCGCTGGAGCCCTTGCCGAAGGCGACGCGCTTGCCCTTCAAATCGGCCAGCGTCCTGATCGGCGAGTCCTTGGGCACGATGATCGCCTGCGTGCTGCCGTTCTGCTTGACGGCCGCCGCATAGCGGATCTTCGCGCCGGCAGCCTGCGCGAAGATCGGCGGCGCGTCGCCGACATAGCCGAAATCGACGCTGCCGACATTGATGGCCTCGAGCAGCGGCGGACCGAACTGGAAATCGACCCAGACGATGTCGATACCGAGCGGCTTGAACGTGGTCTCGATGGTGCGGCGCGCCTTCACCGCCGGGAAGAAGCCGCCCTTCTGGGTGCCGATGCGGATCTCCTTCGGCCTGTCCTCGGCACGCAGCGGCGCCGCGCATGCCATCACCGCAGCCGATGCCAACGACAGTTTCAGAAACTCGCGACGCTCCATTGCCCTCTCCGATCAGCTGCGCATCGACGTTGATGCGGTGCGACGGATGATGGTGGCCGGCGATACGAGTGTCGAGCACCCCGGAAAAATAGCGATGCCGGTCCTACTCGGGGGCGATCGCAAGCAGCGTTTGTTTCAAGGCGAGACGGCAAAGCAGCGAGAATTTCTTAAGGCCCCGCGACGCAATCACGCATCTTCACGCGCCATCAACCACGATCGCAGCGACCGCCGGGCGAATCCGGGCGCGGAGGTAGGGCGGTCAGGACAGGAGTTCCGCGCCTTGATCCACGTCAACGCCGGTTCCGCACACTTCCTTTAGTATAAAACTAGGCGCGGCCCGGATGCCGCAAACTCTTCCCCCGCACACATAGCAGAGAATTCTCTCATGTCGCTCGTTGGCAGCGATGCGAACGCGCGTGCGCGTCGCAGACGCATGGAAATTTTTGCCTTCCTCTTCCTCACCGCCGTCCTGATGCCCGCGCTCGCCGTCGCCACCGTCGGCTCCTACGGGCTGGCGGTGTGGGTCTACCAGATGATGGCCGGTCCTCCCGGCCCGCCCGCCGCACACTGATCGAAGGACATTTCCCATGCTCTCCCATCGCACCTCCTTCGACCGCCGCGCGCTGATCACCGGCCGCGTGCTGACCGCCGAGCCGGTGGTCGCGCCGCCCGCCGGCGAGATCGCTTCGATCATCGTACAGAGCCGCCCCGATCAGCTCGACCGCGTCGCCGCCGACATTCTCGCGCTCGAAGGCTGCGAGATCCACGCGCGTGATGAGCGCGGCAAGCTGATCGTCGTCGTCGATGCGCCCGATGCCGGCGCGCTCGGCGCCACCATGAACCGCATCGGGCTGCTGCCCCACGTGCATTCCGCCTGCCTCGTCTTCCATGCCATCGACGCCGGCTAACACCACGAGATTCCAATGACCGACATGAAGATCGATCGCCGCCAGATGCTCAAGCTGGAGGCCGCCGCGATTGCCGCCGCCGCCGCCGGCATGCCCGTGGCCGCGCGCGCCGCCAACCTCGTCACCGAGCGCGAGCAGAGCGAGCTGAAATGGGACAAGGCCGCCTGCCGCTTCTGCGGCACCGGCTGCAGCGTGATGGTCGCGACCAAGGACAACCGCGTCGTCGCCACCCACGGCGACATCAAGGCCGAGGTCAATCGCGGCCTCAACTGCGTCAAGGGCTACTTCCTGTCCAAGATCATGTACGGCCATGATCGCCTGACGCATCCGATGCTGCGCAAGACCAATGGCAAATACGACAAGAATGGCGAGTTCACGCCCGTGACCTGGGACGAAGCCTTCGAAATCATGGCGCTGAAGTACAAGGAGGCGCTGAAGAAGCGCGGCCCTTCCGGCGTCGGCATGTTCGGCTCGGGCCAGTGGACCATCTGGGAAGGCTATGCGGCCTCAAAGCTGTTCAAGGCCGGCTTCCGCTCCAACAACATCGATCCGAACGCGCGGCACTGCATGGCCTCGGCCGTTGCAGGCATGATGCGCACCTTCGGCATCGACGAGCCGCCTGGCTGCTACGATGACATCGAGGCTACCGACGCGTTCGTGCTGTGGGGCTCCAATATGGCGGAGATGCACCCCATTCTGTGGACCCGCGTCACCGATCGCCGGCTGTCGGCGCCGCATGTCAAGGTCGCCGTGCTCTCGACCTTCGAGCACCGCTCGTTCGACCTCGCCGACGTCGGCATGGTGTTCAAGCCGCAGACCGACCTCTACATCCTCAACGCCATCGCCAACCACATCATCACCACCGGTCGCGTCAACAAGGACTTCGTCCAGGCGCACACCGTGTTCAAGAAGGGACAGACCGACATCGGCTACGGCCTGCGGCCCGAGCATCCGCTGCAGAAGAAAGCCACGGGTGCCGCCAAGGCCAACGACGCCACGGACATCTCGTTTGACGAATATGCCAAGTTCGTCTCCGACTACACGCTGGAGAAGGCCGCCGAGATGTCCGGCGTGCCGTTGAACCGGCTGCAGGCGCTGGCCGAGCTCTATGCCGATCCGAAGACCAAGGTGGTCTCGTTCTGGACGATGGGCTTCAACCAGCACACCCGCGGCGTCTGGTGCAACAATCTCGTCTACAACATCCATCTGCTGACGGGAAAGATCTCCGAACCCGGCAACAGCCCGTTCTCGCTCACCGGCCAGCCCTCGGCCTGCGGCACCGCGCGCGAGGTCGGCACCTTCTCGCATCGCCTGCCCGCCGACATGGTGGTGACGAACAAGGAGCACCGCACCAAGGCCGAGCACATCTGGCAATTGCCGGAAGGCACGATTCCGGACAAGCCGGGCTATCACGCCGTGCTGCAAAGCCGGATGCTGAAGGACGGCCTGCTCAACGCCTATTGGGTGCAGGTCAACAACAATCTCCAGGCCGGCCCGAACGCCAACGAAGAGACCTATCCGGGTTTCCGCAATCCCGACAACTTCATCGTCGTCTCCGACGCCTATCCGTCGGTGACCGCGCTCGCCGCCGACCTCATCCTGCCGACCGCGATGTGGGTGGAGAAGGAAGGCGCCTACGGCAACGCCGAGCGCCGCACCCAGTTCTGGCATCAGCTGGTGTCGGCGCCGGGCGAAGCGCGCTCTGATCTGTGGCAGCTGATGGAGTTCTCCAAGCGCTTCAAGATCGAGGAAGTGTGGCCCGAGGAGCTGATCGCCAAGAAGCCTGACGTTCGCGGCAAGACGCTGTTCGACGTGCTCTACAGGAACGGCCAGGTCGACAAATTCCCGCTCGACCAGATCGAGCCGGGCTACGCCAACGACGAGTCCAAGGCGTTCGGCTTCTACGTCCACAAGGGCCTGTTCGAGGAATACGCCGCGTTCGGCCGCGGCCACGGCCACGACCTTGCGCCGTTCGAGACCTACCACAAGGAGCGCGGCCTGCGCTGGCCGGTCGTCGACGGCAAGGAGACGCGCTGGCGCTTCCGCGAAGGCTCGGATCCTTACGTGAAGGCCGGCACCGGCGTGCAGTTCTACGGCTTCCCCGACGGCAAGGCGCGCATCTTCGCGCTGCCCTACGAGCCGCCGGCGGAATCGCCCGACAAGGACTATCCGTTCTGGCTCTCCACCGGCCGCGTTGTCGAGCACTGGCATTCCGGCACGATGACGCGCCGCGTGCCCGAGCTGTACAAGGCGTTCCCCGAGGCCGTCTGCTTCATGCATCCGGACGACGCCGAGGCCGCGAACCTCAGGCGCGGCGATGAAGTGAAGGTCGCCTCACGGCGCGGCTTCATCCGCGCCCGCGTCGAGACGCGCGGCCGTGACAAGCCGCCGCGCGGCCTCGTGTTCGTGCCGTGGTTCGACGAGTCCAAGCTGATCAACAAGGTGACGCTCGACGCCACCGATCCGATCTCGCTGCAGACCGACTACAAGAAATGCGCCGTGCGCATCGAGCGGGTGTGACCGACATGATCAAGAAAATTGCCATGATGGTGCTCGCCGCCAGCCTCGCGGCTGGCTCGAGCGCCCTGCTCGCCCAGAGCGTCTCCTCCTCGCTGCGCGGCCCCACGCCGCTCAACGACGAGGGCCCGGCGCCACCGATGCAGCCAACCAAGAACACCGCCGAGAAGGAGGTGCGCAACTATCCGGAACAGCCGCCGGTGATTCCGCATTCCATCGACGGCTATCAGGTCGACATGCAGGGCAACAAGTGCCTGTCCTGCCACGCCCGCGCGCGCACCGCTGAATCCAAGGCGCCGATGCTGTCGATCACCCACTTCATGGATCGCGACGGCCAGTTCCTGGCATCGGTGTCGCCGCGCCGCTACTTCTGCACCCAGTGCCACGTGCCGCAGAGTGTCGGCACCCCGCCGGTCAGCAACGACTTCGTCGACATCGACACCGTACTGTCGCACGACAAGCCGGGTGGCAAGCGATGAGCAGCGCCGACATCCCGCAGGGGACGGGAACGCCGGCCCCCGACAAACGGCTCGGCGTCATCCGCCGCGCTTGGCAGTTCGTGCTCGATTTGATCGACGTGCTGCTCAAGCCGAGCTCGATCTTCGGCCTCGGCGTGCTGGTGCTCGCCGGCTTCGTCGCCGGCGTGATCTTCTGGGGTGGCTTCAACACCGCGCTGGAGATCACCAACACCGAGAAGTTCTGCACCGGCTGCCACGAGATGAAGGACAACGTGTTCGCCGAGTTGAAGACGACGGTCCACTTCTCGAATCGCTCCGGCGTCCGCGCGTCATGCCCGGACTGCCATGTGCCGCACAACTGGACCGACAAGATCGCGCGCAAGATGCAGGCGTCGAAGGAGGTCTGGGGCCACCTGTTCGGCTCGATCGACACCCGCGAGAAGTTCACCGACCGCCGGCTGGAGCTGGCGCTGCACGAATGGGCGCGCTTCAAGGCGAACGACTCGCTCGAGTGCCGCAACTGCCACAGCTCGCAGTCGATGGACATCACCAAGCAGTCGCCCCGCGCCGTGGAAGCCCACCAGCGCTTCCTCTTCACCGGCGAAAAGACCTGCATCGACTGCCACAAGGGCATCGCGCACCATCTGCCGGACATGAGGGGTGTGCCCGGCTGGCAGTAGGCTTCCTTTCAAATTGGGCGAGCTTTCGCCTCCCGCGCGGTCGACTCCCCTCCCCCTTGCG
>NZ_CAFI01000243.1 GCF_000239775.1 Bradyrhizobium sp. ORS 375
CGCGGTGGGCCTTGCGGATGCGGTTCGGCGCCCGCAGCAGCGCGCTGATCAGGTTCCACACCAGCACGCAGGCGGCGATGGTCAGGCCCAGCGCCAGCACGAACACCGGCAGCGTCATCGCGATCCGCCAGGGACCCCAGTTCAGCACCACGTCGCCGGTCTGCTCGGCGACCCAGGCGGAGCCGGCCGCGGCGAGCCCGACCAGGATGAGAAAAACAACGATCCGGAACATGAGCGTCCTATTGCGCGGGTTTGGCGAGCGCGGTCATCGAGTCGTCGGCGAATTTGCGGGCCGTCGACAGCGCGGCGTCGCGGGCGTCGGCCTTGGCGAGCCAGTCGCTGGCGGGGGCGCGATCCTCGGCCGACAGGTTCTTCAGCTCGCGCCGCGCCTCGGCGAGGTCGTTGCGCAGGGCCGCGGCCGTGATCCGCGCCACCACGGCGCCGCGATCGGTGCCGGCACCATCCGTGCGCTCGACCTTGACGAGGTTCTGCGCGC
This sequence comes from Bradyrhizobium sp. ORS 375, assembly GCF_000239775.1. GTDB lineage: Bacteria > Pseudomonadota > Alphaproteobacteria > Rhizobiales > Xanthobacteraceae > Bradyrhizobium. The sequence goes on from NZ_CAFI01000243.1 coordinate 497, forward strand.
CGGCCGACAGCTTGCTGAGGATCGAGGTCCCGGTGGTGCCCTCGGGCGCCGGCGGCGTCAGCTTCGGCACGATGGTCAAGAGCTCGCGGCTGAGCGCGGCCGGGCTCGGCACGCCGCTGGCGGCGAAGGTGTCGAGCGGCTTCAGCGCGGCTCCATCCGGCGCCAGCGATTTGGCCGTCGACAGCGCCGCGGCGTAGGGATCGCCATGGCGGACGGCGACGTCGAGCAGGGTCGCGGCGACCACCCGGCGCAAGGGCGCGTCGTCGGCCGGCTTGGCCTGGGCAGCCTCGGAGAGCTTGGCGCGGTCCTGCGCCAGCGCCGCGCTCTGGGTCTTGCTGGCGCGCTCCAGCGCATCGATGCGCGCGGTCAGGCCGGACAGGTCGACCGGAGCCGGCGCGGGCGGGGAAGCCGCGCTGTCGCGCGGCTGCGCCTTGACGTCGTTCAGCGCGGCCACGGTCTTGTCGTTCTGGCTGCGCAACGCGGCGACGTCGCTGCGCACGGCCGCGATCGCCTTGTCGACCGCGTCGATGTGGCCGGTGACGGCGGTATCCGGCTTGCCGGTGCGCTGCTCCAGCGTGGCGACGCGCGAGCTCAGCTCGTCGACCGCGGTCGACAGCGGGGTGGTCGGCGATGGCGGCTGCACCGGCGGCCAGCCCAGCATCCAGCCGACACCGATCACCAGCGCCGCCGCGGCGGCGCCGGAGAACGGCGCGATGATCCATGGCGACACCGGGCGGGACGGCGGCGGCGGCGGAAGCTCGCGCGGCGGCTCGGCAGCGGCATCGGCTTCTTCTGGCGTCTCCTGAGCGGCCTCGGCGGTGGCGACGGTCGGCTCGGCCTCCGGAGCGCCATGCGGATGCGATTCGCCTCCCGCGCCCGAGGAGCCCTCTGCCATCGCCTCGGCCGGGGCCGACCACGGCGACACCGTGGACCGTTCGGCCCCGCTCTCGCTGGCGGCGGGACGTTCCTCGCGCGAGGTCGGCTCCAGATCGATGGTCGGCGGGGGCCGTTTCGGCCGCCCGGTATCGGAGGCCGGTGCAGCGGTGTCGGGTTCATCGACCATGGTGGAGGTTCCCTGGCTGAGGCAAGAGTGAGCAGGCCCTCTTACGCCATTCACGACCGGAGCGCACGGGTCAGGCCTTTCAGCATCTCGTTTTCATCCGGATGCGCTGGGATTGTGACCTGGGTCGCCCCGGCCTCGCGCAGCACCTCGGCGACATTGGCGGACAGGCAGCCATGCGGCACGGCGAGCGCCGAGATCTCGACGCCCTCGGCCCGGATGGCGGCCACGAACGCCGCGGCACTTCGGCGCGAATAATGCAACACCGCCTGCACCGCATTCGCCGCGAACGCCTCGCAGACCTCGCGCGGCAGGCTCGCGACCTGCGCCATCCGGTAGACCGTCTGGGTGATCACCTCGAAGCCGCGCGCGGCCAGCTCGGCGGCGAGATCGCGCGAGATGTCGGCACCGGCGAGATAGAGAAGGGTGGACCCGGGGCCGATCACGCCGCTGGTCGCGATCGTCTCGCGGAGCGCCGCCGCATCGCCGGCCGCCGAGATCACGTTTGTGAAACCGGCCTCGCGCGCCGCCGCGGCGGTCTGGTCGCCGACCGCGAACAGCGGCAGGCCGAGCAGGGCGGAGCCTCCGAGCTGCGGCGCCGCCGCGCGCAGCGCGTTCGACGATGTGACGATGACGCCCGCAGCGCCACGCCCTGCGTCCGCCGGCAGCGCCACCGGCTCGAAGCGCAGCATCGGCGCCAGCAGCACGTCGAAGCCGTGCGCGCGCAAAGCTGCGGCGGTGCGTTCATTGTCGGGGGCGGGA
>NZ_CAFI01000242.1 GCF_000239775.1 Bradyrhizobium sp. ORS 375
GTTCAACGGAACCTTCACGGCGCGGTCGACCATCGCGCGCACATCGGTCAGCTTCGTCTTCGCCGCATTGAGGCCATCGAGAATGGACCGGCTGTCGGAGAGCGTCTCGACCGCCATCTTCGCCTTGGCAATCGCGGCGTCCGCCTGCTGACCGGCCTTGTCGACCGCGTCCTGTTGGGCCGCCGTGGCGGGAGCGTCCTGGAACATCGGGGTCACGAACGGCGCGCGAAGTCCGGCCACCGCTTGACCAGCGAGAAGCACGGCCCCGAACCCGTCGACCGATTTGATCGCCTCTGTTCGGCTCTCATAGGCGCGATAATGAGTGACCAGAACCTCACCCCCGAGCACGCATGCCAGGGCCGTGACTGAAAGCATCGATAATGCGAAAAGCTGACCTACGCGCATGAAGCGTTTCCATTTGAATGATTTGGTTCACCTAAGCAGCCGCACCTAAAAGGGGTCTTAATATTCGCGGCGCAGTTGAGGACCAGATCGCCGCACTCCAAAAGTATGACAATTAGTTCCATCGCGATGTGGCGGTGATCTCTGCGACATCTCAAATACCCTCTGCGCAGGCGCTCGGCGTGAAACAGTCCAGCGGTTCGTTCCGTCGCATGGGCACAAAGATCTACAAATGATGAGGCATCGTGCTAACATAAGTTATTGTCGGCGCACCGCATGGAACCCCTATAACCAGCACGGGGGAACCGCTCCTTGAGCCACTTGGTCCGCAAACTCGAGAACTTTGTCCGCCTTTCGGCGGCCGATCGCCTGATGCTCAACCGCGCGGCAGCACAGCGGGTCAGGACGTTTGCGCCGCGTACCGACATTGCGCGCGAGGGCGAGAAGCCGAAGGACGTCCACCTGATCCTGAACGGCTGGGCCTGTCGCTACAAGCAGCTCGAAGATGGTCGCCGCCAGATCGTGTCGTTCTTCCTGCCCGGCGACATCTGCGACCTCAACATCTTCATCCTGCGCGAAATGGACCATTCGATCGGCACCATCACGCCGGTGTCGATCGCCGACCTGCCCCGCGAGTTCTTCGACGAGATCAGCGCCGGCTATCCGCGCATTGCGACGGCATTCTGGTGGGAGACGCTGGTCAATGCCGCGATCCAGCGCGAATGGACCATGAACCTCGGACAGCGCACCGCCTCCGAGCGCATGGCGCATCTGTTGTGCGAGCTGTTCTTCCGCCTGCGGCTGGCCGGCCTCGCCGACGACCACAGCTGCAGCTTTCCGCTCACGCAGGCCGATCTCGCCGAGGCCACAGGGCTGTCGAAGGTCCATGTCAACCGCACGCTTCAGGAGCTGCGGGCCAGCAACCTGATCGTGCTGAAGGGCAAGATGCTGGTGCTGCCCGATCTGGATCGCCTCATGAGCGCCGGGCTGTTCAACGCGAACTACTTGCATCTGGACCGTGAAGGCCGTCAGCTCGATTCGAACGAGTGAGACGTTCCTGCGCCCAGGGCCTGCGACTTGCGCCAGGCCGGCCGGCTCGGGCATGGTGCCGGGGAAACGGCAATGGTCGAACAGCGTATGGACGATGGAGCGTTCGAGCGGGAGATCGTGCAGCGCCTGGGGCTGATGCCCAATCTATTCCGGCCGCCCCCGTCGGCGCCGGAGGCCACCCGACAGCTGTGGCAACTCGCCAAATGCGCCTATCTCGACGCCCCATTGCCGCCCCTGTTCAAGGAGCGACTCGCCGTTCATCTGTCGCGCCTCGCCGGCTCGGCCTATTGCCTGACGCGCCATTTCGGCTTCCTGATCGGGCTTGGCTGGCCTGCGGGCGATTCGACGAGCCGTCCGGAAACCCTCGATCAGGCGCGGCAGTTGCTCTCGCTTCCCCTCACGGATGCCCCCCATGTCGCCGCGGCGCTCGACCGGCTCGAGGCGGTCGGGACGTCGCGTCCGATTCCTGAGCCGCGCAGCGAAACGGAAACCGACCTGTTCGCCGCGGCCGCGGCGCTGTTCCAGCCCACCGCGGCGGCCGCCCGCGCCCGGCTGGCGATCCGTCAGGCGTTCGGCGACACGAAATTTGAGCTGCTTGCGGGTTTCCTGGCCTATCTGCGCATGGCGCATTTCTGGGCCGAGGCGCATCCCGAGCTGCCGATCGATTCCGACCTGCACACGCTGACGCAATCGGATCCCGAGCTTGCCGCACAGCTGAGCTGCCGCCAGCTCGACCATCATGCGTCGCCTGCGCCGGCCGACTCCCGCGTGGCCGGCAGCGGCACGAGTTCGCATCGGCTGCATCGCCTGCTGGAGATCGACTCGGTCGGCGTGTTGTTCTTCGATCATGAAGAGGGCACCTTGATCGACGCCAACGACGCCTTCCTCGACATGACCGGCTATTCGCGCGAGGAGGTGCGGAGCCGACAGCTCACATGGCAGAGCCTGACGCCGCCGGAATGGGTCGAGAGCTCGACGTCGCAGATCGAGAATTTGAAGCGCACGGGCCGGATCGGTCCCTACGAAAAGGAGTATTTCCGCAAGGACGGCGAGCGCGCCTGGATGATGTTCGCCGGTCGCGACATCGGCGACGGCACGCTGGTCGAGCTGGCGATGAACATCGACGATCGCAAGCGGACCGAAGCGGCGCTGCGCGACAGCGAAGCGCGCTTCCGTCAGTTCGGCGAGGCCTCCTCGGACGTGTTGTGGATCCGCGACGCCGGCAACATGCAGTGGGAGTATCTCAGCCCGGCCTTCGAGACGATCTATGGCGTGCAGCTCGCGGCCGTGCTGCAGGGCGATCACCTGACCCCGTGGATCGAGCTGATGCTGCCGGAGTATCGCGCCCGCGCGGTCGACGGCCTCGAACGCGCCCGGCAGGGCGAGCGCGACAGCTTCGATTTCCGGATCATCCGGCAGACCGATGGCGCGGTGCGCTGGCTCCGCATCCGGAGCTTCCCGATGGTCGACGCGGCTGGGCGGGTGCAGCGAATCGGCGGCATCACGCAGGACATCACGGCGCTGGTCGAGGCGGCCGATCACCAAAGACTGCTGCTCGCCGAGTTGCAGCACCGCGTACGCAACCTGCTCGCGGTGATCCGCTCGATCATTCGGCGCACCGGCGATTCCAGCGAAAGCGTCGAGGATTTCGCGGGCCACCTCGAGGGCCGCATCGCCGCGCTGTCGCGCATCCAGGCCGTGGTCACGCGCGATCCGCTGGCCGGCTTCGACCTGACCGAGCTGATTGCTGATGAGTTGCGCGCCGGCGCCGCGCGCGAGGATCGGCAGTACTCGCTGTCGGGCCCTGCGCTTCGGATCAAGCCGAAGGCGGCCGAGAGCATCGGGCTCGCGATGCATGAGCTCGCGACGAACGCGCTGAAATTCGGCGCGCTGACGATGCCGCGCGGATTCATCAACATCGCGTGGCGTCTCGAGGAGCGTGATGCGATCCGCTGGCTCGTCATCGACTGGATCGAGACCGGCCTGTCGGGCCGCGTGCTCGGAGCGAGCCGGCACGGCTTCGGCACGGTTCTGCTCGAGCAGATGCTGCCCTATGATGTCGGCGCGCGCGTCGTCAGGCGCTTCGAGCCGAGCGGCCTGCGCTGCGAGATCTGGCTGCCGGCCGATGACATCGTGAAGCACTGATCGCTGGGCAAGGTTGGCCGGGCACGCCGGAGATACCATCGGGTAGCCTTCGCCGCGTATTAGGTCTATGCTCGCCCCAGCGCGGCCGACGTGATGGTCGCGCGCATGACGGCCATGCCTTTGCCTTGGTTTGGCCGGATATGGCAGAGACTGCGGAGTACACGAAGGAATCGGCCGAGCCGCGGGGCGGCGGAACGTGGATGGGACGTTCCGGAGCACCGCAGGCAGGGCCAAGATGATCCAAGACCACTATCGTGCACATGCAGACGTGTGAGCACGCGGGACAATCGGTATCCAGGTTCCGTTCAAGGCGGCCTCCGGGCCGAGCAGCGGGTGGCGTAGTCCACATCGAAGGACCTCGTCATCGGAGGACCTCGTCATCGGACATGGGTGCCACGGGACGTTGCTGCCTCGATAGGCTTCCTGCCACGGCACGTTGGAACAAGAGACTAAGTACGACGACGCGTTTGGTAGGAGATATCAGGACGGCGCCGAGCGCCGCCGTGAGGCGGACGACAACGGAGGACGAAGCGTCAATGCTTGCAACGACGACGAAAGACGGCGATCAGCAGCCGCATGCCGTAATCGACCCCGAGATCGTGCTGGCGGCCCGTGCTGATCGACCGGGCGCAGACGCCGATCGGCGCAGCGCGCAGCGGCCACCCGAAGTCCCCTCTCCCAAGATCGATCCGGAGTATCGAACGCAGACCGCGGCCGGCGCCGGCCTCGCCGCAGCCGAGGGACGCACCACGCTCGGCACCTGGGTGGTGCGCACCGTCCTGGCCGTCCTGTTCGCGGTCGGCAGCGCGGTCGCCGCGGCGGCCTGGCAGAGCTATGGCGATCAGGCCCAGGAGGTGATCGCGCATTGGATGCCGCGGATTTCGCTGGCGTCGAATGCCGACAAGGATGCGGCCCAGCCGGCTGCTGCGGTGTCGACGCAGGAGACGGCCGCGGCTTCGCCGTCGCCGGCGCAGGAGCCCGCGACCGGCGCGATTGGTGCAAGCGCCTCGCAGGAGCAGGCCCAGCTGCTGCAGTCGATGGCCCACGACCTCGCAACGCTCAACCAGCAGATCACGGAGCTGAAGACGAGCCTCGCCCAGCTCAAATCGGGCCAGGAGCAGATGGCTCGCGAGATGGCGCGGGTCGCCGAAGCCAAGCCCAGCGAAAGAACCAGCGAGCGCACGGCCGAAGCACGGCCGTTCGATCCGCAGGCGATCGGACAGACGATCCGGCGTCCCGCACCGCGCCCGGCGACCGCCGCCGCAGCTCCCGCCCAGCCGGGAGCGCCGGTGCCGCATCGGCCGCGACCGCCAGCGCCCGCGACAACAGCCATGGTTCCGCCGCCTCCGGCGCCGATGGCCCTGCCGTCCGCCCCCGCCGCGGCCGATCCGGACCAGCCGGTGGTACGGCCGCCGATGCCGGTGCGCTGAGCTCGTCGACAGAGGCCCCGGCGGATCTCGCCGGCGAGCTCTGGCGCGGTTGACGGCGCGCCCCGATACACTTGTCCCGACGCGGCTTTCCGAGCTAAGGAACTGCGCCTGATCAAGTGCATGCGAGGGGTTCATGAGCCTGACCGATCCGACCAACCTGTCTGCCGCCGAGCTCGCCGACCGCATCGCGATCCTGCGCGACAACATCCGCCAGATCACCGAGCAGGCCGCCTCGCAGTCCGGCGCCGCCGACGAAGAGCGCAATGCCGACCGTCTGGCGCAGCAGAGCGAGGAGCTGGATGTGCTGCTCAAGGAGCAGGAGCGTCGGCTGAGCAAGTAGCCGGCCGCGCGACGCGATCAAATCGCGCGTGTTGCATTGCCCTCGTTGTTGATCGCGCTGCGGTCAGACGCTAGCCTTCCCGAAAATAAACGGGAGGTAGCCTTGCGTATGGGTATGAAGTTGACCATTGCCGCCGTGCTGACGGCCGCCGCCGTGGCTCCGGTGAGCGCCGAGCCGCGCCACGTCTATACGACCATGGTGCTCGAGGCCTTCGCCACCAAGGTGGAATGCCCCGGCATCGACGTCGTCTATCAGGACCTGGTCAAGAAGGCGCAGGATATGCAGATGCCCGACGGCACCACGGAGAAGGTGCGCCAGGCGATCGCCTACATGCACACCGGCGGCAAGATGGGCCAGAAGCAGGACGATGACCTGATGGCCGAAGTTGCGGTGGCCACGCAGGCCATCGACATGGATCAGCGCCGCCTCGGGATGACCAACTGGTGCGAGGAGCACAAGAAGACGCTCGCCGGCTTCATCCGTCCGAAGGGCTGAGCCCATGCACGTGAAGCGCTGGCGATTTGCGCCAGCGCTTGTGCCGTTCGATGCGGAATGGTCGCGGGTTTGCGAAGGAACCCGCGACCGCATTGACCGCTTGGCTCTGTGCCCTACCGCCGGAGCAAACCATGCGCATCGAGACCGCCTTCCTGTTCGACCTCGACGGCACGCTGGTCGACAGCGTCTACCAGCATGTGCTGGCATGGAAGACCGCGCTCGATGCCGAGAGCATCGAGCTTTCGGTCTGGCGCATCCATCGCAAGATCGGCATGAGCGGCGGGTTGTTCACCAACCAGCTGCTGCGCGAAACCGGCTTTACGATGGATCCCGATCGGATCGAGCGCCTCCGGCGCGCGCATGCCGCGGCCTATCAGGAGCTCGGACGCCAGGTCCGCCCCCTGCCTGGCGCGCGCGAGCTGCTGGCGTTTCTCACTGACTCCGGCATTCCCTGGGCGATCGCGACCAGCGGCCGCATGGAGACCGCCGCGGTCAATCTCGCCGCGCTCGGCGTCGATGCCAAGCAGAGCGCGGTCGTGACCCGCGACGAGGTCCGCTATGCCAAGCCTGATCCCGACCTGTTTCTGGCCGCCGCCGCGCGGCTGGACGTGCCGATCGAGCGCGCGGTCGTGGTCGGCGACAGCATCTGGGACATGCTGGCCGCGACGCGCTGTCGCGCGCTCGGCGTCGGTCTGCTGAGCGGCGGCTACGGCTCGGAGGAGTTGCGCCAGTCCGGCGCCATTCGCGTCTATGAGGATCCTGCCGACCTGCTCGCGCTTATCGACGAGGTCGGCGGGCGGCGCTAGCTCTGCGGCCCGGACAACGAGATGTCGCGCTCGGCGCGGAAGACGTTGGCGTAGAGATTGGCGATCCACTGCCGCCCCGTCGAGGTCATGTTGAGATAGCGGATCTCGGTCTGGATGTGCGGCGCGACGCTGTTCCAATAGAACTGCGGATAGCGGTTGACGATGTCGGCCGGCGAGCCGTAGCCGAGCTGCCGGTTGATGCCGACCTCCTCGAACTCGTGATACAGCGCGTTGGCCTTGCGGATGTAGTTGGGATCGCCGAGCTGGCCGATGAGATCGGCGGCGCGCACGATCGACTGCTCTTCGTCGAACTGCTGGCCGGCGAGCGGCGGAAACCGCGTGCCCTCGATGGCACGAGCGATACGGTCCTTGTCGAGCGGCGCCATGCCCTCGATGCGGTTGATGACATACAGCTTCGAGCGATCGACGTGATACGGCATCAGGCTGGCATCCGAGGAGCCGCGCGGCAGGCAGACCTTGCGGCCGCCGCGATCGACCACGAACCCCTCGCCATCGTCCTCCTTGAACAGTCCCCGGACGTAGCCGATGTCGTGGAGCAGACAGGCCATGATCACGTGGACGTAATCGTCCGCGGTCATGTGGCTGTGCAACGCGCGGCCGCGCAGGATCTCATGGCCCGCGAGCGTCACCAGCAGCGTATGCTCGACATTGTGATAGAGCGCGTCGCTGTTGCCGATGCATTCCAACGCCGTGCGCGCAGCCGCCGGGAGCATCTCCGACAGCTGGGTGTGGGAGGATCCGAACCGCCGGCGCATGTAGGAGCTCAGGAAACGCTCCAGCGCCGCTGCCGCGAGCTCCGGTAAGGTCATCATCGCTGCTGCCCCGCCTCAGACAGCTCAAGACACAACGCCAAAAAACACCACTCGGCAAAACACAAATCGGGAAGACGCTTCTCTGGCAGGCACGGTTCAGGACAAGGCACGAGATCGACGCGCGCGGCCGGGTCCATCGAGGCGGGTCGACCACCCCAGTCTGGAGCATAGCCCAGGTTGCACGGGACGGCCACACCCGGATGGCGACGTCCGGGAATTTGCGGACGACGTCGGCCGTCGCATGGCGAGCCCGTCCGCTTCGCTCGGCCGCGCGGCAGCCGAAGCCGTGCAGCGCAACCGCGAGGCGCCGGATCTAGCGTCCCCGCACCGGCAGCGGCGGACGCGGCGGCTGTGGCTCACCCCTCGATCGCCGCGCAGGACTAGGCTTGCGCCCCGCCGGGGCTGCCGGCGCATCCACCGATTGCAGATAGGCGCTGAGCGCCGACGCCGACTCGGCGCTGCTCGTGTAATGCTGCTGCAGGAACAGATACAGCGTCAGGCGGAAGCGACCCTTGGCAAGTCCGCGCGCCGAGCGGTGGCAGGTTGCACAACTGTCGGCAAACAGCCGCGCACCGGATTTTCCGGCATCGAGGTTTTCCGCGCCGGCGCTACTGACAACCATGAGCAGCAGCGCCAGCGTCGCTCCGAGCCGCGCAGCCACGACCGTGCTGCACCGAGGCGCCCTGCCCCGCCCACCCCGGTCAGGCGACATCGGCGCGCGGTGTCTCCTCGGCCGGCGCGCCCAGCGCGTCGAGATCGATCAGCGCCGGATCATCCGGCAGCGGCTCGCTCTGCTGCGGCCCGCTGCCATGAACATGCATCAGCGTCTGCACCCGGCGGGCATTGAGATAGTCGACGTGCTGATGGGCTAGCGCCAGCGGCAGCAGCGCCTTGGGCAGCGCCGTCATGGTGAAGGCGGCGGCGCGCTTCACCTCCTCGCCCTCGCGCCAGGTCAGCGGATTGAGCGTGTAGATCATCTGGCGGTCGGTTTCGGGAGCGGGCAGCTGTCTGACCTCCGGCGGGCTCAGCAGCGCCACGTTGATGTTGCCGGCGCGGGTGCGCGTCGCAGCCGCACGCAGCTCCCAGCAGATCAGCTCGGCCGCCGACAACACCTCGCGACGGATGTCGTCGACGTCGCCGGCGAAACGGCTGGCCTCGGTCAGGGCCGCGCGGCCGCGCGTGACCGCATCCACGAGCGCGGCTGCGCCGATCTCGAAGCGCGGAACGGCCTGCTCGATGGCCGCGGCCACCGCCTCGATCTCATTCGCCGCCCGATCGCGGTCACGCTGCGCGACGGCTTCGGCAAGCGCTCGTTCCGCCAGAATGATCTGCTCGTCGCATTCGGCAACCGCTGCACGTAGTGCCTTGGCCTTCTGCTCGACCGCCTGCATCTTCGATTCGGCGCGGTCGAGCTGGCCGTTGCTGGCGCCCGCCTTGGCAAGCCGCTCGGCGGCGACGCGCTTCTCCTCGAACGCCTGCTCGGCCACCCGCAGCCGCTCGGCGAGTCGCTGACGCGTGGCCTGCTTGTCCTTCAGCGCGCGCTCGAAGATTTCGACCGGGCTCAGCTCACGCTTGAAAAAGACCATGGCAATATCCCTGGACGGCGGTCGTGCCGACGACGTTGGTCAACGGCGAATCCGCTGCCGAATCATTGCCTGAATCTTGCGGGCAAATTGGGTCGGAAACCAGGATGAGAATGCGACGGCGCGGTCTTGACGGGAACACGAGCCGTCGTCGCCGCACAGCAGAGTCGCGCGGCGCCTCTCGGTGTCCCGATCCGAAATTCTGTAAAACAGAATCCTCGCGTCAGCTCTGATGCGGTCCGCGCATGATCTTCATCGCCTCGGCGATGTGACGCCATTCCCGCGCTTCGTCGATCTCGCCGCCCGTCTCGCATTGCTGCGCCTTTTGCGCAGCCTTGGCGATTGCCGCGGCACCATGCATCTCGAGCATCTGGCGGGCGACTGCATGAATCTGGGTTTCCGACATCATGCCTGGTGCTCCTATCGCACTGGAATCCGCCCTTAACCATGCGAGACACGCGGAGTTCCAAAATCAGCACCCTTGTGTGAGTGCAGTCACGGCGAATGCGGTTCCAAAAGGCCACACTGCGCCCGTAATTTACCTTACGGGCTCAATCGTAATTCCATGCAGGGCCCAGCGCTGTTACTGGTGTGCCAGAATCTTCGATGGTGGCTGAGGAGCGCGGCATGGCGCAGGTCTTCTTTCATTGCTCCAACGACGACGAGATCCTGATCGACCGGCGCGGAACCGCGGTCCTCGATCTCTCCGAGGCGCGCGATCACGCCACGCGCGTGATGCACGCGCTGATCTCGGCGGAGAGCGAGGAGGACTGGCGTGACTGGGTCCTTCACGTCGCCGACGATCTCGACGAGGAGATCTTCGCGGTGCCGTTCTCGTCCGTTCTCGGCCTCATGCACTGACCGCGAGGCGCTTCGACATGTTCGTTTCCGGAACTCGTCGCCTGGCTGCGTTGCGCGATCGCTGGAAGAGCTTCCTCGCGCTGGTCAGCGATCCGTACCGTCCCGAGCGCTACTACATGCGAGGGCCCGGTCCGAAATGGCGCGCGAAATACGGCTCGCGCAGAGTGACGCAGAGCTGACAGCGCCGCGCAGGGCCATCCCAGTGCGGCACCCCGGCGCACCATGTCGTCCCATGGCCGCATTCTTCTCGCCACATTTGTCGGTCAATTCGGCGCTGGTGAGACGGAGGGGACACCGCATGACCAGAATGTTGGCCACAACGGCGCTTGCACTCGCACTTGCGACATCCGGCGCGATGTCTGCACGGGCGGACGAGCATCGCGGCGGCGACGCCGCGCTCGGCGCGCTGTCAGGCGCGGTCGTGTTCGGCCCGGTCGGCGCAGTCGCGGGCGCCGTCGTCGGCTACACCGCCGGTCCCTCCATTGCACGCTCCTGGGGCTTCCGCCGCTCGCGCGCGGCCCACTCGCAGCAGGTTCGA
>NZ_CAFI01000241.1 GCF_000239775.1 Bradyrhizobium sp. ORS 375
GCAGCCATCGCTTCCGCGCGCGAGGCCGCGCGGACCGCGCCGACGCTCCAGGCGCTGCGCGAGCTGCTGGAGAATTTCGACGGCTGCGCGCTGAAGCAGACGGCCTCGCGGCTGGTGTTCGCCGACGGCAATCCGGAGGCCCGCATCATGCTGGTCGGCGAGGCGCCCGGCCGCGACGAGGACATCGAGGGGCTGCCCTTCGTCGGCCGCTCTGGAAAACTGCTCGACCGCATGATCGGCGCGATCGGGCTCGATCGCACGAAGGTCTACATCGCCAACGTCATCCCGTGGCGGCCGCCCGGCAACCGCACGCCGACGCCGCAGGAGACGCAGATCTGCCTGCCCTTCATCCGCCGCCAGATCGAGCTGGTCGATCCCGACGTGCTGGTGACGCTCGGCAACCCGTCGACGCAGGCGCTGCTCGGCACCACCGAGGGCATCATGCGCATGCGCGGCAAATGGCGCGACTACGACACCGGCAAGCGCACCATCCGCGCGATCGCGACCTTCCACCCGGCCTATCTGTTGCGCTCGCCGTCCTACAAGCGGCTGTCGTGGCAGGATCTGCGATCGATCGCGACGGTGCTGGCGGTGTAGGCCCCAGCCCTCTCCACGTCATTGCGAGGAGCCCTTGCGACGAAGCAATCCAGAGTCCCGCTCACGACTCTGGATTGCTTCGCTTCGCTCGCAATGACGGAGAGCGCTACGGCCCCTTCGGCCGCACGATGGCCCAGCCGATGCGCAGCACCGGCTGGCGGCCGTTGATCAGCCAGTCGAAGCTGCGCGGCACCTCCGGGACCAGCCCGGGGAAGCGCTGAACCAGCTCCGGCGGCGGCGTGCCGGCGGTGTCCGAGGCGCGCCAGACCACGATGCCGCCGCTCTCGGCGAACTTCGCCGCCGTGATCCACGGCGTCCGCTGCGGCGTGGCGTCAAGGAACAGATGCGCGCGACGGCGGCCGAGCGCCACCAGGCTGGCGAGTTGCGGATCGCCGGCGACCGCCTGCAGCCGCTGGTTGGTGCGGCGCTCAAAACTGTCGACGAAGAAGCGGGAGATGTCGCGGGCCGGCATCGACGTCGCGACCTCGCCATCCCCGAACAAGGGCAGCACCACCGCGCGGCCGGCCACGAGCACGGCAGGCGCGGCGACCGCCGCCGCCCAGACCATCCGCAACAGCCGCTGCCGCCGCAGATAGATCAGGTCGCCCGAGGCGACCACCAAAGCGAGGCCGACCATGGTCAAGGTGACGGCCGTCCCCCCGAGCAACGTCGGAAGGCCGAACAGGCCGGAGAGCAAGCTGGCGGCCAGGGCCGGTGCGATCGCGAAGCAATAGACGAAGTCGCGGGCCAGCGGCGAGACGGAGCGGCGATAGATGATCGGGGCGTCCGTCTCGCCGCGGCTCATCCAGCCGGCGTCGAGCAGCACGAGCAACACCACCGCCGAGATCGCCAGCAGCAATCCCCCGGCCAGCGCCAGCCAGTGCCAGCCGCGCGCCGACAACTCGGCAAGCATGGGCAAGGCCGGCAGTCCGACGCTGTCGGAGCGCAGCACGAAGATCAGATAGGGCAGCGCCAGCGCCAGCACGACGAGCAGCGCGAACAACGGATCGAACGAGCGCAGCACGCGGCGGCCCTGCGCGGTCGACACCGTGAAGCCGGCGAGCAGCAGCAGCAGGCCGGCGGCGGCCGGCGTGGTGAGCAGCAAGAGGCCGGCCTCGATCGACCAGGCGAACCACGCATTGCGCCGGCCTTGTCCGAGAATTCGCCAGCTGTGCAGCAGCAGCAGCGCCCAGAGCGGCCGCGCCAGCACCTCGGGTCCGAACTCCAGGGTCGGCGCGCCGAAGGCCGTGATCGTCATGGTCAGGAGCACCGCCAGCACGGCCTGCTGGCCGCCGACGATCGTGCGCGACAGGAGATAGACGACCCAGAGGCTGAGCGCCGAACACAGCACCGCCAGCAGATAGACGCCGAAGGCGTGGTTGCCGGCGGCCCGATAGGCGATGTCCGAGAGCCAGAACGACAGCGGCGGTCCGAGGTCGGTGCCGACCTGATATTCCCGCCCGAACGCGATCGCGGTGGCAAGCTGGCCCGGCGGACTGCGGTAGAACAGCACGGCGACGCCGAGCCACATCAGAGCCTGGCACAGCACCACGATGACGACGACCAGCCGCGGTCTGGCGCGGATCAGTTCGACTACCAGTGACGTGAAACGCATGAACGGCTGGATCGCTTGGCTGGACCGCTGGGGAGGTCGAGAAGGCCGGCAGGACCGTCCCTCATCGGCAGCGCTTGTCCCTTGCCCGCAATCGATACCGCGTGATCGAGGCGCACAGGACCGCCCCCGCTGCGAGGAGTGACAATTCGTGCTGGTTGGCTATCTCAAGCTTTAAGACCGCGGCGCGGTCGAGGCAACCTGCATCAGGCTTCCAGCGAGATTTCGGTGGAGGTCACCACCGTCACCTCTGCGAACAGGTCGGGCTCCGGCGCCTCGGTCCAGGGCTGATGCTTGCGCCGTGCTGCCACGACCGGGGCGAACAGGCTGCGGTGATGCACCGAGGGACCGAGCCGGTCCAGTGCGGCGAGATGCTCCGGCACCGCGTACCCCTTGTGCTGCTCGAAGCCGTAACCGGGGCAGTCCTGCGCCAGCGCGCACATCAGCCGGTCGCGCGTGACCTTGGCAACGATCGAGGCCGCGGCGATCGACATCACCAGCCCATCGCCCCCGATCACCGCCTCGCAATTGCAATCGACATCGATGCGGTCGCGGCCATCGACGAACACATGTCTCGGCGCCTCCGGCAGCGCCTTCACCGCGCGCGACAGCGCCCAGAGCGAGGCCCGCAGGATGTTGTCGCGGTCGATTCGCGCCGGTGAGGCAATGGCGACGGCAAACGCCGCGGTCTTGCAGATCTTGTCGAACAGCAGCTCCCGCTGCTCGGCGGTCAGCCGCTTGGAGTCGTCGAGCCCCTTCGGAATGCGGTCGGGGTCGAGAATCACCGCCGCCGCCACCACCGGACCCGCCAGCGGCCCACGGCCGGCTTCGTCGCAGCCCGCGACCGGCCAGACGCCCTGCTTCAACAGCGCACGCTCGCGCCGGAAGCTCGGCGGCGCCACCGCGATGACGCCCTTGCCGAGCTTGGCCGGAGATTTGGCGGCGCCCTTCGCCGCACCCACTTTCGTCGCCGCACCGCTGGCCGCTTTCGTCCTGCCCGGCTTTTTCGATTGATCCCGAATCATGGCGGGCATGGTGCGGAAGGGGCGGCAGCGACGCAACCGGAACCCTGCTCAATTCCCCGCTATTCCCACTGCAGCCCCGAACGGCAGAGATCAGGCGGGCAGATGCACGCGATTGTCCTCGCCGACATCGATTCCCGGCGCCACGACCACCTCCCAGACATGACCGTCCGGATCGGCAAAATAGCCGCTGTAACCACCATAATCGGTGGGCTTTGCCGGCTTCAGCAGCGTCGCGCCCTTCTCAACCGCCGATGCAAGCGCGGTATCGACCTCGGCCTCCGAGCAACAAGTCCAAGCCAGCGTCACACCACGGAAGGCCGGCGGCCGCGGTTGGTCCGCAACGCCCGCGTCCTGCGCGAGCGCCTCCCAGGGGTACAGCGCCAAGACGGTCCCGCCGGTCTCGAAAAACGCCACGGCCTCGCCAGTCGCTCTGAACTTCCGGACAAACCCAAGCGAAGCATAAAACGCGATGCTCCGGCGCATGCCGGAGACGCCGAGAGTAATGACGGTGAAACGGGGCACGACCTCTGCACTCATTGACCGCTCCACAGAACTCAAAACAGGCTGAGCTGCTGCCCGCCGCCCTTCGGCCGCACGAAATGATCCGTCGTGAGCTTGGTCCGCCGCTTGTTCAGCCCGAGCTTCTCGCAGGCGATCTCGAAGCGACGGCCGATCATCCAGGCCATTGGTCCCGTGCCCTTCATCCGCGTCCCCCATTGCGAGTCGTAGTCGCGACCGCCGCGCATGTCGCGGATCAGGGTGAAGACGTGGCGATAGCGGTCCGGATAATTCTCCAGCAGCCATTCGCGGAACAGGTCGCGCACCTCCAACGGCAGCCGCAGCAGCACGTAAGCGGCTTCCTTGACCCCGGCATGGGCGGCAGCGTCCAGGATACGCTCGATCTCGCTGTCGTTCAGCGCAGGTATCACCGGCGCCACCATGACGGTGGTCGGAATGCCGGCCTTCGACAGCGCCTGCAGCGCCTCCAGCCGCTTCGACGGCGTCGACGCCCGCGGCTCCATGGTGCGCGCCAGCTTCGGATCCAGCGTAGTCACGGAGATCGCGACTTTCGCCAGGTTCTTCTTGGCCATCCGCGCCAGAATGTCGGCATCACGCATCACCAGCGCCGACTTGGTGACGATTCCGACGGGATGGCCAACCCTTTCCAGCACCTCGAGGATGCCGCGCATGATCTTCCGCTCACGCTCGATCGGCTGGTACGGATCGGTGTTGGTGCCGATCGCGATCATCCGCGGCTCATAGCCGCTGGCCGCGAGCTCCTTCTCCAGCAGCGCGGGCGCATCCGGCTTCACGAACAGCTTGGATTCGAAGTCGAGCCCCGGCGAGAGGCCGAGAAAGGCATGGGTCGGCCGCGCGAAGCAATAGACGCAGCCGTGCTCGCAGCCGCGATACGGATTGATCGAGCGATCGAATCCGATATCTGGCGAGTCGTTGCGGGTGATGACCTTGCGGGAGGTATCGGTGGCGACCGTGGTCTTGAACGGCGGCAACTCTTCCAGGCTCTGCCAGCCGTCATCGAAGACAACGCGAGCTTCAGCCTCGTAGCGGCCGCTCGCATTGGATAGTGCACCCCGGCCGCGGCGCCGGCCCCGTTCGATGGCGACCGCGAGTTCGGGAAAGTCCTTTTCAGGAGCTGAGGAAGGCGCGCCCACCGGCTCGGAGGGCACCTGGACCGGTGGGCGCTTGAGGGCATGTGAAGATGCTCGGCTCATGGCCAAGACATAGCACAAAATAAGAACAAGACAAGAACAATGTAGAACGTAACCCGGCAGCGTTCTGAGGCTGCGCAAGTCCAGCCATCACATTCCCGTTCTATGCTGCAGCCGCGCTGGAACTGGACGGTGCGGCGTTACTCTCATGTAATCTTCCGCAGCGCGAAGCGGACGGCAAGCGAGGTCCCATGCAGATCACTTCTCCCACCCATCCGGCCGACGATCTCGATCTGCTCGACCGCTACTGGCGCGCGGCCAATTACCTCTCGGTCGGTCAGATCTACCTGCTCGACAATCCGCTGCTGCGCGAGCCGCTCAAGCCGGAGCACATCAAGCCGCGCCTGCTCGGCCATTGGGGCACCACGCCTGGGCTGAACTTCATCTACGCCCATC
>NZ_CAFI01000240.1 GCF_000239775.1 Bradyrhizobium sp. ORS 375
CGCGTCCGGCCAGCGCGCGCCGGTCGTGTTCAGCAGCGTCGCCGCCTCCGCCCAATCGACCGCCTCGGCAATTCCCGGCGCCTTGCTCAGCGGCTCGCGCCTGAGCTTGGCGACGGCCGCGACCACCGCGCGTGCGGTCGCCTCGGCGACGCTGGAGGCGCGCATCATCACGATCCGCGCCTCGCGCTCGGCGTCGGGATAGTCGATCCAGTGATAGACGCAGCGGCGGCGCAGGGCTTCATGCAGGTCGCGCGTGCGGTTCGAGGTCAGCACGACGATCGGCCGCTCGGCGGCGCGCACGGTGCCGCGCTCGGGGATCGAGATCTGGAAGTCGGAGAGGAATTCGAGCAGGAACGCCTCGAACTCCTGGTCGGCGCGATCGATTTCGTCAATCAGCAGCACGGTCGCGTCAGGCGCACGCAGGCAGGCCAGCATCGGCCGCTCGATCAGAAAGCTCTCGCCATAGATGTCGATGCTCTCCTCGCCCGCTTGGCGGATCGCGAGCATCTGGCGCGGATAGTTCCACTCGTAGAGGGCGGCCGCTGCATCGATGCCCTCGTAGCATTGCAGCCGGATCAGCTTGCGGCCGAGCACTGCCGCAATCGCCTTCGCCGCCTCGGTCTTGCCGACACCTGGCGCGCCCTCCAGCAGCAGCGGCTTGCCGAGCGCGAGCGCGAGATAGGCCGCGGTGGAGAGCCCCTCATCGGCGAGGTAATAGGCCGCGCGCAACGCCTTCTCCAGCGCCTGCGGCGAGTCGATGCCGACAATGGTGCTGCGAACGACCATGCGCCGTCACCGCCGCGTCTGCGGCCGCGCGCCGCCCTGGGCCTTGATCGCGCGCAGCACTTTTTCGGGCGTGATCGGCAGCTCGTCGATGCGCACGCCGACCGCATTGAAGATCGCATTCGCGATCGCCGGCAGCACCGGATTGGCGCACATCTCGCCCGGGCCCTTGCCGCCGAACGGACCGTCAGGCGCGGGCCGCTCCAGCACCGCGATATCGTGCGGACAGATATCGCCCGGCCCAGGCATCAGATATTCGACGAAGTCGCGCGGGCCCTGCCTGGGATCGGGATAATACGGCTCCGTCGTCTCATACAGCGCGTGGCTCATCCCCATCCAGGCGCCGCCGACCAGCTGCTGCTCGACGAGGCGCGGATTGAGCGCACGGCCTAGCTCATAGGCAGAGTCCATCCTGACCACGCCGACCTCGCCGGTCTCGTCGTCGACATCGACCTCCGCGACGAGGCAGGCATGCGCGTAGCATGTCGCCGGCGACATCTCGCCGGTCTCGGGATCGACGTCCGACAGCGGCACGAGAAAGATGCCGCGCCCCGAGATCGTCTTGCCCTGCCGGAATTGCGCGGCGATCGCGACGTCCTTCACCGAGATCGACCGGTGCGGCGCGCCCTTGACATGGATGTTGCCGCGGCCGTCCGTTTCGAGATCGCTGGCATTGACCTCGAGCTCTTCCGCGGCCGCCTCCATCATCACGCCGCGCGCCTCCTTCGCCGCAGCCATGACCGCGTTGCCGACGCGATGCGTGCCGCGCGAGGCGAACGAGCCCATGCAGTGCGGGCCGGTGTCGGAGTCCGCCGTGTCGACATAGACGTCCTCGACGGGCACGCCGAGCGTCTCGGCGCAGATCTGCCGCGTCACCGACTTCATGCCTTGTCCGAGATCGATCGACGACAGCGCCACCGTGAACTTGCCGCTGGGGTTCGAGTGCACCAGCGCCTGGCTCGGGTCGCCGCCGAGATTCATGCCGATGGGATAGTTGATCGCCGCCATGCCGCGGCCGCGGTGCCTGGTCATCTCAGCGCCTCCTCGTGCCGAACACGGATGAGAACCGGGTCGCGCCGTGTCCCGACGATGGTGCGGACGGCGGCGGTGGTGGTGGCGGCTCGGGCGAGGAGATGGGCAGCCCGCGGTCGTAGCTGGTGCGCTGCTGCGCCGGCGCAGATCGCGGCTGCGCCG
>NZ_CAFI01000239.1 GCF_000239775.1 Bradyrhizobium sp. ORS 375
GAAGCCGAAGCCCGCTGCGGCCGCGCCGCAGGCGGCGCCCGACGCCGCCGAGCCCGCCGCCAAAGACGAATAGCGCCCGGTCGAACGCCACCATGCCTCTGCATCTGATCAAGCTGGCCGTCGGCTGCGAGTCGGTCAAAGAGCTCAAGGAATGGATCGCCGAGCGCATGCTTGCGGCGAAGAAGAAGGGCCTGCCGCAGCAGCACGTCCATGTGACGCGGATGACGCCGAAGCGGGTCGAGGACATCCTCGCCGGCGGCTCGCTGTACTGGGTGATTCGCGGCGAGGTCGCCGCGCGGGAGAAGATCACAGCCATCGAGCCGTTCCGCGACGGCGACGGCATCGGCCGCTGCCGCATCATCATGCAGCCGAAGGTGATTGCGGTGTCCCCGCGGCCGATGCGCCCGTTCCAGGGCTGGCGCTATCTGACCGCGGAGGACGCTCCCACCGATCTCGGCAAGGCCAGCGCCGCCGGCGTCGAGGCGATGCCCGAGCCGCTGCGCCGCGAGCTGCGGGATCTCGGGCTGCTGTAGCGGTTTATTGGCGCGAGCAACGCGCCGCTGGCAAGTCCGCCTCCGCCGTAAAGCAGTGCATCATCATAGCGGCCTCAGTTGCTGCGCCATCTCCCTTTGCGGGAGAGGGCATGTAGGACAATGCAACGAGCGCGCTGCGGTGAGGGGTATCTCTCCCCGAACGCGACGCTTGGATAGATACCGCTCACCCAAGCGAGCGGGCTGAGAGGCCGTGCATGCCCTCTCCCGCAAGGAGAGAGGGCGCATTCATGGGCACTCCCCAGAGAGTGCAATGTCGTAATGGCCTTGGTGCTGCCTTTGCTGACGAAGCTCACGCCGCGATGTTATCGATCAGCCGTGTGGTTCCGATCTTGGCCGCAACTAAGATCCGCTTCGGGCCGGGCTCCTTTGGAGCCAGCGGCGCGAGCGTCTCGGCGTGGCGGACTTCGAGATAGTCCAGAGCGAAACCGGCTTCGGTGATCGTCATGGCGCCGTCACGAACCGCCTGCTGCATGTCGTCGCCGGCGCGCAGGCGTGCTGCGATCTGCTTCAGCACGCGGTGCAATGTCGGCGCCGCACGCCGCTCGTCTGCACTGAGATAGACATTGCGCGAGGACATCGCGAGCCCGTCACGTTCGCGCACCGTACGCGAGCCCACGACGCGAACGCCGAGATCGAGATCGCGCGCCATCTGCGTCACGACGCGGAGCTGCTGATAGTCCTTCTCGCCGAAGATGGCGACGTCTGGCCGGCATTGGGTGAACAGCTTGGCGACCACCGTGGCGACGCCGCCGAAGAAATGCGGGCGGAAGCGATCCTCCAGCCCGGCCAGCGCCGCGCCTTCCGGCAAGACGCGCGTCGCGAAGCCGTCGGGATACATCGCCTTCGCGTCGGGGTGCCAGATCAGATCGACGCGCTCGGCGCTGAGCTTGGCAACATCCTCCTTCCAGGTACGCGGGTAAGAGCCGAAATCCTCCGTCGGCGCGAACTGAGTCGGGTTGACGAAGATCGAGACGACGACCTTGTCGGCGCGGCGCCTCGCCAGGCGAACGAGCGAAATGTGACCCTCGTGCAGCGCGCCCATGGTCGGCACGAGAGCGATGCTGGCCTTTCTCGCGCGCAGGCTGTCGAGCTCGCGACGCAGGGCGGCAACGGTACGGGCGATACGCGGATGTCGTGACATTTTTGCTCGATCTCGCAGCGAAAAATTGCAGTTTCTCGGTTCGGCCTTGACGCTCGGCAGAGCGCCTTTCACAACAGCGATGCAAACCGCTCAGCCTACTTGAATACGCCTGTTAGCACGTCTCCGCATCTCATGCGGAGTTGGTAAACGCGCGTGCCCAAGTAGTAGCGGAGGGCGCATCCCCCGTGGGATTCACGATGATGCTGCATTTCACTTGACCGCAGACGACCGTGACTCGAAGATGATCGTAAGGGGTCGAAAACATGCTGGTGCAGACTAGCCAAGGACAATCGGGCTCGGCCCACGTGGTTGTGCTTGGAAACGAGAAGGGCGGGTCGGGAAAGTCCACCACCGCCCTGCACATCGCCGTTGCACTCTTGAAGGCGGGCCAGCGCGTCGCCACCATCGATCTGGACTGCCGCCAGCAGAGCTTCACCCACTACATCAGCAACCGCAGCGCCTGGGCGCGGCGCACCGGTCTGCGCCTGGAGCTGCCGACGCACTACTGCATCCAGCTCGGCCAGACGCTGCAGATCGACGAGAACGAGAACACCGAGTTCCAGCAGTTCATGGAGGCGGTGAGCGCGGTCGAACGCTCGTTCGATTTCATCGTCATCGATACGCCCGGCAACGACAGCTATCTGATGCGCCTGGCGCACTCGATGGCCGACACGCTGGTCACCCCGATCAACGACAGCTTCCTGGACTTCGACGTGCTCGGCACGGTGGACGCCGCGACCTATGCGGTGACAGGGGAGAGTCACTACGCCGAGATGGTGCGCGACGTCCGGCGCAAGCGCCGTCAGGTGGACGGCGCCATGACCGACTGGATCGTGGTGCGCAATCGCCTGTCCATGCTCGGCTCGCGCAACAAGCAGCTGGTCGCCGACGGCCTCAAGGATCTGTCGCTGCGGCTCGGTTTCCGCGCCATCGACGGCTTTGCCGAGCGCGTGGTGTATCGCGAGTTCTTCCCGCGCGGACTGACCGCGCTCGACGACATCGACGAGGCGACACTCGGCACGCGGCCCAATCTCGGTCATGTCACGGCGCGCGAGGAGGTGACGAGCCTGTTGCGCCAGCTGAAGCTGCCGCTCGACGAGCGCGGCCGCCGGCGCGCCGCGAACCGCGCGGAGTGGTTCGCCCAGGTCGACAAGCCGCTCGATCTCCACGACATCATCAGCGCCTGAGGCTCGCGCCCGATCCGGTTCGCGGACGATCTGAGGCAGGCAAGACCGGGGTTCGACCGGCCCTGAGACATCGTGCGCCTTGAAGGGGCGCCTGCGCATTCGCTATCGATCAGGCGACGAGATCTGGCGATCCTGCAAACCGTGTCAGCGGGGCGCCGGACGGCCGGGTTTGTCGCAGGTCAAGGGCGAGGGGGCCGTTTTTCGCTAGATTGCCGTCAAATTCATGACTGATTTGAACCGGACGTTCAGGGTTCAAGTCACATGGGAAAGGCCGGAACAGGCCTATGCTGCACAGCAACTAGGTGCGTCGCACAACAGACGGG